>VSQE01000045.1 GCA_009775705.1 Prevotellamassilia sp.
AGGCCGTCTATGACGATCTTGTCGGCGGTGAGTTGGGGTGGTTCGAATTGAGAGGTTATTTCCTGGAATTTTACGGAGGGACAGTTTTCCAGCCGTTCTTTGTTTTCCCTGCAATCCTCGCTTAGTTTTCCGTTGATGTTGAAAAGGAAGGCTTCGGTCTGATAGCCGCGCTGTGAAAGCAGGCGTGCTACGGCCAAAGCGTCTCCGCCGTTGTTTCCCGGTCCGGCGAAGACCACAATGGGTGTGGAGTTGTTCCATCTGTTGCAGATCTCGCCGGTGACGGCCAGAGCGGCACGCTCCATCAGGTTGATGGAAGACACCGGCTCCTTCCGGATGGTGTAGCCGTCCAGTTCTTGCATTTGTTGTGCAGAAGGTATTTTCATTGTTTGTCTTTTCAGTTTAGTTCGCTGTTGTTATAGGAGGAACTCAGAATCTCCACCAGCTTTTTTTCTTGGAGACGGTTTCCTGTCCGTTTTGTTCCTGTAGGAATTGCTCGTAGCTGATGCGGCGGGAAATGAGTTGATAGATCGTCCCCCAGTCCGGCAGACCGCCAACATTACGGTCATCAATGAAGAGCTGCACTTTTAGCTTCCGACTGTAGTGTGCGTTGTTTTCTTTGTTGTCATCATCGAAATCCTGATTGACGGCATAGAAACGTACGCCGTGTGCTCGGCACCATTCGATGGCTTCGTCCAGAAGCTGTCCCTCGCGTACGGTCCACAAAATCAGCTTGTGCCCGTCTTCCATCAGTTGGCGCAGGGTAGCGGTGGCGAAAGGCAGTTCCTTCCCTATGGCCGGATATTTATGTTCGACGATGGTTCCGTCAAAATCTACAGCAATATTCATAGTAGGTGTATCTTATGTTATTTCACTATTTTTTTCCCGTTAATGATGTAGACACCGTGTGGCAGCATTCCTGCCGCAGATGGGTGCATGCGTTTGCCGTCTGTGGTATGGCAGACCGGAGTTTCCGGTGTTTTTGTCTGGTGAGGTACGTTTGCCGGTACTTGCAGATGCAGAACGGAATAGGGATTTGCGGCCGGAGCCGTTTCTGTTTGCAAATAGGCGCGGAAAGGCGAGAGGCGGCTGCCTTTGGCCGCGTGGACGAACTGGTTTCCGGCGGTGTTCAGCAAGTAGATTCCGGGTATCTCGCTTTCCACGGTAAGCGGAAGGTAAGTCCCGAAGAATAAACCGTTTTTGTTGTCTTCCGTTTTGATGGTTCCTGAGACGGATTCCACTTCAAACGGGACGGTTGCTTCTGTCGAATTTCCGTTATAGTGCAGGATGACAGGAGTGTGTGCTTGAATCTGACGGACCGGATGAAAGGAAATTTCCTGTCCGTTGATGCTCTCAAAGACTTCGCCCTGAAAATCTGAGGGCAGGGTGAAGTCGAACGGCAGGCAGAGGGTTTCCCAATTCCCGTCGTTGATGATCTCTCGCTGATATACCAGCGGGGCCTGTTCCGAGATTTTGATTTCACGGTCGGGAAGAAAGGCGCACTTGTCTTTCAGCACGGTCCGTTTGAGCAGTTGGTTATCGCACACCACGAAATCCCATTCCGCCGGGTAGTGTGACACATCCGCTTCGCTGATGTAAACGGGAAGGTTGGTGTCTGACGGAGTGACGGAGAAGCCTGTGGCATTTCGGGGCAGACTTATGTGGGAGAGGTCGAGGGCATAGATGCCTTTCAGGTCGATCTTGGCGAGACGTTCCGCGCTCCACGCCCCGTAAAGGATTCTTACCCCTTGTCCGCATGTTGAGGAGGGTGGATTCCCGACGGACATGAATATCGGACTTCCTACTTCTGTTTCGGACTCGTTCGCTACCAAGCTGAAACGGTTTTCCGCTGGCAGATACATAAGACGGCCGTTGGTTTCTTCGGCCGGGACAATGTGTCCGTCCGAGATTTTCCAGCGGTGTTCTGTGGCATCGTTGTCCAGTTCGTAGTTCAGAAAAAGATGGTCGGAGGTTTCCAGCAGAAAAGTACCGGCTTCCTTGTGCCGGCAGGTCCATTGTCCGAAGCGCTCGTCCGGAGCTATGCTCCCGTTGTTCAGAATATAGGGGGCAGCAGCTATTCCTTCCATTCCGCGGCCCGCCAGTTGTTCTTTGCAGCAGAGAGTGACCCGCGAATTGTTTGCGGGGAGGACGGCGTTGCCTGGGATTTCGGCCGGCTCTGTGGCCATCTTGTAGATGTATACCGTGTGGTTGGTGGCTCCCGTCTGGGTGTAGTTGCCGAACCGGACATCGGATTCATCCAGCCAGTTGATCCCTACATACCGGTTGGTGGCTTCATTGCAGTTGAGAAGAAAGGTGCCGTCTCCGTTTTCCCGTATTGTCCAAAGGGTCCGTTTGCTCCCGCTGCCCAATTGCAGGTTGGTGGAATTCGAAGGTTTGTTTGCATAAAGGCTCTTTGAAGGGTCGGTAGCCGGATGAATGGAACAGGTTGTTCCTTTTTCTTGTTTGAACTGCCACACCAGTTCTGTCTTCTCGCATTCGATGAGTTGGGGACGCGGCCAGAGGCTTTTTACGGCTTTCAGGTATGAATTGTTGTTGCTGACGGTTGTGCTCATGAGACGGAATCCTTCCAACTGACGGCTTACGACTGTGACGCTGTAGGTGCTGCCTATCAGGTAGAATCCTTGTTCCGTGATGTCTTCGGTAGAAGTGATCTGCACGAATGTTGCAGGCAGAGGGAGTGAAACTCTCTCTGCCCGTATGACAGGAGTACCTATTCCGGAAAGGATAAAAGCCAGAAGGAGGATGACGTGCGGGAAACGGCGTGGCCTGATTTTCATTTTTTCTCCGTGTCTTCAGCCAGTTTCAGAAGGTATTGGCCGTATTGGTTTTTGATCATGGGTTGGGCCAGTTCGCGGATTTTCTCAGGGGATATCCAGCCTTGCTTCAAAGCTATTCCTTCAAGGCATCCTACTTTCAGTCCTGTCCGTTTCTCGATTACTTCAATAAAAGTGGAGGCTTCGCTGAGACTGTCATGGGTGCCGGTATCTAACCAGGCGAATCCGCGGCCCAATGTCTGTACCATCAGTTCGTTGTCTTCAAGGAACCGTTGGTTGACAGTGGTTATTTCCAGCTCTCCGCGTTTGGAGGGACGGATGGTCTTTGCTACTTCTACAACTTTATTGGGATAGAAGTACAGACCAACGACAGCGTAGTTGGAACGTGGCTGTTCTGGTTTTTCTTCAATGCTGATACACTGTCCCTCTGCATCGAACTCTACCACACCATAGCGCTCGGGATCGTTTACGCGATACCCGAAGACGGTGGCTTTGTGGTTTTTTTCTGCTGTTTCGACAGCGTTGCGCAACATGCGGCGCAGTCCGCTACCGTGAAAGATGTTGTCGCCCAGAACGAGACATACGCTGTCGTCTCCGATGAATTTCTCTCCGATGATGAAGGCTTGTGCCAGCCCGTCCGGTGAAGGTTGTTCGGCATAAGTGAAACTCACGCCGTAGTCTGATCCGTCTCCCAGAAGTCTTTTGAAGGCCGGAAGGTCCTGAGGCGTGGAGATGATCAGGATCTCACGGATGCCGGCGAGCATGAGAATAGAGACCGGATAGTATACCATAGGCTTGTCGAAGATAGGAATGAGTTGTTTGCTGATTCCTTTGGTTATAGGGTATAGGCGTGTGCCACTGCCGCCTGCCAGAACGATTCCTTTCATATTGTTCTTGTAGATTTTAGGTGTAAATTTGTCGGTGTCTGCGAATTATGCAAAGATATGTTTTTTTTACCAATCGAAGAAGAAAAGCCAATGAAAGTTTAAGTCATTCCCCAAAGCTGTTTTTGGTCATAAAAAATCCGGCCAACCGAGTTTACTGGTTGGCCGGATTCTTATTTTGAGGGATGGGGCCCGAGGGCTATCTGAATATAAGAATTCCCAGACTGATCAGTACAGAACTGACTGAAAGCCATGTGGAAATGGATCGGACGCTGTTGTCATTGTTGGTATATTGTCCGATGCGTACCTTGTTCGGCTCGACATAGACCACATCGTTCTGTTTCAGGTTATAGACCGGCGAGTTCATGAGATCTTTGGAGCGGATGTCTACGAAGTACGTTTTACTTTCGTTTCCTTCCTGACGGAATACTTTGATGCGGTCGCGTCGGGCTTGGATGTTGAGGTCGCCGGCTTGTCCCAAAGCTTCGAGTATCGTGATGTTGTCGCGTGTGATGTTAAGCCGACCGGGGGTTTTCACTTCACCGAGAACAGTGACGTACTGGTCGTGTGAGCTGACGGTGACAACGGCATCGCTCAACAGACGGCCTTCACGGAGAAGATTCTGAACCTTATCGCTCACTTCGGAACGGGTGAGGCCTTCCACTTTTACGCGTCCGAGGGTGGGGATGTCTATGTTGCCGCGTTCGTCAACGACATATACGGAAATCTGGTTGGAATAGCTCCTGTTGGTAGACCCGGCCTGTAGTGTGACCACCGGTAGATTGAATTGCTGGGCAAGTTGAGGAGTGGCACTACTGGTGACAACAAGGGTGAGCTTGTCTCCCGGCATGAATTTTAGCGGGGCTATGGTTTGCGTGGGAATGGTTTCATTGGCTTCGACATCTTGGAAATACAAAACTTTTTCAGAGGTTCTGCAGGATGAGAGGGCGAATAGCGCGGAAGTTAAAATCAGTAGGAATTTGTTCATTGTTTTGAGACAAAGTGCTGTTGTTTACTTTCTTTGATGTGATTTCTGTTTATAGAACAGAAGTTTTGCAAAAGTACTACATTTATTTTATATCCTTACCCCATTTTCTAAAATAAAATAGAAAAACTTTGTACAAATGGGTCAGGGTGGTGTGTCTGTTATAAAAATATCGGGTAGTGCGGAACATTTGTCCGCACTACCCGATGGGGGATACATGTCTTTGATTATTTCTTTTTGTCCGTAGATTTTTTTGCGGATATCTTCTTGGGCGCGGTTTTTTTATCTTGGGTTTCCGGAGCCTTCTTTTCAAGTTTCGTCAGCATGTGACGCAACTTTTCTATTTCCTTGTCTTTTATTTCCAACTCTCCTTCCTGGTTCTTGATTGTAGTGAGCAGGGAGTTGAGTTCCTCGTTTTCAATGTCGGCAGGATAGAGATTGTTGACGCGTGTAATGAAGTCACCGATGATATTCATGTAGTTGGTAAAAGCATCGTAGGGTGAATCGTAGATTCCGCGGTAGCCGCCGTAAGAGCTGGCTTTCGTGCTCATGAAACGAAAGTTGTTGGATGCTTGCAGATAATCCCAGTCTTGCATCAGGCGGCGGTCACGACAGATGCGTACACGGTCGGCCACACTGTAGAGCTTTTCTATGGCTTCACGTTGCATGACATTTCCCAGCCATGGAGAGCAGTCTCTTTCTTCGTCTACCCATGACGTGGGGAACGGGACGTTCAGGTCGCCGGCGGATTTCATCTTGGAGCAGATTTCCGAGGGAGTGGAGAATACTACGCCGCGTTGTTTGAGTTGTTCCGGAAGGGCCTTCATGAATTCCAGAATATTGGACGACAGAGGCTGGAATATTCCGAGTGCGCAAAGTTCCATGAAAATGTTGATGACTTGATCCTCTTCGGGAAGTCGGGCGATCCAGTTGGCATAGGTGTCGGCGAAAAGGGGATATTCGCTCCATGAGGAATCGTTGAAACGGAAACTGATATCCTCAGACAGGCTGTAATCGCGAAGCAACAGTTTCAGGTTGGGGTTGCGGTTGCAGTTATAGACGAAGTGGGGACTCTTCCATCCCAAGATGTGACGTGCACCTTCTGCCAGCATGCCCTTGAATCCCATGTTGGCAACGAGCTCACCGATTTCATCAGAGTAGATGAGGCACGAGTTGCGGAATATTTTAGGTTCTTGTCCGAAGAGGGCCTTCACTTTTTTGCACAGACGATGTACTTCTTCCTTGAAACATTCGGGATTTTTCAGTGAGGAGAATCCGTGGGAATATGGCTCGGCCAGAAATTCTACGCAACCGGTTTCGTTGAGTTGTTGGAGGAGTTCGATGACCTGCGGAGCATGGTTTTCCAATTGCTCGATGGCGCATCCCGACAATGAAATGGCACATTTGAAGTAGTCGCCGTAACGTTTGGCCATTTCGATCAGCGCGTTCAGGGCGGGCACGTAAGAGCGGTCGGCCGTCTCGGTGATGGAGCGTTCGTTCTCGTAGTCGTCGTAATAGTAGTGATCTGTACCGATGTCGAAGAAACGGTAGCGTTTCAGGTGAATATTCTGATGAATCTCGAAGTATAAGCAAATGGTTTTCATAGTTGTTCGTGACGTTAGTGGTTGTATTTGTCGATAACCTGATTGTAGATGTTGTAGATGCGCTCGCCGACTTTTTCCCATGTGATCTGGTCGACTTCTTTTTTTCCTTCTTCTTTCAGATAAGTGTGGAGCGCTTCGTTGGTACAGATGGAGTACATCGCATCGGCCATTGCATTGATGTCCCAGTAATCGGTTTTGATGCACTTGTCGAGAATTTCGGCGCAACCGCTCTGCTTGCTGATGATGGAAGGTACACCGCATTGCATGGCTTCAAGAGGGGATATTCCGAAAGGTTCGGAAACAGATGGCATTACGTAGACATCGCTGTCGCGGAAGGCCTCATAAACCTGTTTGCCTTTCATGAATCCCGGGAAATGGAACTTGTCGGCTATTCCACGTTGTGCGGCAAGTTCGATCATGTCGTTCATCATGTCTCCCGATCCGGCCATGCAGAAACGGATGTTGTGTGTGCGGCGCAGAACGAGTGCGGCGGCTTCCACGAAATACTCGGGGCCTTTCTGCATGGTGATGCGTCCCAGGAAAGTCACCACCTTTTCGTTGTTGTCCTTTTTTGTGCGTCCTTTGTCTATTATTTCCTGAATTTCGGAGGCCAGCGGATAGACGGCATTGTGCATCGTGACACATTTCGCCGGATCTTGGTGATAGTGGTTGATGACGGTCTGGCGGGTCAACTCACTGACACACATGATGCAGTCTGCATGGTCCATTCCGTCTTTTTCGATGCTGTATACGGTTGGGTTCACATTTCCGCGGCTACGGTCGAAATCCGTTGCATGGACGTGGATGACAAGCGGCTTTCCCGATATATTCTTGGCGTGTATCCCTGCTGGATAGGTGAGCCAGTCGTGGGCATGGATGATCTCGTATTCCTGCTGACGTGCTATGACACCGGCCACAATGGAGTAGTTGTTGATCTCTTCATACAGATTGTCGGGATAACGGCCCGAGAACTCTATACAGCCCAAATCGTTGGTGGCACGGTAGTTGAAATCCGCATAGATGTGGTCACGGAGGGCGAAATATTGCTCGGGAGACATTTTATCTCCGATACGTTGGTCCACATATTCACGGGTTACGTCTCGCCATACTATCGGTGTCTCGCTCAGACCGATGATGTTCATGAAACTCTTGTCTTCGTCGCCCCAGGGTTTGGGTATGCAGAAGGTGATGTGCATGTCGGGCTGTTTGGCCAGACCTGCGGTGATACCGTAACTGGCAGTTCCGAGTCCGCCCAGAATATGAGGCGGGAACTCCCATCCGAACATTAAAACTTTCATATATAAGGTACCTCTTGTTGTTAGTCTTCTTCTATTTTGTATTTCTCAAGCAGACGGATAGCCCGCAGGATGCCGCTTACGTTCATAGCAAAGGAGATGGCTCCGCGCCCGCTGAACCGTGGGTTGCCGTCGAAGAGTTCCGGGATGGTGCCTACGCAATGATAGAACAGTTCTTCCTCAAATCCGATAAGCTGGCGTTCAATATAGTTTACACCGCTCATCTTGTAGACGCGCAGGTAGGCTTCGAGGTAGAAACCGGTGAGCCAAGGCCAGGCAGTGCCTTGATGATAGGCGTAGTCGCGGCGTACCTGTTCTCCGATGTACATCGGGTTATATCCGCCGCTCTTGGGAGAGAGGGAGCGGATGCCTTTTGGCGTAACCAACTCTTTGGTGCAGATGTCGAGTACCCCTTTCCGTTCCTTTACGTTGAGCGGAGAGAAGTCGAGGGAGATGGCGAATAATTGGTTGGGACGGACACTCCAGTCCATCATCTGGCCGTCTACATAGTCCAGCAGATACCCGTGTTCGTTCAGGAATACTTCTTTGAAGGATTTTCCCATTTTCTCCGCTTCCGAAGCATACTGTCCGGCAAGGGCGAGGTTGTCTTCTCCACCGTTTTCCGTGAGCATCTGTTCATAGAATTTCAGGGCGTTGTACCATAATGCGTTGAATTCTACAATATAGCCGGACCGCGGTATAATGGGGCGTCCGTTGGCGGTGGAGTTCATCCAAGTGACGGCACGGTCGCGCCCGTTGCTGTAAAGAAGACCGTTTTCGTGCAGGAAGAGGTTGTTGTGTTTCCCGCTCCGTATGAAACTGATGATTTCTTTGAGCAGTGTGCCGTATTTTTTGTGGCATTCATGCCGTGAAACGTATTTGCCGTATTGTTGAATGCACCAGATGGCCCAAAGAAGGGTGTCGGGCTGTTCCATCTCGTAGATGGCTACCGAAACCGGTTCCTTGTTGATATAGTTACGGATGGCTTTGGACGCTGTTTCCATGTATTTCTCGAACTGGGCGGTTTCTCCGACCGAGAGGGTCAGGCCCGGCAATGAGATGAAAGTGTCGCGGGCACGGCATTTGAACCAGGGATAGCCGGCCAGCAGATATGCTTCTCCGTCTTTTTGTACCCGGAACTGATGGGCGGCGTTTACCAGACAGTGGTACAGGCTGTCGCGGACATCCAGACCGCTTATTTCCTCTTCCATGAGCGGTTCAAACTGCGTTGGCTGCTTTTCTTTGAGGGAAGCCGTGAAAACGATGCTCTCCCCTTTTTTTATAGGCATTTCAAAATAGCCGGGTACCAGCAGGTCTTCCGAAGAGTCGTAGCCGCGTTCGCGTTCTTTCGGATAATCCAGTCCGCGATACCAGTCGGGACAATATTTGAATTCATTCTCTACATTTGTCTGCATGTAGAGTTCCGGATAGTTTTCATAAAGGCACATCTTGATTCCGTGTTCCACGGGAGTGTATCCGGTATTGGCAGTTGTGTTTTCATGAGTCCACTGCCGGACACAGCGGAAGGCCAGGAACGGTTTAAGACGCAGGGTGGTGGGAGAATGGGCTTCCAGAAGGGTGTAGCGGATGAAGAGCCTGTGATGGTCGGTGCGGAATACGATTTCTTTCTTTAGCAGAACCCCCCCGATACGATATATCCACGTGGGAACTTTTTCCCACTCGAAACTTACGATGTATTTGTGCCCTTTGGGGCTGTAATTGTCACCCTGATATTTGTGCAGGCCCAGATTGAATTCGGCGCCGTGCTGGATCACAGTTTCGTCAAGTGAGGAGAGCAATACATGGTTCTCGTCATCCAACTGCGGAACGGGTACCACCAGCAAACCGTGGTATTTGCGGATGTTGCAGCCGACGAGGGTTGTGGAACAATACGCACCTGATTTATTTGTAATCAGTAACTCCTTAAATAACGAGTCCTGTAAATTGGTCATTTGCGTCTTGTCGAATTTAAGATAGGACATATGTGTTTTTGATCTTTAAGGTTTTTGTTAAATTATCATCGCTCCAAAGTTAGGTATAATTTCGGATATAAAGAAAAAAATATAAAAAAAATACGAGCGAATGGAAAAAGGAGCAGAAGCAGTTGAAAGGGGACATAAGAAGTTTTTTGCAGGTCGTTCTTTCCCACAAGGTTTCCGCTCCGAACTTGAAGTGTCTTGTATTTGTGTGAAGGTTTTAATTTGAAAGGAAGGGATAGGTTTTATGTCCTTTATTTTCGGGTATCATAGTTTTTCCGTATTTTTGTGCTGTAAAACATAATTCTTAAACAGATTGAAAAAACATGTCACGGGAACCGCTTGACATACAATATGTAATGGAGCGGATTGCTCCGCTTTGGAATCTGCTTTCCGAGCGTGAAAGGAAACTTTTGGCCGGCACGATGTCTTTACAGAGTTTTCGGAAGAATGAAATTATCTATCATGAAAACGAAAGTCCGGAATCTTTGCTGTGTCTGTTGGAAGGAAAAGTCAAGATCTATCGCAGTGGGGTAGGAGGCCGTAGCCAGTTGCTGAGGCTGATGCGTCCGGTCCAGTATTTCGGTTATCGCGCATCGTTGGCCTGTGAGCCTTACGTGACGGCAGCTGCGGCTTTCGAGGAAAGTCTGATCTGTACCATCTCGATGGAAGCTGTCAAGGAGGTTATGTGTGGAAATGTGGGATTGTGCAGGTTTTTCATTTCGGAACTGGCGATGGACTTGGGGATTGCCGACCGCCGGACGGTGAGCCTGACGCAGAAGCATATCCGCGGCCGTCTGGCAGAGAGCCTGTTGTCTTTGCAGGCCGTGTACGGACTGGACGGCGAAGGTCGGATAGACATACGTCTTTCGCGGGAAGATCTGGCCAATCTGTCCAATATGACAACCTCGAATGCCATCCGCACTCTTTCCGCCTTTTCCATGGAAGGCCTGGTGGATGTTTCCGGACGTATGATCCGAATTATCGACGAGAACAGATTGAGCAAGGTCTCGCGCATCGGTTAGCGGTGTGCTTCCCCTTCTTCTTATACGTTGTTCCAGCAGAGGAAGATCAACGGCCTTCGGGTATATATTCTGTCTTGTCCGACAAATCCGGTTTCCGGATTTCTTCTGGAGAGTCGCTTTCAAAAGGCCAATGGTAATCGAGCATTTTTCGGATGCCCGTTTGTCCGAAATAGGCCTGTGAAAGTCCGTGGATGATGATCTGTCTGTGGAAGAAGTCCGGATGGTCGTATAGGTTCAGTGCCGTTCTGAAACCGTTGTCGCCGGTTTCAAGGAAAACGGCGGTGCAGCGTGAGGTTTCCTGTTCGTCCGGTTTGTCCGCCAGTAACAAGTTGGTATTCGCTCTGTTTTCGGGGCATAGGAACCGAGCCTGTTTCAGTGTTGTACCGTCAACGTAGCCGACGATGTAGCCTTTCACGTGGACCTCATGGTTCTGTTCCTTGTCAAGTTCCAGCAGTTGTGAGACGGTGATGGTTTCTTCGGTTGTGCTTTCCGGATGGTCCGGGTGTTTGTCGTCTGGGGTGGAAGAGGACGGGTCCGGCAGTTCTATTTTCCCGCATGAACAAATGAAGGTAAGGAGCAGGAACAGGCATATTGAGGTTCTTCGTGTCATGGGCGGTTTCCTGATTTCTTCTCTGAAAATTTTCGCAAGGCTCCTAACAGCGCGTTGTTTTCCTGTGGAAGTCCTATTGTGATCCGGAGACAGCCTTGGCATAATGCCATCTCGTCGCAGTTCTGGACGGCTATCCCGTTTTTCAACAGGTATTCGTATACGGTCTTCGCGTTCTTGACTTTGACCAAAAAGAAATTGGAGTGGGTGCGGTAGATCTTCTCACAGATGGGGAGCAGTTTGAAGGCGGCGATCACTTTGTCGCGCTCTTCAAGCAGATGCTTTACCCAGCGGTCAATGTCAAACCTGCGTCTTATCAGGTCGAGGGCATGTTCGCATGTTGGCTGTCCGATGTGGAAGGGTAGAGTGACGGTGTGGAAATATCTTACAATTTCCGGTATGGCATAAAGGATACCCAAACGTATGCCGGCCGCGGCCCAAGCTGCGGAGAACGAGTGCAGCACGATCAGGTTGGGGCGTTTCGGCAGTTCTTTAAGCAGGGATTCCGTGCGGGAGAAATCAATGTAGCTTTCGTCAACGACGACGATGCCTTCAAAAGCTTCCGCTGTCCGGATGATTTCATTACGGCTCAGCAAATTTCCGGTGGGATTGTTCGGGCTGCATAAGAAAATGATTTTTGTATGTGTATCCGTTTGGGTCAGGACACTCTCCGCCGTAAAGTCATAATCGGGAGTCAGGGGAACGGTTCTGTATTCAATGCCGTTTACTGCTGCCCGTCTTGAAAACATCGGGTAGGAGGGAGTGATACCTACTGCGTTGTCTTCCTGTGGAGTGCAGAATATGCGGAAAGTCATGTCGATCAGTTCGTCGCAGCCGTTTGCCGGAAAGATACATTCCGGGGTTATCCCTCTCAGAAGTCCTGTTTTTTTGCAGATTTCCTTTTGCAAATGGTCGGAATATCTGTTATAGGGCGAATTGAACGGGCTTTCATTTGCGTCGAGCCTGTTTTTCGCCGTCTCTCTCTGTCTTTCGGTAGCGGGCATTGCGCATAAGGCCTGAATGTTGGGACGAACCAAAAGTCTTAGATCCTTCATGATTTCAAACGTAGTTGTGTTGGGGGACTATTCCATAAAAAAGGCTGTTTCGCCGGTTCGGGCGGGACAGCCTTGTGAGATGGAGACAATACGGATACGCTCTTTTCGTTAATATCGCAAAATCTGTCCCGGACGGATTTTTGTTTTTTTGCCGATACGGTTGACCGAGCATAATTGTGCTACGCTCAGTCCTAATTTCCCGGCTATGGAATAAAGACTTTCTCCTTTATGTACTTTATAATAATGGTTTCCAGTCCGGCCGGAATTGCGTGAGGCTATCTTGCTTTTGTCTTTGCTGCCGGCATCATTGTTGGCCAACAGGGTGTTTTCTTTATCTTTCCCGTTCTTGTGATAGACGTAGAAATCTCCTGTCACATCCTGGTTCACAAAGTCAAAGAGTAATGCCGGGTCAATGGCTTCACCCAGCAGGCGGGTCTCGAAGTGGAGATGCGATCCGTAGGACAATCCAGTGTTGCCTCCCAAGCCGATGGGGTCGCCCGCTTTTACGTCCTGGTTCACCTTCACCAATTGTCTGGACATGTGGCCGTAGATGGTTTCCAGGCCGTTGTCGTGACGAATGACAACATAGTTTCCGTATCCTCTGGCATCGTATTTCACGATCCTTACTTTCCCGTCGAATGCGGCGCTGATGGTGTCGCCGGTGTAAACTTTAATATCTAATCCTTTGTGCATGCGGCGGAAAGCAGGCCGGTAGCCGAAACGACTTGTGATGTTGCGGCTGGGGGTGGGCATGGCAAATCCCCGTAAATCAATCTTGAAACTGTCAGGCAACTCCGAGTGGGAATAGCAATGTGTGGACTGCGTGTTCCAGGAAGAGGAATAAAGATCGGCCTCTTCCAGACGTTCGGCGTCCAGCAGGCGTTGCAACGTAACGGAATCCACCGCTTTCAACTTGCGGTTGACGGGAGCCTGACGGGCTATGAGATCTTGTCCGAAAAGCGCTGTAGTTGCAGCAAAGAACAAGGTGCCTGCTGCAAAAAAGCGTATGAGTTTGAAATTCATTGGTCCGAATGATTTAATTTGATGGTTGCAAAATTAAGAATTATAGATTAAATACAAAAAAATTTTTTGATATTTCTGCGAATCTTATCCCTAAGAATTGTTAACTTCAAATGTCAAACGGATTACTTTAGCCCAACGGATCTCTGAATTTTCCCAAAAGATTTATAAATAGAAGTCTTTTGTCAGTTCCTGATAGGCGGCGCTTCGTCGGCCCTGTTCGTCTGTCAGTTCCAGTTGTGAGAAACTTGTGCGGACAGGTGCGATATTGTTGTACAAGCACAGGAGGGTTCTTTTGGGGGGCTTTCCTTTTTTGGTTGTTACATCTGTGCGGGCGGTCAGAGAGAATCCTTGCAGAGAACTGAATGCAAGAAATTGGTTGACAGATGTATAGGGGATGATGACGTGAAAAAGTCCGTTGGGTTCCAACAAGCGTTTCGCTTCCTTGAGCAGTTCGCTGAAAGGCAGTCCGGCGGTGTGTCGGGCGGTGGATCGGGTCTTGTCGGGCGGGAGTAGCTTTTCTTCAAAAAAAGGAGGGTTCGACAGGATGCAGTCAAAACGTCGGGCGGGTTGGTAATGTCTGATGTCCGAGCAAATGATTTCTATGCGGTCGGCGTAAGGAGAGGCTTCGCTGTTTTCCTGGGCCTGGCCGGCGGCGTTGGCTTCGATTTCTATTCCAGTCAGTGTGGCCGTCGGATTTCGTTGGGCTGCCATGATGGTGATAAGTCCCGATCCGCAGCCGATGTCCAATATGTTTTTGGCTTTTGTCACATCGGCCCATGCACCCAACAGGACGGCATCCGTTCCCACTTTCATGGCGCAACGGTCGTGCCGGATGCGGAAGCGGCGAAAGTCAAAATAAGGTGTGGACATGGATTTTCCGGTTGTATGTCTTATTTGAGAGTGAGTTGCCGCAGGTCATACATGGAGCCGTTGTAGATGTTCAGGTCCACGTAGCCGCGTATGCCTTCAAGTCTGCCGCGGTCCGTGTGCTGCCAGAATTTCCACTTGCCCTTGAATCCAAGTTCGTTCACATAATAATGGGCAATCCAGTACGGGTATTCGTCAAATTCGGGAGTATTGAGATAGCCGGTCTTGAACTTGTAGTAGGTATAGAGTATCGGCTTGACACCATATTGGCGTTCAACGATCCGCAGCCAGGTAAGTGCTTCTTTTCTGAGTTGGGCCGGAGTGAGCTTTCCGGTGGTCTCGATGTCCAGAACCGGAGGAAGGTCTCCTTCTTCCAGATGCACCTGACGCAAGAAGAACCGGGCTTGTTCCTTGGCTGTCATCTCCGGGTGGAAATAATGATATGCCCCTCTTGTAAATCCGTATTCACGAGCCTGATAGAAGTTGTCGTTGAAGTTTTCATCTAAAAGACTTTTCCCTTCCGTCGCTTTGATAAATACAAAACTGATAGGCTCGTTCCCCATTTTGGCATGACTGAGTTTTTCCCAGTCTATGGTGCCTTGATGGTGGCTGACATCTATGCCCCGGATGGAATAACCTTCCGGATAGTTGATTTCTCCGTAAAGGCCGTGCCAGCGCATGGCGAAGGGGGAAACCACGTAGGCGTAGAATATATATATGTATATACAGCCGCTGATGATCCCGCCGATCCATAGCGCACGGGAACTTATGCCTCCGAAGAGTCGTTGTCTCAGGGAGGCTTTCTTTTTCCGTCTGCTTTTGTGGCGGACCGGTTTTTTGGGGGAGGTCTTTCTATGTGTGGCGGGCTGCTTCAAACCGTTGGTATAGCAAACGAATAGGTGGGCCTGTGCAGGCTCACCTATTCGTCTGTTGTGTTGTCGTGTTATTTGTTCTGTTCCAGTTTGAGAGTCATTGTGCATTGGTCGCAGACTTCAGACGGACCGAAGTACTGGATGGGGCCGGGGTATACAAAGCAGGTCCCTTCGGCCCATTCTTCCCGATGTGCGGCAAATTCCTTGAAGGGGGCGCCGTCCAGACGGACCAGGGCTTTTTTGATCACCGGTTTCATCTTGCCGTTTCTGCGTTCCATATTCATCATCATCGTGATGGGCACACCTCCTGCCACCCATTCGGCGGCGGGGGCTGTTGTGTTTTTCACGATGGCCATGTAGCCGGTCTTGCCGTTGGCCACCAACTGGGCAGCACTGGTTCCGAGCGCATAGCAATAGTCGGCATCATAGTTGGACGGGGCGGCGCAGCGGCCTTCGTAACCGAAGAAATGGTGCTGTGCGGCGAATTTTCCGCTGAATTTGCCTTCGGCTTTCCATGTCTGCAATTTCTTGGCAACCATTTCAGAGAGCAGTTTTTCGGTTTCGATCAGAGATACCTGAACGTTTCCGTGCGGGTCGCGTTCCATCGTGAGTTGCTTGGCCACACCTTCGGGCAGACTTTCGTAGATGGCGGCGTTGGCCTTCGACAGCTTGCCGAGAATCCATGTGCGCTGTTCTTCGGCAGCGACATCGGCGGCTTCCGAAGTGGCCAGCAGGTCGTTCAGCTCGGCAATCAGTTTCTTCATGGCCGGGATGAACTCTATCAGGCCTTCGGGGATGAGGACCGTTCCGAAGTTGTTTCCCTGAGCAGCACGTTTAGCCACTACTTCAGCGATGTAGGTGACAACATCGTCCAGTGTCAGGTTTTTCTCTTCAACCTCTTCGCTGATGATACATACGTTGGGCTGGCACTGTAATGCACATTCCAGGGCGATGTGTGAGGCAGAGCGGCCCATCAGTTTGATGAAGTGCCAGTATTTGCGTGCGGAATTGGCATCGCGCTGGATGTTTCCGATCACTTCGGCATAGGTCTTGCAGGCGGTGTCGAAGCCGAAACTGGTCTCGATCTGCTCGTTTTTCAGGTCGCCGTCAATGGTTTTGGGGCAGCCGATAACCTGTACGCCGTAATTGCGGGCGGCATAGTATTCGGCCAGAACGCATGCGTTTGTGTTGGAGTCGTCGCCGCCGATGATTACGATGGCTTTGATGCCGAGCTGGCGGATGATTTTGAGGCCGCTCTCGAACTGGTCTTCTTTTTCCAGCTTGGTACGGCCGGAACCGATCAGGTCGAAACCGCCGGTGTTGCGGTATTCGTCAATGAGCGCATCGGTCAGTTCGATGTATTTATGGTCGACCAGGCCGCCGGGGCCCATCAGAAAACCGTAGAGCTTGTTCTCCGGATTCTGCTTCTTCAGTTCGTCATAAAGACCGCAGATCACGTTGTGTCCTCCGGGGGCCTGACCGCCGGAAAGGATGATGCCGATGTTCATCGGAGCATATTCTTTCTTCTCGTCGGAGGGGACAAATTCTACCAAAGGCATACCGTAGGTGTTGGGAAACAGGGCTTTGATTTCGTCCTGATTACCTACGCTCTGGGTGGGTTCGCCTTCTTTGATGCAGACATTGCCGCGAAGTCCCAGCGGGAGTTTAGGCTGGTAAGCGGCACGGGCAATCTGTAATGCGCTTTTTTCCATGATGTACTTATATTTTAAATTGTGATTGTCAAATTCTTCGCAAATTTAGTATTATTTTATGAAATGGCAATTATGGGAAAGGCTGTTTTTCTCAAAACAAAATTTTATGCAGCTCGTCCGGCGTTTTTTGCCGGGAGGGAGTGATGCGGAAATGGCCCGGTTTCGTCTCACGTTTGGCGTCGATAAGCAAAAAGGCTCTTTTGGACCAGATGTAAACGGAAGTTAATTAACATTTGTATTCCGCTCGCGGATGTAGTATATTTGCGTCAGCAAAGTAGAAGATCCCTGAAAAGCCGCCTGAAAGCGGCTTTTTTTCGATGCTAAACGTGAAAAAAACATAGTATCTTTTTTAAAAAAGGTCGGAACTTTTTCAAAAAAGATACTATGTTGTGAAAAGAAGGCCCGTTTCCGTTCAAATTGCTTCGATTTCCGATGTTAAACTTTTAAGAAGCGTGTTAAAATATGTGTGGAATTTTTTGCAAAAAAATCCTGGCACGGTTTTTGTCGTAGCGTGATTTTCGGGGCTGCCGTTATGTCTGTCGGGTGTTTCTGAATCTGAAAAAAACAAGTCTTTTTCCTGCGATATTGCGCATGGCTGTCCTGTGCGGAACTCTTGTGCAGGCTCTGCGTCCTCATTGTCGGAAACGGCGGCGGAAAATACGTTTTTTTACTAAATTTACCTTTTTCTGCAAACTCGGCATGACATAGGAAGGAAAAGTCTTTGTTGTTTCAAAACATTTTTTTATCTTTGCCACATATACGATTTAAATAAATTAATTTATGGAAAACAAAAGAGTCTATACTTTTGGAGCCGGTAAGGCGGAAGGTCGCGCGGATATGCGCAACGAGTTGGGCGGCAAGGGGGCGAACCTTGCTGAAATGAACCTCATCGGAGTGCCCGTTCCTCCCGGTTTTACAATTACGACGGATACTTGCAATGATTATTATAAAATAGGCAAGGACGATGTCGTGAATATGCTGAAGGCAGATGTGGAGAAAGCACTTCGTCATGTAGAAGAGCTGATGGGCAACAGTTTTGGTGATGCTGCCAATCCTCTGCTTCTTTCGGTTCGTTCGGGTGCCCGTGCGTCCATGCCGGGCATGATGGACACCATCCTTAATCTCGGTTTGAACGATGAGGTGGTCGAGGGCTTGTCTAAGAAAACGGGCAATCCTCGTTTTGCCTACGATGCCTACCGTCGTTTCGTACAGATGTACGGCGATGTGGTTCTCGGCATGAAGCCGACCAATAAGGAAGACATTGATCCTTTCGAGGCCATCATCGAATCTGTCAAGAAGGAGAAAGGCGTAAAGTTGGATAATGAGCTGGACGTAGATGACTTGAAAAAACTGGTGACGCTGTTTAAGGTTGCCATCAAGGATCAGACCGGTAAGGATTTCCCAAGTGATCCTATGGAACAGCTGTGGGGAGCTATCTGCGCCGTCTTCGATTCCTGGATGAACGAACGTGCAATCCTTTACCGCAAGATGGAAGGCATCCCCGCAGAGTGGGGTACGGCCGTAACGGTCATGGCGATGGTTTTCGGCAACATGGGCAATACTTCCGCAACGGGTGTCTGCTTCAGCCGCGATGCCGCGACGGGCGAGGACCTGTTCAACGGCGAATGGCTTGTCAACGCTCAGGGCGAGGATGTAGTGGCCGGAATCCGCACTCCTCAGCAGATCACTCTTGAGGGCAGCCGCCGCTGGGCCGAATTGCAGGGCATCAGCGAAGAAGAGCGCAAGGCCAACTATCCTTCGATGGAAGAAGCCATGCCTGAAATCTATAAGCAGCTGGATGCCATCCAGACCAAGCTGGAGGAACATTACCGCGACATGCAGGATATGGAATTTACCGTACAGGAAGGCAAGCTGTGGTTCCTTCAGACCCGTAACGGCAAGCGTACCGGTGCCGCAATGGTGAAAATTGCCATGGATCTGGTGCGTCAGGGAATGATTGACGAGAAGACGGCCATCCAGCGTTGCGAGCCCAATAAACTGGACGAACTTCTGCATCCCGTATTCAATAAAGAAGCTCTGGCCAAAGCCCAGGAACTCACGCGTGGTCTGCCCGCCTCTCCGGGTGCGGCCTGTGGCCAGATTGTTTTCTTTGCCGAAGATGCCGCCAAGTGGCATGCCGACGGTCACAAAGTGGTGATGGTGCGTATCGAGACATCTCCCGAAGACCTGGCAGGTATGGCTGTTGCAGAGGGCATCCTGACGGCCCGTGGAGGTATGACGAGCCATGCGGCAGTTGTGGCCCGCGGTATGGGCAAGTGCTGCGTGAGCGGTGCCGGTGCCATCAATGTGGACTATAAGGCAAAGACTGTAGAGATAGACGGCATTGTTCTGAAGGAAGGCGATTATATCTCCCTGAACGGAACGAACGGACGGGTGTACAAAGGTGAGATCCGCACCCAGGCAGCCGAACTTTCCGGAGACTTCGCCGCATTGATGGATTTGTGTGCCAAATACACGCACTTGCAGGTCCGTACCAATGCCGATACGCCCCATGATGCTGAGGTGGCCCGCAAGTTCGGAGCTGTAGGTATCGGGCTTTGCCGTACGGAACACATGTTCTTCGATAGCGAGAAAATCATTGCTATGCGTGAGATGATTCTGGCCGAAGACGTGGAAGGACGTAAAAAGGCATTGGCCAAACTTCTCCCGTTCCAGAAAGAAGATTTCAAAGGCATCTTCCGTGCCATGAACGGCTATCCCGTCAATGTGCGTCTGCTTGATCCTCCTCTCCATGAATTCGTGCCCCACGATGCAAAAGGACAGGAAGAGATGGCAAAGGCAATGAACGTGACTGTGGAATATATCCGTCAGAGAGTGGAGAGTCTTTGCGAACATAACCCGATGCTCGGACACCGTGGTTGCCGTCTCGGAAACACATATCCCGAAATCACCCAGATGCAGACCCGTGCCATCCTTTCCGCCGCAGTGGAACTGAAGAAAGAAGGTCTGGATCCGCATCCTGAAATCATGGTGCCTCTGACCGGTATCTTGTATGAGTTCGAAGCACAGGAAACCGTCATTCGTGCGGAGGCTACTGCCGTGTTTGAGGAAATGGGTCTGGAGATTCCTTACAAGGTCGGAACAATGATCGAGATCCCCCGTGCGGCGCTTACGGCCAACCGTATAGCTTCCCGTGCCGAGTATTTCTCCTTTGGTACGAATGACCTGACGCAGATGACATTCGGATATTCCCGCGATGATATTGCCAGCTTCCTGCCGGTATATCTGGAGAAAAAGATCCTGAACGTCGATCCTTTCCAGGTTTTGGACCAGAATGGAGTAGGGCAGCTCATTGAAATGGCCGTAGACAAGGGCCGCAGCGTCCGTCCCGAACTGAAGTGCGGCATCTGCGGTGAGCACGGCGGTGAACCCAGCTCCGTTAAGTTCTGCCACAAAGTAGGCTTGAACTACGTCAGCTGTTCTCCCTTCCGTGTGCCCATCGCCAGACTTGCGGCGGCGCAGGCCGCTGTTGAAGGATAATATCCGGTTCAGACATTTTTCTCAGAGGGCGGCAAACTTCCAACTGTTGGAAG
>VSQE01000046.1 GCA_009775705.1 Prevotellamassilia sp.
TCCATCTTCGTCCGAATTCCCCTTAGTTTCATGGGCCTTCAAAAAATAGAGAATGAATAGATTGATAAATTCCTATTTTTTTGTACTTTTGTCCTTTGATAGATTAGAACAAATAAATAAAAACGCCAATATATGAAATTCGTTATTTCCAGTTCTGTGCTTTCGGCACGTCTTCAGGCGATAGGCCGCGTGATTGCTTCAAAAAACAACTTGCCCATATTGGACTGCTTTGTTTTCGACATTAAGGACAACAAGCTTACCCTTACGGCTTCCGATAATGAGACGACTCTCACCACATGGGTGGATCTGGTCGAGAGCGATGCGGATATTTGTTTTGCCGTGAACGCTAAGACTATTCAGGATGCCATGAAGGAGATTCCCGAACAGCCGCTGGAGTTTTATGTGAATGAGACAACTCTGGAAATCACGGTGGAATATCAGAACGGAAAGTATAATTTTATGGGACAGAACGCGGAGGATTATCCCGTTCCTCCCCAGATGGAAGAAAACGGCTCTTCGCTTACGCTGAGTGCAAACGCACTGTATTCCGGAATAAGCCGTGCCCTTTTTGCCACGGCCGATGATGCTCTCCGTCCCGTTATGAACGGAGTGTTTTTTGACATCTCGGAGAACGATCTGACGGTAGTTGCCAGTGATGGCCATAAGCTGGCCTGCGACAAGACAAACGGTGTGCAGGCCTCTGCTCCCGGAACTTTCATCCTGCCCAAAAAACCTGCGACATTGGCAAGGAACATCCTGGCCAAAGAGCAGGGAGATGTGGTAGTACGTTTCAGCGAGCGCAATGCCTTGATGCAGTCTGAAGGATTTATGATGAACTGCCGTCTTATTGAAGGGCGTTATCCCAATTACAACAGCGTGATTCCGCAGGACAATCCGAACAATGTGACTGTGAACCGGCAGGCTTTCATGAGCGCTCTACGCCGTGTCCTGATTTTTTCCAATGCCAGCAGTGCTCTTATAAAAATCCATTTGGAAATGAGTAAGATGGTGATTTCCAGTCAGGATATAGACTTTTCAATGTCGGCGGAGGAAGTCTTGTTGTGCGACTATTCCGGAGTCCCGATGAGCATTGGATTCAAAGGGACTTATCTGATGGAACTTTTGAACAATCTCGAAGGAGACGAGATCGTGATAAAACTGGCAGATGCCAGTCGGGCCGGTGTCATTGTGCCCGCCGAACAAAAGGAAGACGGTTATGTACTGATGTTGTTGATGCCCATGATGCTCAACGAATAATAAGTAAATTGCAGAGGTATGAATTTGAACCTTTCCCGTCCCCTGGTCTTTTTCGACATAGAGGCAACCGGGTTGAATATCGTGTCGGACCGTATCGTCGAGTTATGTTATATCAAGGTATATCCCAACGGCGAAGAGGAAGCCCGTACCATGCGCTTTAATCCGCAGATTCCGATTTCAGCGGAAGCAACGTCGGTAAATGGTATTACCAACGAGGAGGTTGCAGATTGTCCGCTTTTCAAAGACAGGGCAAAAGAATTGGCAACCGTTTTTGAAGGATGCGACATTGCCGGTTTCAACTCCAATTTCTTTGATGTGCCGTTACTGATGGAAGAATTTATTCGCGCAGGAGTGGAATTGGACATCAGCAAGAGCAACTTTGTGGATGTGCAGAATATCTTCCACAAGATGGAACAGCGTACCCTTTCCGCTGCCTATAAGTTCTATTGTTGCAAGGATTTGGAGAATGCCCATTCGGCTCTGGCAGATACGCGGGCTACGTATGAGGTGCTGAAGGCCCAGTTGGACAGGTATGGAGAGAGTCTGAAGAACAACGTGCCCTTTTTGGCCAGTTTCTCCAAGCGTAATGACAATGTGGATCTGGCAGGTCGCATCGTCTATAATGACCAGAAGGTAGAAGTGATAAATTTTGGAAAATACAAAGGCCGTCCGGTGGTGGATGTGCTGAGACGTGATCCGGGATATTTTTCATGGATTATGCAGGGTGACTTTACGCAGAATACGAAACAGACCTTTATGCGGATACGCTTGAAAGCCGGTATATAGTGATGAATCTGAAAGGAAAACATATTGTGTTGGGCATCAGCGGAAGTATTGCCGCCTACAAGGCTTGTCCGCTGATACGTCTTTTCATAAAGGCGGGGGCCGAAGTGCAGGTAGTCATAACACCAGCCGGAAAGGAATTCATAACTCCGGTGACATTGTCGGCCTTGACGTCCAAACCTGTCATTGGTGACTTTTTCGCACAGCGGGACGGTACGTGGCACAGCCATGTCGATTTGGGGCAGTGGGCCGATGTCATGATCGTGGCTCCCGCCACGGCTTCCACTTTGGCCAAAATGGCGAATGGGGTAGCAGACAATATGCTCATCACTACTTATTTGTCCATGAAAGCCCCGGTCTTTGTTGCTCCGGCCATGGATTTGGACATGTATGCTCATCCGGCAACCCAGGCCAATTTGCAAAGATTACGTTCTTTTGGGAATATCATCATTGAGCCGGGAGAGGGGGAATTGGCCAGTCATCTTGTGGGGAAGGGGCGTATGGAAGAGCCTGAAGCGATATTTTCATGTATAGACCGTTTCTTCTCGCCGGACAGAAAACAATTGGCCGGAAAACGTATTATGATAACGGCCGGACCGACTTATGAGAAAATAGATCCGGTGCGTTTCATCGGGAATTATTCCAGTGGAAAAATGGGATTTGCATTGGCGGAGGTTTGTGCGGAAATGGGAGCGGAAGTCGACCTGATTGCCGGACCGGTAGGGCTGCGGACTTCCCATCCCAATATCAGGCGAGTGGATGTCGAGAGCGCACAGGAAATGTACGATGCTTCGCTTGCAGTTTTTCCGCAGTGTGATGCGGCCATACTGTCTGCGGCCGTTGCTGATTTTACCGTGGAGACATCTGTTTCCGAAAAAATTAAAAGGGGTAGAGATGGGATGAATTTGAAGTTGGTCCCCACTCGGGATATTGCGGCAGCTTTGGGCAGAGAGAAGAAAGACGGGCAGAAACTTGTAGGGTTTGCTCTTGAGACGGTGAATGAAAAAGCGAATGCACGGCAGAAACTGGAGAAAAAGAACTGTGATTTCATCGTGTTGAATTCCCTGCGGGACGAAGGTGCTGGTTTTATGGTTGACACGAATAAGATAACAATAGTGACTTCGGACGAGGTGTTAGAGTTTCCTTTGAAATCAAAGATGGAAGTTGCCAAAGATATAGTGTTACGATTATGCAGTCTCTTCGATTAACAGTTCTATCATTTTTTTTATCAATCTGCTTTTCTGGTATATATGCCCAAGAACTGGATGCGAGGGTTACGGTCAATCATCAGCAGATTCAAGGCACGAACGTAAGTGTTTTTGAGAATCTGCAAACGGCCTTGACCGAATTTCTCAACGACCGCCAATGGACAAATATGCAGTACCGGCGCAATGAACGGATCAACTGTAATTTTAATATTACGGTTTCCAAGTACGTGGAGAGCGAAAATCGGTTTGAGTGTTCGCTGGTGGTACAGTCTACCCGTCCGGTTTATAATGCTACTTATACCACGACTGTTTTCAGCATGCGTGACCCGAATTTTAATTTCACTTATCAGGAATACGATAAATTGGATTTTCGTCCCGATCTGATCAATAATGATCTGACTGCGATGGTGGCATATTATGCTTATCTCATCATTGGACTGGATATGGACACGATGTCGCCAAAGGGAGGAACGGAAATTTTACAGATTGTCCAGACGATAACGAACAATGCGCAGAGTTTGACAACAAAGGGCTGGAAAGCGTTTGAGGACAGCAAGAACAGGTATGCCGTGATCAATGATTATCTGGATAGCGGTATGGAGAATTTCCGTCAGATGCAGTACAAATATTACCGCGAGGGAATGGATGTGATGGCGGAAAACGCAGAGCGAGGCCGAGCTGGGATAACCGGAGCGATGACACTTCTGAAAGAGGCTCGCACCAATAAACCGATGAGTATGTTGCCACAGATATTCACTGAGTACAAGAGGGATGAGCTGGTGAGCATATATAAGGGAAAAGGTGCTCCGAAGGAGAAGGAGAGTATTTATGAAACGCTGATGGGGATTAATGCCTCTCAAAGTTCTTACTGGAATAAGTTGAAGCAATAGTAAAATTTTTTCTCCATGCTGTTGAATTTACACATTAGTAATTATGCTCTCATAGAAAAACTGGATATTGACATATCTTCGGGCTTTTCTGTCATAACGGGCGAGACGGGAGCGGGAAAAAGTATCGTGCTGGGTGCTTTGGGATTGCTTCTCGGGCAACGTGCTGATTCCAAAGTCATCAAATCGGGCGAAAGGAAATGTTGTGTCGAGGCTGTTTTCGATGTTCGCGAGCTTTCCATGCAGGATTTTTTTTCTGACAACGATATAGACTTCGATGGTACGGAATGTATCGTCCGGCGTGAGGTTACGGCTGCCGGTAAGAGCAGGGCCTTCATAAATGATACGCCGGTGTCCTTGTCTAAACTAAAGGAGTTGAGCAGCTGTTTGATTGACATCCATTCCCAGCATCAGAACCTTCTGATGGGAAATGAGGGCTTCCTGATCGACACATTGGATGTGGTGGCACGGAACGAAAAATTACTGGCGCAATATCAGGCTCAGTTCAAAGTTTGGGAGCAGTCACGTAAGGAACTGGAAGAGTTGAAAAGGCAGACGGAGAAGGACAAGAATGATGAGGAGTATCTGGCTTTTCAATTGCATTTATTGGAAAATGCAGCATTGAAAACAGGCGAGCAGGAGGAACTTGAGCGGGAGGCGGAAAAACTGGCACATGCAGAAGATATAAAGACTGCGCTCTATACGGCGTTTTCAGTTTTGTCTCGGGACGATATGGATTTTTTGTCGCAGTTGCGTACAGGAGGGCAGGCCCTTTCTTCCATAGCTTCTGTGATGTCTGAGGCATCCGCTCTTTCGGACAGACTGGAGAGTGTGCGTATAGAATTGGAAGATATAGAGGCGGAAATAAAGCGTCTGCTGGATAATGTGGAGTTCAATCCGGAGCGTCTGGCTTTTGTGGAGGAACGGTTGAGTACGTTTTATTCCTTGCAGCAAAAGCATCATGTCACATCGAACGAAGAACTGATGCGTATTGAGGAGGAGTTGCGTGAACGCATGGGTAGGATAAGCAACAACGATGATTTTCTAAGAAGAAAAGAAGAGGAAGTCGGGAAAGAGTTTGAGAAGATTGAGAAAATTGGGAAGGAACTGACCGGAGAGCGAAAGAAGGCGGCCTTGAAAATCGAAAGGAAATTGACGGAAAAACTTCAGGTGTTGGGAATGCCCAGCGTTGCGTTGCAAATGCAGATGGAAAAGCGGGCGGTTCCGGATGTGACCGGATGTGACAAGGTTGTGTTCCTTTTCAGTGCTAACAGAAATGTTCCGTTACAGGATGTAGCGCAGATTGCATCGGGAGGAGAGATTGCCCGCCTGATGCTGTCCTTGAAGTCGCTGATCTCTTCATGTAGGCATCTTCCTACCATTGTTTTCGATGAGATAGATACAGGCGTGTCCGGCACCATCGCGGAGCGGATGGCAATGGTCATGCGGGATATGTCGCAGAACTGTCAAGTGATCTGTATTACCCATCTTCCCCAGATTGCAGCTTCTGGAAAGAATCATTTCCGTGTTTATAAATCGGAGGATGAGAACGGAACGACAAGCCATATCGTCAGACTTTCCTGTGAGGAGCGGGTAAAAGAGATAGCGAATATGCTGAGCGGTTCGGAAGTGACCGAGGCTGCCATCAACAATGCAAAATCTTTATTAAAACTATAGTAAGTATGAGTAAACATCTGATATTTGTATTTTTATATTTTTATACTGTAGGGTGTTCAATGGCTATGTCCGCATCAGGCTCGTTGAAGGATGCCTACAAGGCTGTGTTCAATGTGATTACCTATAGCGAAGACGGAACCATTATCAATTCCGGGTATGGTTGTTTTATTGCGGAAGATGGGACTGGAGTTGCGGCATTCGGACTTTTCAAGGATGCCGTGCGGGCGGATGTCATTGATTTCAAAGGAAAAAAAATGAGTGTTACCCGTATTGCAGGTGCCAGCAGTGCGTATGATTTGATAAAATTCCGTGTTGACACGGAGAAAAATCCGGAATACATTCCCTTGTCTTTGGATTCAGTCCGAAAGGGAACGGTTTTGAGTTTGGTAAATTATACGGCGAATAAGAAGAATGCTTTGCATGAAACAAGTATTACGGAGACTGACGATTTCCAACAGTACAAATATTATCAGCTGTCGGCAGGGAATGAAGAGAAAAATTGGGGGTGTCCTCTGATTGATGCAGAAGGCAGACTGGTAGCTATTGTTCAGAAGAATGTAAAGAAAGACGCTACGCAGGCTTGTGCCATTGACGCACGTTTTGTCGGCATGCTGGCGGTTACTGCCACTGGTGCCATCAATGCGGATTTGCGTGCGGTGAGAATCCCCAAGATTTTGCCCGAAGACGCTCAGGATGCCCGAACGTATATCTTCATGTTGGGCAATACAGACTCGTTGCAGGTTCTGACGGCCCACAATGATTTTATTTCCCGCTTTCCCGAAGAGGCCGAAGGATATGTGAACCGTGCTTTTTTCTATGCAGATCATCATCTGGAAGAACTTGCAGGGCAGGATATGGCGAAAGCGCAGGAAGTAAGCGAAGGGGAGAAATCGGTGATGAAGGCTGACGGTGTCTGTTATTCATATTCCAAATTGATGTATAATGCTGTGATGGGAGGAAATTCATTTTCCCGTTGGACATTGGAGCAGGCCGGCGAGGAGGCTCGTAAAGCATTTGAGAAAAATCAGAGTCCGTTATATCTGATGCAGGAGGGCCATTGTCTGTTTGCCGGAAAGAAGTATCAGGAGGCATACGAACGCTATTTGGCGGCAGCTGTTTCTACCTCGGAGCGGACATCTGGAGTTTTTGCCGTGGAAGGATATTATGCGGCGGCACGTTCGTTGAGTCTGGCCGGCGGGGACAGCCTGAAAGTTCTGGCATTGATGGACAGTGTGATTGTGAAATTGGAGAAACCATATACTCGGGAGTCCTCTCTCTATTTTCAGGAACGTGCCCGTCTTAGAATGAAAGCCGGACAGTATAGGGCTGCAGTTCTTGATTACAATGAATATGAGAAGATCATAGGCCCGAAAAATCTGACAGACCGTTTTTATTTCCTGCGGGAACAGGCAGAATTGCAGTCGCACATGTATCAGCAGGCTCTGGACGATATTCGTTCGGCCATGAGAATTCGTCCCGACAATGTGTATTATCAGATAGAGGAAGCACTGATCCTTTTGCAGGTAGGACACTATGAAGAGGCCATTGCGGCATCTGAAAGAATATTGAAGAATCTGCCGGAGAATCCGGATTGTTACAAAATCATGGGAATAGCTTTCGGAGAGTTGAAACAGAAGGACAAGGCTGTTTCTTTTCTGACGAAGGCCTTGGAACTTGGAGATGATTCGGTGGAGGTTTTCTTGAAGAAGTATCGGTAGTGCCGACAGACATATTTGAGCAGAGAACAGAATACAGAAAATCCTGTATTCTGTTCTCTGTCTTCTTTTTCTTGAATCAATGAGACGGAAAGTTTTTGAAACTCTTAATATCTCGGGAAATTTTCAGATGGTGTCGTTGTACAGACGGCGGAAACTTCGGCGGATGCGACGCACGTAGAGAAGTGCAGCAACCGAAAGACCGAAGAAAAAGCCCAGATACAGTCCTTCAGGACCAAGTCCGGCAGGGAAGGCCAACAAGTAGCCTACGGGCAGGTTGAGTAACCAATAGGAAACGAAAGCGATAGGCATGATGGCCTTGACATCCTGAATGCCGCGCAACACACCGACAGATACGTTCTGTATACCGTCTGATAGCTGATAGAATGCTGAGAATATAAGCAAGGAGGACGTGATGGAAATAACTTCCGCATTCTCTGTGAAGAACTGAGGGATTATGTGGCGTAGAGAGATGAAGAACAGTGCGGCTATGGCGTTCCAGAGTAACACCAGGTGGTACGATGCTTTTGCGGCCAGGACCAGTTCACGGGTGTCGCGTCGGCCGAAACAATGGGACACACGGATGGTTGTGGCGGCTCCGATAGAGAGGACAATCATGAAGGCACTGTTTGAAAGGGTCGATGTGATTTGATTGGCACTCATGACTTCTTTGCTGAACCATCCCATCATGATACTGGTGCCCACGAAAGCGGAGGATTCCATGAACATCTGTGCTGAGATGGGGAGCCCGATGTGCAGGAGTTGCATGATTTTTCCAAGCGAGCAGTTGCGCCAGGAAAAATGACGCAGATAGGATCGGTAGCGGACATTATATATAAAGTATCCGGCAATAAGCATTGCGCCTATGATGCGGGCCAGTAGTGTTCCCAATCCAGCCCCTTCGATACCCATTTTTGGAGATCCCATGTGTCCATATATGAAAATCCAGTTGAACAGGCAGTTGGCGATGTTGCATACAATGGTGACGGCCAATTCAACTTTGGTGTTGCCTGTGCCTTCCAGAAACTGTTTGAAAGCAAAGAAAAGCATGATGAAAGGCATGCTCATGAGCAGCATCTTATAGTAGGGAATGGCCATCTCGACAATTTCGGCGGGTTGTCCCATGTGATGCATCAGGGGGATGGATGCCCATTGCACCAGCGATACGAAAAATCCCAGTATGACATAGAAGAAGATGGCGTTGTGGAGCAACTCGGAAGCTTTCCGGTGATTGCCCCTGACATAAAGCTCGCCGATGAGTGGTGTGAGGCCCATGGCAATACCGATGGAAGCAATGAAAAGAATGAAGAATACTGCACCGCCGAAGGATACGGCCGCCAAGGGAACCGGGTCTGTGCCGCCGTAGTGGCCTACCATCAGATTGTCTGCTACCTGTGTGAGAATTTGGCCCAGTTGTGTCAGTACGACAGGGAGTGCCAGTGCCAGATTGCGGTTATACTGTTCTTTGTATTTTACAAAAAAAGAAGTGAGCATAAGTTATGAGAATGGTATTGTTTAGTTAGACGAATGTTTGTAACGATGTTTACAGTCTGAATCTTTTGCAAAGGTAGTTCTTTTTGATAAAAAACATTACAGATGATGTCAGTTTTGTTCTTTTACAAAAAATATATTTATCTTTGCCGATCGGTAACTTATAAATGGAATACGGTTCGGATTATGTGTAAATTGCGGTCTTTCCTCACGACTTTTGTGATTTTGTCTTTGTTTGCGGTTCCTGTGCTGAAAGGTCAGAATACCTTGTATAAGGAATACATCAGCCGGTATAAGAATCTTGCCATTGAGCAGATGAACCGTTATGGCATACCTGCGAGTATCACGCTGGCTCAAGGACTGCTGGAAAGCGGGGCTGGCAGAAGTACGCTGGCGGTGAAGGGCAACAACCATTTCGGAATCAAGGCAGGCAGTGATTGGGCGGGAAGGTATATGTTGAGGCATGATGACCTCCCCAATGAAAAATTCAGGGTTTATCGGTCTGTGAGGGAGTCATACGAGGACCATTCTCAGTTCCTGCGTAACCGTCAGCGATATTCTTCCCTTTTTTCTTTGAAAAGGACGGACTATAAAGGGTGGGCGAGAGGTTTGAAGAGTGCAGGGTATGCCACGAATCCCAGATATGCCCAGAGTTTGATCGACATTATCGAGTGCTACGATCTGGCCCAGTATGACTCCAAAGGCCAATCATCCTATCGGAAGGATCACGGGCATAGAGGTCCGGACTATAATAATAGCAAGACCGTGTATCGGTGTAACGGTAGCCGATATATTGTGGCCCGTGCCGGTGAGACTTTTGCCTCGCTTGCCAAATTGTACGGGGTGAAAGAACGGAAATTGCGCAAATACAATGAGGTGGAAAAGCGCTTTGTACTTCGTGTCGGAGAGATTGTTTATCTGGACAAAAAAGCATCGAAGGCGGCTCGCAGCCTGAAAGGCAGGGTGCACAATGTAAAAGCGGGCGAATCTCTTCATTCTATTGCGCAAAGCTATGGAATGCGGCTGAACACACTGTACAAGATCAACGGCCTGACGGGCGACTATGAGCTAAAAGTGGGAGACCGTCTCTTGATTCGAAAATAGATCATGTCGGTTCTGATTTCAAAAGTTAAAGAAGTCAGCATGGAAATGCGGATTTCTTTAATATTCTGAAAAATCGCTCATGTTACGTTTTTTTGACTTCTTCATGCAATACGAATAGTGGGAAGTTCGTATATTTGTATTCTAACGAATAAAACCGAAAGGAGAAAAAGATGAAAAAGTATTTGTTTTTGCTAATGACCCTGCTCGTGACGACCGGGGCCTATGCACAGGATGACGATGTCTATTTCGTTCCGTCCAAGAAAGCAGAGAAAGCATCTCGGCGAGATGTCGGAAGTTCTTATTATACCCCTATATCGGAGGATGAAAATTTTGAAAGCAGTAATTGGGCTGCAGGTCGTGGCAATGGCGGACGTGACGTTGACAGCTACAATCGTCGGGGAAATTATTCTGCCAATGAGTCGGATAGTGTTGAATATGACGATGTCTATGTGGCAGGCGACTATACTTCGCGGATTGTGCGTTTCCATTCCCCCCGGATAGGAATATACGTGAGCAGCCCTTTCTATGCGGATTATTATGATTATTGGTATGATCCCTTCTTCGGACCGGCATGGTGCGGATGGGGCGATTGGTACGGATGGGGCTGGCGTCCTTATCCTTATTGGGCTTATCTGCCAGGGTGGAGTTATCCGTGGCATTATCCGTGGGGTCCCTCGTGGGGATGGCATCCCGGATGGCCCCGGCCGCCACATCATTTCCCAGGAAACAGTCTGGCCAGCAATAGAGTCTATCGTGGTAGCAATGGCGGTGTGATTCGTTACGGGACAGGACGGACAGCCTCTCAGCGGCGTTTCTCAACGGATGGAAATGCGAATCGTCCGGTGTATCGGGGAACATCTTCGGGGCGCCGTGTAGGGAAAGCTCAGTCTGGCAGCCGTTCTTCGCGTAGTGTGAACAATGCGGGAAACCGTGCGAATCCCAGTGGACGGCCTGCGGCTCCGGCGCGTGGACAGTCCCGATCGTTCGACCGTTCTACCCCCTCTTCGGGCTCTCGTCCGTCATATAGTGCTCCGTCCCGTTCGGGTTTTGGAACTCCCTCCGGAGCAGGAAGAAGTGCCGGCGGTGTCGGAAGAAGTGGCGGCCGCCGATGACGGCAGATGTGGACAATTTCGTATGAATTATTAATTTTGAGGTAAATATGAAAGTAAGGATATTTGTTGCTCTCGGTGCCGCCTTAATGACGGTTTCGGCACAAGGACAGGATATTTATAAAGTGGAAAGTCTTTCGGGAGAGGATTTGTCTGGGACGGCCCGTTTTGTAGGAATGGGTGGTGCCATGAGCAGCTTGGGAGCCGACATTTCTGTGATGGGAACCAATCCGGCCGGAACAGGTCTGTTCCGCAGAAGCGATTTCTCTTTGAGTGGAAGCGTAGGAATACAGCCCAATGGCGAGGACTTCTTCGACATTGGAAAATCGAGGTCTTTCTTTGACCAGATTGGTTTTGTGTATGCGGCACGTCTGGGAGAAGAGAATGTGAAATTCGTGAATTTCGGTTTCAATTATCATAAACGCCGCAACGTGAAGAACTATATCGGAGTGAATAACTTTTCCACGGGAGGCCTGTCCCAGTCCATGCAGTTGCGGAATCTGAGTTTTGTGAATAACGGATGGTTGGACCTTAATCTGCCCGGCGAGGGCGATCCCAGTAATCCGGATCTGTTGCTGACGAGCCCTTTAACCGTTTTGGCATACGATACGTATGTGTTGCATGACAGATTCAGAGATGGGGAATTTGTTGGTTACGATCCGTTGCAGGCCAATAGCTACAGTTACAGGCGTGTGCAGTGGGGAGGCATCCAGCAGTACGACTTTAATCTGTCTATGAACTGGAACGAACAGATCTATGCCGGTTTTACGTTCGGAGTTCAGAATGTGGACATACGCAGTTTCACTTATTATGGGGAGAACGCTGCGGTGTCACCCAATAATGGATACGGGTATTTCCTGAATAACGAGGAGGCTTTGACCGGTGCGGGATTTGACCTGAAATTTGGAGTTATTCTCCGGCCGATAGAAGAATCACCTTTTCGCATAGGTTTGTCTGTGCATACCCCTATGTTCTATGATCTGACGCAGAGTTCGTATGCTTATATGGAGTCGTATTTGCCATTGTATAATGATGTTGGCGGGATGGATCCCACGACCTCGGCCAATGACACGGAACTTTCGTTGGATTATAAAATCCGTACTCCGTGGAAGTTTAATTTAAGCATGGCCACGACCGTCGGTAATTTTTTTGCGCTTGATGCGGAATATGAGTACAGCAATTACGGTTCGTCCAAAATAAGTTATCCGGACTATGACGACTATTGGGGCAGTTGGTCCGGGTCAACGAAAGATGACACGCTCAATAACGAGATAAAGAATTACATGAACAGTGTCAGCACGTTCCGCATAGGAGCCGAGGCACGTATCGCCCAAGGTACTTATGCACGTGTGGGATATAATTATGTGTCTTCTCCGTTCAAGAAAGACGCTTACCTGAATCTTTTCACAGACAGTCCTTCGTATCAGTATAATACGAATACGGACTATGTCAATTTGGGCAGTATCAACCGTGTAACTTGCGGTGTGGGTTTCAGAGGAAAGCATTTTTATGGAGATATAGCCTATCAGTACCAGATGCAGAAGGGTGATCTTTATACTTTCCATACGGCCGATGATGGCCTCGGAGATATTCCGGTTGTTGGAAATAATAATTTGTTGAAAGCTGCACAAGTAGATTTGAACCGTCATAATCTGATGTTGACGCTCGGATATAAATTTTAACAATATAACATAGTAGAATATGAAAGGATTTTTCAGAATTGCAGTAATTGTGATTTTTATGAGTGGGGTATTCTTTTCCTGCAATACTCCCTCGCCGGAGAAATTGGCAGGAGAGTGGAATGTGGTAGAGTTAAAGGGAGAGGCAGTTGTCCCTACTGATAAAACTCCGTTTTTGGGTTTTGATGTGAAAGATTCCAGAATTTATGGATTCACAGGATGCAACCGGATTACAGGAACTTTGGACGCCGAACAACTGCTCAAGGGAAAACCGGATTTTTCAAAGATGGGAAGTACCCGCATGATGTGTCATGATGACAAGTACGAAACAAAGTTTCTGGAAGCGTTGTCTTCTGTAGAAAAAGCAGAGTGTAAAGGAAAGGACATCGTACTTAGTGACAAAGACGGTAGTGTACTTGTCAGATTAAGAAAGCGTTGATCTTTTCTTCCCTTCTCCATAAAAAAGCTCCGAGAGGAGCTTTTTTTATGGAGAATTATGTGGAATTTGAGCCTTGGGCTATAGTGTGAAAAAGTGGATACTAACATATTTCCAGAAAACAATATGTTCTATCGCAGTTTTAAGAAAAAAAAGACTTGAAACTACTTCATTTTCGTAGGAATTGTTTACATTTGGCCACAGCTAACTGAAAACCAAATTTAAATTCAAAAAAATGAAAACTGAACAAATATTATCAGCGTTGGAAGCCAAACATCAAGGGGAAAAGGAATACTTGCAGGCAGTGCGTGAGGTCTTGCTTTCCATTGAAGATGTGTATAATGAGCATCCGGAGTTTGAGCGTGTAAAGTTAATAGAAAGGCTGGTGGAGCCGGATAGGATTCTGACCTTTCGTGTGCCTTGGACAGATGATAAAGGTGAGGTGCATGTAAATCTCGGTTATCGTGTACAGTTCAACAATGCCATCGGTCCGTACAAAGGAGGCATACGTTTTCATCCATCCGTCAATTTAAGCATTCTGAAGTTTCTGGGTTTTGAGCAAACTTTTAAAAATGCTCTTACAACATTGCCTATGGGGGGGGCCAAAGGCGGATCGGATTTTGCTCCGCGTGGCAGAAGCGAAGCTGAAATTATGCGTTTCTGCCAGTCTTTCATGTTGGAGCTTTGGCGCAATCTGGGACCGGATCAGGATGTGCCTGCTGGCGATATCGGGGTAGGCGGCCGCGAAGTGGGATATATGTTTGGCATGTATAAAAAATTGGCCCGCGAACATACGGGAACCTTTACTGGAAAAGGCATGGAATTCGGCGGCTCTATTCTCCGTCCTGAAGCGACAGGTTTTGGTGCTCTCTATTTTGTAAAACAGATGTTGGGCGAGTACGGTCTTGATATCAAAGGAAAGACTGTTGCCATTTCGGGTTTTGGAAATGTTGCCTGGGGAGCCGCCAAGAAAGCAACGGAAATGGGAGCAAAGGTTGTAACGCTTTCCGGTCCTGACGGTTATATTTATGATCCCGAGGGAGTAAGCGGAGAAAAAATTGATTATATGTTGGAATTGCGTTTGTCTGGTGAGGATATTGTGGCACCATATGCGGAACGCTATCCTGAGGCTACTTTCTATGCCGGGAAGAAACCTTGGGAAGTGACAGTAGATGTGGCATTGCCTTGCGCTACGCAGAATGAGTTGAATGAAGACGATGCCAAGATGCTTGTCACCAATGGCGTACAGTGTGTCGCCGAAGTGAGCAATATGGGCTGTACGGCCGAGGCCGTAGATTACTTTGTTGAAACAAAGACTCCTTTCGCTCCTGGAAAAGCTGTGAATTCCGGTGGAGTGGCTACGTCAGGACTGGAAATGACGCAGAATGCCATGCACATTTCCTGGACAGCCGAGGAAGTGGATGCCCGCCTGCACCAGATCATGAGCGATGTACATGCCCAGTGCCTGGCCTATGGAAAGACTTCTGATTATATTAATTATGTAAAAGGCGCGAACGTTGCAGGATTCATGAAAGTGGCTCGTGCCATGATGTCACAAGGCATTTTATAAAGAATGCAAGATATGATAAAAAGAACGGGATAGAAAAACTATCCCGTTCTTTTTGGATCCGTACATCTTATTAGTCGGAAATCAAACTTTCCTCAAAGTCCATTTCGTTTTGTACGACGAGCAAAATGTCATCAGTGTCAAATTCTCCGATGCCTTCTTTCCGGGCTTTTTGTGTCACGTATGCCGCTACAGTTTCCTCGTCTATATTTATGTATCCGTCGCTATCAGGCTCAGCATCCAGAACACCGCTTTCGGCATAGTATTCCACAATTACGTCAAGAAAATAATACAGGTTGTCTTCCGTAAACTTTTCCTGTAGTTCCTGAGGCAGATGAGTTTTGATATACTCGACGGCGCGAGCATCCTCTTCTGCGCTTTGCAGAAGTTCGTCATCCAGTGTGGCCATCAGAGCAAAGCATCGATTTTTTCAACAAAAACAGATTTGGGAGCCGCTCCAACATGTTTGTCTGTTACTTCCCCATTTTTCATGAACAGAACAGTAGGGACATTGCGGATGCCGAATTTGGAAGTCAGTTCATCGTTCTCATCCACATCGCATTTGCCAATGATGACCCTTCCGTCGTATTCGGAAGCCAGTTCTTCGATGATGGGAGCAATCTTTTTGCAGGGGCCACACCAGGTGGCGGAAAAATCTATGACCATGGGAAGGCCTTCTTCAACAAGACTTGCGTAGTTAGCGTCAGTAATAATCTTTTCCATACTTTTTATGTGTTTGTGTTTGAACTCGATTCAAAGGTACTAATTTATTTTGTACTCCAGCGCATTATTATTTTCTATATAGTCTATTAACGACTTTTTAATTTTCAACTTGTACTTTCGGGAGAGCAGTGTGAGTTGCATTTGTTCTTCAACATCCTTTATATGAAAGTACACTTCGGCATTACCTTCGTCCGAACATTCGTCCATCAGACTGCTCAGTTCGGAGACAGTGGTAGTGTCCAGTTGATCCAGTCGTGCGGTGATCGTTATGCGCTCGATCTTTTTGTCTTTTACATCGGAAAGGAATTCTATGTTACCGATACGTAGGTCGTAAGAGTCTTCTTTCCATCTGCGGGCCTCTGCGCGGGCATTGATGAACAGGGCACTGCCCGGTTTCATGTAGCCGCCCCATTTCACCCATTCTTCTCCGAAGAGAACTATTTCTCCGGCGCTGCCGTAATCTTCAAGCCTGACTCTTCCGAAAGGTTTCCCGTTTCGCGTCTGGGCTTCTTTTACGGAAGAGACAATTCCGCCGATTGTCAGGTCCTTGTTTATCAGAGTTTCCAGATCTTCCAGTTCTTCCATTCGTGTGTTGCAGACATTTTGTATAATGATTTTGTACTCATCCAATGGATGTCCGGAGATATAAATGCCAATGAGGTCTCTCTCTTTGTTCAGGCGTTCGATGTCGCTCCATTGCGTGTAATCTGTAGGAGCTTCCGGCCGGGCAATTTCCACGGCTTCCGATCCTCCGAAAAGAGAAACCGCCGCCGCGGCTTTGTCCAGTTGATAACGGTTGCCGTATTTTATCAGGACATCCAGATAGACTTCTCCTTTTTCATTGGTCGAGAAGAACTGTTCGCGTTTGACGGTATTGAAACTGTCAAAAGCACCGGCCAGCGCAAGACTTTCTATGGTCTTTTTGTTGCAGGCATTCAGGTTGATGCGCTCAAAGAAGTCACAGACTGATTTGAATACACCTTTTGATTTGCGCTCCTGGACAATGGCTTCGACAGCCGCTTCGCCCACTCCCTTGATGGCTCCCATGCCAAAGCGTATATCTCCAAGATGGTTTACGCTGAACTTCAGGAAACTCTCGTTGATGTCCGGTCCTAATGTGCGAATGCTCATGGATTTGCATTCGTCCATCAGTTTGGTGATTTCGGTAATGTTCGACAGGTTCCGGCTCATGTCTCCGGCCATGTATTGGGCCGGATAGTTCGCTTTCAGGTAGGCTGTCTGATAGGCTACCCACGAGTAGCAGGTCGCGTGGCTTTTATTGAAAGCGTAGGACGCGAAGGCACGCCAGTCGTTCCATATCTTTTCAAGAACCTTCGGGTCATATCCGTTGGCTGTTCCTCCCTTCACGAACTTCGGATACATGTGGTTCAGTTTCTCAATCAGCTTCTTTCCCATCGCTTTTCTGAGTGTATCGCTTTCGCCTCTTGTGAAATTGGCAATCTCGCGGGAGAGCAGCATGACCTGTTCCTGATATACGGTGATGCCGTAAGTATCCTTCAGATATTTTTCCATACAGGGAAGGTCGTAAGTGATGGGCTCTTCTCCATGTTTGCGTTTGATGAACTGCGGGATGTACGCCATCGGCCCTGGGCGGTATAGCGCGTTCATGGCTATCAGGTCTTCAAAAGTGGAAGGCTGTAGTTCGCGCAGGTACCGTTGCATGCCGTTCGATTCGAATTGGAATGTCCCGACGGTCTTTCCTTCGCAGTAGAGCTGGTAGGTCGCGGGATCTTCTATGCTTACCTTGTCGATGTCGATGACAATACCCAGAGAGTTCTTTATGTTCTCCACAGCTTCTTTTATAATGGAGAGTGTTTTCAGTCCGAGGAAGTCCATTTTGATGAGACCGGTTTCCTCGATTACGCTACCTTCATATTGGGTGCAGCGTAGTTTCTCGCCGGTTTCCTTGTCATCGGCCGTCGATATGGGTACCCAGTCCGAAATATCATCGCGGCAGATGATCGTACCACAGGCATGCACTCCGGTATTGCGGATATTTCCCTCCAGCATCTTGGCATAGCGTATCGTATCATGTAGCAGAGGGTCGGGGGAAGCCTCGGCCTCGCGCAGTTCGGGGATGGCGGCTATGGCATTAGTTAGGTTCATTTTGGGAACCTTCCCGTCAGGTCCTTCGGGTAGTTTGTCCGGTATCAGCTTAACCAGTTTCGTGCTTTGATCAATCGGCAGTTTCTGTACCCTCGCTACGTCCTTCAGCGAGGAGCGGGTAGCCATTGTACCGTAAGTTATGATGTGGGCCACTTTTTCTTCACCGTATTTTTTTGTCACCCAGTTCAGCACGCGACCGCGGCCGTCATCGTCAAAGTCCACGTCAATATCAGGGAGGGATATTCGGTCGGGATTGAGGAAACGTTCAAACAGCAAGTCATATTTGATAGGGTCAATTTGCGTAATTCCCAGGCAATAGGCCACGGCACTGCCTGCTGCCGATCCACGACCGGGACCGACAGACACTCCCAGTTCTTCCCGTGCCGCACGGATATAGTCCTGCACAATCAGGAAGTAGCCTGGGAAACCCATCGTCTTCATGATGTGCAGCTCAAAGCGGATGCGGTCCTCAGTGGTTTTGTCCAGTGGCTTCCCGTAGCGGCGATAGGCTCCTTCGTATGCCAGTTTGGCCAGATAGTCGGCTTCCAGCTTGATGCGGTAGAGTTTGTCATAACCGCCCAGCTTATTGATCTTCTGCTCGCCTTCTTCCTTGCTGATGATTTCATTCCCGTTTTCGTCTCTTGTAAATTCCTCAAACAGATCCTGCTCGGTCAGCCGTTCCCGATATCCCTTTTCTGTTCCGAATTCTTCGGGGATCTCAAAATTAGGCATGACAGGAGCGTGGTCTATGGTATAGGTCTCCACTTTATCCAATATCTCGCAGGTGTTGGCCAGTGCTTCCGGAATGTCGGCGAAGACGGTATTCATCTCCTCCTGTGTTTTGAACCATTCCTGCTTGGTATAAAGCATACGGTTGGGATCGTCCAGATCTTTGCCGGTAGATAGGCAGATCAGTCGGTCATGTGCTTCGGAATTTTCTTCGTCTACGAAATGGGAGTCATTGGTACAAATCAGTTTGACATTGTGTTTTCGTGCCAGTTCGATAATCGTTGTATTACATTGCTGTTGCAGCGGAAAAGTATCTCGGTTGGCCCTGATGTCCGTCCTCGTCACTTCGTGGCGTTGCAGTTCCAGATAATAGTCTTCCCCGAATACTTTTTTGAACCACAAAATCGCTTGTTCAGCTTCTTCGATTTTTCCGCTCAGAATTTTACGGGGGATTTCTCCTCCCAGACAGGCGGAACTGACAATCAGTCCCTCGTGGTATTTTTCCAGATCTTCATGGTCTGTTCTTGGACGCATATAGAATCCGTCCACCCAGGCGCGGGAAACCAGTTTCACCAGATTATGGTAGCCGGTGCTGTTCTTGGCCAGAACCACCAGGTGCCAGCCTGAGGCATCTTCCTTTCCTTCTTTGCGCGTCTTTCCGCGGCGTGCTACATACATCTCGCAGCCGAATATAGGTTTGAAGTCGACAATGTGGCGTTGTTTCTCAATGATGGATTTTGTTTCTTCCAGTAGTTGTTCATATGTCTTTCCTGCGTCAGGATTCTTTCCGTCTTTGTCAGGTCCGGCTGTATAAGTATTGTTTTTCAGTGCGGCCAGTTTTTCTTCAGCCTTTTTCAAACTATCTTTGGCTTTGCCTTTTACTTTATTGGTATAGTTAAAAAATTCCTTGATGCCCATCATGTTACCGTGGTCGGTGATGGCCATTCCCTTCATCTTGTCGCGAATGGCTTTGTCTACCAGCCGTGGAATCGAGGCTTGGCCGTCAAGTACGGAATATTGGGTGTGAACGTGTAGGTGAACGAAACTTTCCATGTCGTGAGTTTGTATGTTAAGTCGGATTTGTCTATTAGCTGTCCGGAACTGTTGTCGTTGCCGTGATTGCAAAATCATACAAACTTAGATAAAAAAAAGCGCATGGACAAGATTTTTTTGAAAAGGAATAAAAGAAAATACTACAAGAGAAGTCTGTATCCCCCCCTCTATATTATTAAATGGTATCGTCTTTCATGATTGCTGTATGTCGCTTCCGCGGCTCTGTACGGATTATTCCGGCAAAAATTTTCAAAAAAGTTTTGTGTAGTTTATTTAACGTTTTCATTATACTTTTAACTATGCGATTTTTTGCAGGTCTGCCGGTAAGGGGTATATTTTTTACAAGATAGTATGTTTTTTGAACAAGATAGGACCTTTTTTAAAAAAGATAGTATGTTTTTTTGCCGTTAAGTGCCGAAAAAAGCCGCCTTTCGGGCGGCTTTTTGGGGTTGTTCTGCTTTGCTGTTGCAAATATAGTGCATTTCCGGTCGAAAAGCAAATGCCGTTTAACATCCGTTTTCATTTGTTGTGTGGTTTTCGTTTTGCTTATGGTCGTTTGCGTTGAGTTGTTTTGTATTGTTGTTTATATTATATACCTATATATAGTGCTTTTGTTTTTTTGTGTGGGGATATGGTA
>VSQE01000047.1 GCA_009775705.1 Prevotellamassilia sp.
TTTTTTTTTTAATCGCTTTTTTTATTTTCGACAACCTATCTCAACCTGTTTTTTTTTTTATTTTATTTTTTTTCCCGCTGCCATCCCGTCGCTGGCTTGGCTCCCGTGTTGATGTCGCCGGGACTTTAGGGCGGCTGAAGATAAATAAACAAGGCCGGTTCCTGTATTGGACCGACCTTGTTTCTTGTTGGGGTACCCGGACTCGAACCAGGAAAGACAGGACCAGAATCTGTAGTGTTGCCAATTACACCATACCCCAAACTTTCATTGTGTTCCGAAGACTCCCTCTTCGTTACGGGTGCAAAGGAAAGACTTTTTTTTCAGATACGCAAATAAATGGGATTTTTTTTCGCAAAAACATTGTTTTTTTGTTTCTGAGCCGGTAACGGCGGTCTCAGATTCCCTAAAAATAGAAAAAAACAGGCATATTTCAACAGGCTGGCTTTACCAATCGGAGAAATCCTTTTAACTTTGCACAAAACTGAAACAAGCATTATATTTCTATACATTCATGACAAGTATGGCGCAAAAACCGCTTTTAGTGGAAAAAATCATTGAAGGAATACAGGAAAAGAAGGGCCGCCGCGTGGTGGTGGCCGATTTGACAGGAATAACATCAGCCCCGGCCGGTTATTTTGTAATCTGCACGTGCGGTTCGCCGCAGCAGGTGGAGGCCGTGGCCGACTCCGTCGAGGAGTTCGCCCGCAAAGGGGCCGGAGAGAAGCCTGCGGCCGTAGCCGGACTGAACAACGCCCTGTGGGTGGCCATGGACTACGGCACGGTGATGGTGCATATATTTGTCCCCGAGGCCCGCGAGCATTACGATCTGGAACACCTCTGGGACGATGCCGCCCTGACCGAAGTGCCGGATCTGGACTGAAATCCGGAGGCAACGGAAAATTAGTTGTAATTTCAAAAAAAGGAAATGAACGAAGAACCTCAGAAGAAAAATATGCCGAAGTTCAACCTCAATTGGTTGTATCTGGCCATTATCTTAGGGCTGGGCTTTCTGCTGTTTCAGGGAAACGCAGGCGGCGACAGCTATAACAAGGAAGTGAGCTACACCGAATTCCAGCAGTATGTGGAAAAGGGGTACACGCGGGACATCACCGTGAACAAGACGGACGAGATGGTGAGAATGGTCATCCTTCCCCAATATGTGCGCGACATTTTCAAGGCCGGAACGGACCGCACGGGCAAGGCGCCCACCGTCTCGGCCAAATATCCTTCGGCCGACAGGGTGGACAGTTTCCTGGCGGCCCGGAAGTACAAAGGCTCCGTGCGCTATGAGGAGACCAACAACTATCTGATTGGTCTGCTGAGCAGCCTGTTGCCCGTTTTCCTGCTCGTAGGACTGTGGTTCTACTTCATGCGTCGCATGGGAGGCGGGGGCGGCAGTTCGTCCGGCGTCTTCAGTGTGGGCAAGAGCAAGGCCCGTCTGTTTGAGAAAGGTTCCGGGCTTCATGTCACCTTCAAGGATGTGGCCGGACAGGAAGGGGCCAAGCAGGAAGTGCAGGAAATAGTGGATTTCCTGAAGAATCCGCAGAAATATACCGAGTTGGGCGGAAAGATCCCCAAAGGGGCCCTGCTGGTAGGCCCTCCGGGAACGGGAAAGACCTTGCTGGCCAAAGCTGTGGCGGGCGAGGCCGATGTTCCTTTCTTCTCGATGTCCGGTTCGGACTTCGTGGAGATGTTCGTCGGGGTGGGTGCCAGCCGTGTGCGCGATTTGTTCAGCCAGGCCAAGGCCAAGGCGCCGTGCATCATCTTTATCGACGAGATTGACGCCGTGGGCCGTGCGCGTGGCAAGAATCCCGCGCTGGGCGGCAACGATGAGCGCGAGAACACGCTCAACCAGCTCCTGACGGAGATGGACGGTTTCGGAACCAACTCAGGTGTGATCATACTGGCCGCCACCAACCGCGTCGACATTCTGGACAAGGCCCTGTTGCGCGCCGGCCGTTTCGACCGGCAGATCCATGTGGACCTGCCCGAGTTGCAGGAACGTGTGGCTATCTTCAAGGTACACTTGGCTCCCCTGAAACTGGACGAGGGGTTGGACATTGATTTTCTGGCCCGCCAGACACCGGGCTTCTCGGGCGCCGACATCGCGAATGTGTGCAATGAGGCGGCCCTGATTGCGGCCCGCCACAACCGCCCCACCGTGGGCAGACAGGATTTTCTGGATGCCGTGGACCGTATCATCGGCGGACTGGAGAAGAAGACGAAGGTCATGACTGCGGGAGAGAAGCGCACCATTGCCTTGCATGAGGCCGGCCATGCCGCCGTTTCGTGGATGCTGCAATATGCCAATCCGTTGGTCAAGGTGACCATCGTCCCGCGCGGACAGGCACTGGGAGCGGCCTGGTATCTGCCCGAGGAACGCAACATCACGACGCGCGAGCAGATGCTCGACGAGATATGTGCCACGCTGGGCGGCCGTGCCGCGGAAGAACTGTTCGAGGGACACATCTCCTCGGGAGCGCTCAACGATCTGGAGCGGGTGACGAAGCGGGCCTACGGTATGGTGGCCTATCTCGGCATGAGCGACGAATTGCCCAATCTGTGCTACTACAGCAATCAGGAATATGCCTTCACAAAGCCTTATTCGGACCGCACGGCAGAGAGGATAGACGAGGAGGTGCGCAAGCTCATCGCCGGTCAGTATGCGCGGGCCAAGAGCATCTTGCTGGAACATGCCGAGAAACATCAGGAACTGGCAAGGATCCTTTACGAGCGTGAGGTGATCTTCACGGAAGACGTGGAGCAGATCTTCGGCAAGCGTCCTTGGAAGAGCCGCACCGACGAACTGCTCGAAGCCGAACGCGGCGAGGAGGTAACGGCAGCAGCAGAGGCCGTGGAAGTGCCGTCGGCCGACAGCGAGACACAAACGGAAGGAGGGCAGCCGGCATGAATAATATGGCGAGACGCGCCCTGACGGGTTTTTTCTTCGTGGCCCTTCTGGTAGGTTGCACGGTGTTGTCAATGCCTACTTTCTTCTTGCTTTTCGCGGTGGTGGCCGGCGCTACGGTCTGGGAATTCTCAACGAATGTGAACCGCTATGCCGGCGCTTCGGTCAACCGTTTCATCAATGTGGTGGCCGGCGTCTGTCTGGTGACCACGGTGGGAGGTTATTGTGCCGGACTGACGGGTCCGCGCGACTTTATTCCTTATCTTGCCACTTTGGTGTATCTGCTGGTGAGCGAGCTGTACCGCCGCCGTCCCGATCCGCTCAAGAACTGGGCCTATGCCTTTGCCTCCCAACTGTATGTGGCCTTGCCTTTTGCTTTGCTTCCGGTGCTGGCCTTCAGGTATGACGCGATGCAGAACATGGTGCGTTACGAGTGGATTTATCCTTTGTCCGTCTTCATCTTTCTGTGGGTGAACGATACGGGCGCCTATCTTTTCGGCTGTACGCTGAGCCGCTATTTTCCCGCGCGTCTTTTTGCGCGTGTCTCGCCCGGCAAGTCGTGGGTGGGCAGCATCGGCGGCGCACTGTCGTGTCTGGCGGCCGGCGCGTTGCTGGGCTGTTTCTGGTCGGACAAGATGACGATGGGGCAGTGGATGGGCCTGAGTCTGACGGTCTGTGTTTTCGGAACCTGGGGCGATCTGGTGGAGAGCCTTTTCAAACGCCAGCTCGGCATCAAGGACAGCGGCAACATCCTGCCCGGCCACGGCGGCATGCTCGACCGTTTCGACTCCGCTTTGCTGGCCATTCCGGCGGCAGTATTCTATTTCTATTATTTTGAGTTGCTTTCCTGATCAGCCCGGACTTTTCCTTTACAGAAACCGGAACCTCCGCGATGTGTCGGCCGATGGCTTTTTCATCACGGAGGTTCCGGTTTTTTCCGGCGGAGCGTCCGTGCCGGATTTTTACATGCCTTGTAAATTTTTTTACACGCCTTGTAAAAGTTTTTACATGCCTTGTAAAAAAGATTACAAGGCATGAAAGAAAATCGGTGCCCGGCAGTATTTTTTGTTTGCCGGACACCAATCATTTTTATATAACTGTTTGATTTAATGGGTTCGTGTCGGTCAGTTCCCGATGCGCGTCAGTACGAGCTCCATGACGGAGATGCGGTCGGAGTAGCTTGTGCTGTGCGTGAAGTCCGGGTCGTTCGTGAATCCGTAGCGAAGGGGGCCGCCCGTGTGGTGTAGCGTGTCTGATGCCACGTAGTTCCATTTGCTGCCGGCGGCTATTACCGGTTCCCACGAGGCGGAGTCGGTTACCGAGGCAAAGTAGGGATGCCGGCGGGCCTCCTCCCAGGTCATCGAGGAAAGACTGTTGCGATCGTGCAGGAAGACGGGGATTTCCGTCAGCAGCGGGGCCTTCTGTCCGCTCGTGGCATAGAGGTAGTGTCCCCGGCTGTTGGCCCTGACAAGTCCCTCGATGATGTAGCGGCCGGCTTTGGCCGTAGTCTCGCGTTCGAGCCGGTAGGTCATGCGTCCCTTCTTGCTTTCGTCCGGCCAGAGCTGGACGTATTCCCGGAGATAACCGGTCAGGGGGTTATCTTCGTGGCTGGAAGCGTAAGGCTCACAGTTTTGCAGGGTCACGACGTTCCATCCCTCGCGTTCCATCAGTCGCCAGCTGCTCTTTTCCAGATAGATGCCATTGTGCGTATTGTTCCGCCGCTCAATGGTCTGTCTGTTGTGTTCCGCTTTGAAGACGAGGAGGAATCCCGTGGTGACGGCAATGGCCAGACAGGCCAGCCAGACAAAGAAAAGCGTGGCGCGCATGTTGCCCGACATACGCTCCGAACTGTTGCGCCGGCTCATCCAGCGGATGCAGGCATAGATGGGGATGCACACGCAGAAGACGGCGGCAGCCAGCAGGATCCACAGCAGCCAGGTCAGGCCCGGAATGGTGGTGAGCAACTCGGCATTCTCGTTCAGGAGAATCTCGGCCAGGAACTGCGTGCCGTGGACGGTGCCGTAAGTGATGCCTGCCAGCCCGAACAGCAGCGGTATGAGCAGGGCGCAGCAGGTGATGAAGAGGCATCCCTTGAAGCAGAAGCCCAGGATGGAGACGATTGTGCCCAGCAGGCTGCGCGCGCGGCTGCCCACAGCGGTTGCCTCCTCGCGGGCCTTGTTCATGCCGCGGATGATCTCGCGGTTCAGTGTGGAGGTGTTCACCGTGCATCCTTGCATCTGTAACCGCTCCTCGGCCGTGCGGGCCTGCGGGACGAAAGCCCAGAATATAAGGTAGATGATGGCGAAGGTGGAGAATGAGAAGATGCACAGCAGCACCATGCCGATGCGCCAGGGCAGCGGGTCGTGTCCGCCGAAGTAGTGGCACAGTCCCGACATCACACCACCCACCATCATGTCCTCGCCGTCTCGGAAGAGCTTGCGGTTCTTCAGGTGGGCGAGGGTTCGTTGCAGGAAGCTTTCGTTGCTGTCCGCCGGTTCTTCGTCCGGGGCATTTGTCTCATTGCTGTCCTCGCCGCTCATTTCCTCCGGATTGCCGATGCGGTGGATGATTTCCTCCACATGCTCGATGGTGACGGCTTCCACGCCCTGCGCTTTCAGTTCGGCCAGCAGTTCGGCCACGCGGTGTTCGATGTCGTCGGCTATTTCCTCGCCGCCTTCTTTCGAGCGGAAATAGCTGTGCATGTTGTCCTGATATTTTTTCAGCAGTTCGTAGGCATCTTCGTCGATGGCATAGAGCGTGCCGAACAGATTGATCGTGATATTCTTTTTCATGGTGGGGTGATTTTAAAGTTGGGGAGTGGATTCGTGAAGCGGAAGGCGCAGGGGGCTCTCCGCTTTGAGCAGGTTTACTGTGCGCGTCAGTTCGTTCCAGGCGTAGTCCAGTTCCGTGAGAAACAGTTCGCCCTCTTGCGTGAGCGCATAGTATTTGCGGGGCGGTCCCTGTGTGGATTCGCGCCACTCGTAGCTCAGCAGCCCGTCCTTTTTCAGGCGGGTGAGCAGGGGGTAGAGCGTACCTTCCACGACAATCAGTTCGGCGGCCTTGAGACGGGCGATGATGTCCGTGGCGTAGGACGGCTCGCGTCTCAGCAGCAGCAGGACACAGTATTCGAGCATCCCCTTGCGCATTTGCGATTTGGCATTGTCTACGTTCATTGCATACTCTTTTCTTGGATTTCTTGTGATGGGCCAGCATGTACAACGGCCGTATGTACGCTGACCTGTGCAAAAGTAGGTATAATTCTAATACTATGTAATGCAAGGTACTGTAAAAATTTAATATTTAACTTTTGTTTAGTTTTTGTGTCCTGTAAATTACGGTTCCTTCGGGATGCGGGGGATTTTCCGGAGGGAGACGGTTCAGTACCGGAAAAAAGTGTTACCTTTGTTCTGCGTTCCGCGAAACGCAAAACCTTAACTGTTCATATCTTATTATAAAACACAAATCTGAGAAGATGAGAATTTCTTCTTTGTCCTTCCGGTTGGGACTGGCTTTTTTCGTTGCTGCGTTTTCGGCCGGCGCGCAGGACCTGACCGAACTGCAACAACGGAATCGCCTGAAGGTGCTGAGCTATAACATCCGCAATGGGAAAGGGATGGATGAGCGGGCCGACTACCAGCGGACAGCCCGTGCCATTCGGAAATATGGTGCTGACGTTGTGGCTGTGCAGGAAGTGGACAGCGCCACGCAGCGCAGCAACGGCCGCTATGTGTTGGGCGAGATTGCGCGCGAGGCGCTGATGTTTCCCACCTTTGGTGCCGCCATGCCCTACGACGGCGGAAAGTACGGGGTGGGAGTGCTGAGCCGCGAGCGGCCGCTGTCTGTGAGAAACGTGGCGTTGCCCGGTCGTGAGGAGCCCCGCACCCTGCTTGTGCTTGAGTTCGACCGCTATGTGTTGGGGTGTACCCATCTGTCGCTCAACGAGGAGGACCGTCTTGCCTCGCTTGCCCTGATCAGAAACGAGGCGGCCCGTGCGGACAAGCCTTTCGTCCTGGCGGGCGACTGGAATGACACCATCGGTTCGCGGCTGCTGAAGGACATTTGCACCGATTTCCAGATGGCCGGTAATCTGAAGACGGCAACCTATCCGGCCGACAAGCCGCAGGAACGTATCGACTTTGTTGCCCTTTACCAGCCTACGGCGGGAGCGATGCTTCCGTACGGGGCATGGGTGCCCGAAGAAAAAGCTGCCTCGGACCACCGGCCCGTGCTGGCGGAATTCCGCTTCCGCACTCCGGCCAAGGATCTGATCTATCATGCGCCTTATTTGCAGAATCCGCGTCCCGACGGCATCACCGTCATGTTTCAGACCCGTGCCATCGCCCATAGCTGGGTGGAATACGGCACGGACACCCTGCATTTGCAGCGGGCGCGTGCCCTCGTAGGCGGACAGACGGCCTGCCACGACATAGAGAATAAAATCCGCCTGGAGGGTCTGGAGCCCGGACAGACCTATTACTATCGTGTGTGCTCGCAGGAAATCATCGACTACCGTGCCTATAGCAAGATTTTCGGCGAAACGGCCCGCAGCCCCTTCTATACTTTCACGTTGCCCGCCGCCGATACCGCGGACTTCACCGCCCTCATCATGAACGATCTGCACGAAACCACGGCTACCATCAAGGCTTTCAGCAAACTGGCCCGTACCATTCCGCATGATTTTGTCATCTTCAACGGCGACTGCCTGCCCGAGCCTCCTTCGCGCAGCTATGCCCTGCATCACATCCATCAGCTTGCCGATGCCTTCGATGCCGCCCGCAAACCCGTTTTCTTCATCCGCGGCAACCATGAGATCCGCAATGCCTGGTCTGCCGGTATGCCGGCTCTCTTCGATCAGCCCGGCGGACGCACCTACGGGGCCTTCAGCTGGGGCGACACACGTTTCGTCTTGCTCGACTGCGGAGAGGACAAACCCGATGACCATTGGGTGTATTACGGCCTGAACGATTTTCTGAGGCTGCGTCAGGAGCAGGTGGATTTCCTGCAAACCGAGAAGGCCGGCCGTGAGTTCCGCAAGGCGGGCCGCTGTGTGCTTGTCCATCACATTCCAGTCTGGGGCAATACGGACAAATACCGTCCCTGCACCGAACTTTGGGCTCCCGTGTTGCGGAAGATGCCCTTCGACATCGACATGGCGGCCCATACGCATGAGTTCCGTTATCATCCTGCCGGCAGTGAGGAGGGAAATCCCTTTCCTGTGGTCGTGGGCGGCGGACCTCGCCCCGGCGAGGCCACGTTGCTGGTGCTGACGCGCAAAGGCAAGAAAATGTGGCTGCGCGTCCTTGATGTCGAAGGCAAGGAACTGAAGCGCATGGAGCTTTGAGAGAAAGAATAGAGATTGGATCTGTAAGACCCGTAGAACTAATTAGTCAAATAGCAGCCTGCCTGCCGGTATAAAAGCCGGCAGGCAGGCTGCTATTTGCTAAAATATGTGTACCTTTGCACCTCAAATTAAAAAGTTTTCACAAAAACTTCATGGAATAATCAATAGTTATTATATGAAAGATTTGCATTTTGCTCCCCGTCTGTTCAAGGATCTCAGACATTACAGCCAGGAGAAGTTCGCGGCCGATGCCATGGCCGGGCTCATCGTCGGCATCGTGGCCTTGCCGTTGGCCATTGCTTTCGGTATAGCTTCGGGCGTATCGCCTGAGAAAGGTATCATCACGGCCATCGTGGCCGGTTTCATCATCTCCGCGCTGGGTGGCAGCCGTGTGCAGATAGGCGGTCCTACGGGGGCCTTTATCGTCATTATCTACGGGATTATCCAGCAGTTCGGGCTTTCGGGGCTGATGGTTGCCACGATGCTGGCCGGTCTGTTCCTGATCTTGTTGGGCGTGTTCCGGCTGGGCACCATCATCAAGTTCATTCCCTATCCCATTGTGGTGGGTTTCACGAGCGGTATCGCAGTGACGATCTTCACCACCCAGATCAAGGATCTCTTCGGGCTGACTATCGAGGACTTGCCGGCGGATTTCATTTCCAAATGGGGCGCCTACGTCACGCATTTCGACACGGTGGACTGGCCTTCGGCTGCCGTGGGCCTGCTGAGCATTCTGCTGATAGCCCTTACTCCGAAGGTGTCGAAGAAGGTGCCCGGATCGCTGGTGGCCATTCTGGTCATGACAGTGGCCGTTTATCTGCTGAAGACGCAAGCCGGCATCACAACGGTGAAGACTATCGGCGACTATTATCCCGATATCCGTGCGCAGATTCCGGCCCTGAGTGTGCCCGATGTGACGTGGCAGCAGGTAAAGATGCTTTTCCCTACGGCCCTGACCATCGCCGTGCTGGGAGCCATCGAGTCCTTGCTCTCGGCCACTGTGGCGGACGGTGTGTGCGGTGACCACCATGATTCCAATCAGGAACTTATCGGGCAGGGTATCGCCAACCTCTGTACGCCGCTCTTCGGAGGTATTCCCGCCACGGGAGCCATTGCCCGCACCATGACGAACATCAACAACGGCGGCCGCACGCCTGTGGCCGGACTGATCCATGCGTTGGTGCTGTTGCTGATATTTCTGGTGCTGATGCCGCTGGCTGCTTATATCCCGATGGCCTGTCTGGCCGGTGTGCTGGTCATCGTCTCGTACAACATGAGCGGCTGGCGTACGTTCCGCGAGCTGATGAAGAACCCCAAGAGCGACATCACTGTGCTTTTCATCACTTTCCTGCTCACGGTGGTTTTCGACCTGACCGTAGCTATCGAGGTGGGGCTGGTCATTGCCTGTCTGCTGTTTATGAAACGTATGGCCGAGACTACGCAGATCTCCGTCATTGCCGATGAGATCGACCCCAATGAGGAAAGCGACGTGCAGTTGCACGAGGAGCATCTTATCATTCCCGAGGGAGTGGAGGTCTACGAAATCAACGGACCTTATTTCTTCGGCATTGCCAACAAGTTCGAGGAGCTGATGGCTTCTATGGACAACCATCCGAAGGTGCGTGTCATCCGTATGCGCCGTGTTCCGTTCATCGACTCTACGGGCATCCATAATTTGCAGAACCTCTGCGTCATGAGCCATCGCGAGGGGACGCACATCGTTCTTTCGGGTGTTACGCCGAATGTGTATGCCGTGCTGGAACATGCCGGTTTCTGCAAACTGCTGGGTAAGGACCATATCTGTCCCAACATCAATGTGGCGCTGGACCGTGCCGCCGCCATAGTGGAACGTTGCGGGAAGGACTGAGCCTTTCTTCTTTCGTCTCACGTCAAAGGCCCTGACAGGAAAAATCCTCTGTCAGGGCCTTTGACGTAAGGGGGGGAAGGGAAAAGCCGTTCTTTTTCAGAAACTCTCTTCGATGAGGTTCAGCATCTTGATGGTCGCTTTGACGGCGGCCTCGGTCTGGTCGGCATCAAGTCCGCGGGTGCGGAACGTCTTCCCGTTGAACTGCCACGTGATGATGGCCTGGACAAAGGCATCCGTGCGTCCGCCGGGCGGGATGGTCACATAGTAGCCCGTGAGTTGGGGGAAGGGGCGGTGGAGCCGTTCCTTGTAAATGCTGCGCAGGCCGCGCATGAAGGCGTCGTATTGTCCGTCGCCGCTGGCATTCGTCTCGTAGGCCTGTCCGTCGATCTCTATTTTCAGCGAGGCCGCAGGTTTCAGTCCGTAGGCCGTCGTCACCAGATAGCTCACCAGTTTCACCCGCGATTCTGGAATGTCGTGTTTCAGCACGTCAGCCACGATGAAGGGCAGGTCGTCCTGCGTCATCACCTCTTTCTTGTCGCCCAGTTCAATGATGCGTTGCGTTACGCGCCGCGTCTGTTCCGGTGTCAGTTCCAGTCCGTAGCTCTCCAGATTTTTCAGGATGTTCGCTTTCCCGCTGGTCTTTCCCAGCGCGTATTCCCTTTCGCGGCCGAAACGTTCGGGCAGGAGTGCGTTCTGGTAAAGACCTTTCTTGCTGTCGCCGTCGGCATGTACGCCGGCCACTTGTGTGAAGACATATTCGCCCACGATGGGCTTGTTGCCCGGAACAGCCACGCCCGAGTAGCCTTCTACCAGCCGGCTGACCTCGAAGAGCTGGCTTTCGTCGATGCCCGTCTTCGTGGAGAAATGGTCGTGCAGGATGGCCTGTACGCTGGCCAGCGGAGCGTTTCCCGCCCGTTCGCCCAGTCCGTTGACGGCGGTGTGTATGCCGCGGCATCCGCACAGAATGGCGGCGGACACGTTGGCGATGGCCAGGTCGTAGTCATTGTGGGCGTGGAAGTCGAAATGCAAGTCAGGGTAGCGTTTGCGCATCTTGCGCAGATACTCCACGGCCGTCAGGGGATCGAGTACGCCGAGCGTGTCGGGCAACATGAAGCGTCGTATGTCCGTCTGCCGAAGTGCGTCGACCAGCGCGAATACATAGTCCGGATCCTTCATCCCGTTGGACCAGTCTTCCAGATAGACGTTGACGGCGATGTCCTGCCGGCAGGCGTAATCCACCTCGCGGAGGATGTCGGCAATGTGTTGCTCCGGCGATTTCTTCAACTGGTATTCGCAGTGCCGGCGCGAGCCTTTGCAGAGCAGGTTGATGACACGGCCGCCGCAAGAGCGGATCCAGTCGACGGAAGTATGATTGTCCACGAATCCCAGCACCTCCACGCGGTCCAGCAGTCGGTGCTTTGCGGCCCAGGCGCAGATGTCGCTCACGGCCTTGTGCTCGCCTTCCGAGACCCGTGCCGAGGCCACCTCGATGCGGTGTACCCTGACATCGCGCAGCAGTGTCTTGGCGATGTGCAGTTTCTCCTCCGGCAGGAACGACACTCCGCTGGTCTGTTCGCCGTCGCGGAGGGTCGTGTCCATGATTTCTATCAGGCGTTTTTCTTTTCCCATTCTTCGATCTTTGCCTGATTTTCCAAAAGGAAGTCTATGTCGTCGAGCGCGTTCATCAGACAGTATTTTTTATAGCCGTTGATGTCGAAGTGTTCGCTTTGGCCTGTAGCCTCGTTGGTGACGGTCTGTTCGGGCACGTTCACTGTTACCAGTGTCTTCGGGTCTGCCTGTATGCTGCCGAAAAGTTCTGTCAGGAAGTCCTCGCTTACGACGACGGGCAGCACGAAGTTGTTCAGTTCGTTCTGTTTGTGGATGTCGGCGAAGAAACTGCTCACCACCACGCGGAAGCCATAACCGGCAATGGCCCAGGCGGCATGCTCGCGGCTCGACCCGCAGCCGAAGTTCTTGCCGGCCACCAGTATCTCGCCCGAGTAGGTGGGATCGTTCAGTACGAAGTCTCTTTTCGTTCCGTCGGCGTTGTAGCGCCAGTCGCGGAAGAGGTTGTCGCCGAATCCCTCCTTGTCTGTCGCTTTCAGGAAGCGGGCCGGGATGATCTGGTCTGTGTCCACATTTTCAAGAGGCAGGGGCACACAGGTGCTTTTTATGATGTCGAATTTCTGTTTCATGATAGGGGATATGTGTTTTAGGGCGGAGAGACATTTCATAACAGGTCGCGCGGGTCGGTGATTACTCCCGTCACCGCCGCTGCCGCCGCCATGAGCGGCGAGGCCAGACAGGTGCGTGCTCCCGGTCCCTGGCGGCCTTCAAAGTTTCGGTTGCTGGTAGAGACGCTGAGTTTGCCGGCCGGAATCTTGTCGTCGTTCATGGCCAGACAGGCCGAACAGCCCGGTTGCCGGATTTCGAAGCCTGCCGCCTCCAGCTCCTTGTCAATGCCCTCTTCCCGGATTTGTTCCAGCACCTTCCACGATCCCGGAACGAGCCATGCCGTCACGCCGTCCGCCTTTTTGCGGCCTCGGGCAATCGAGGCAAAGGCGCGGAAGTCTTCGATGCGTCCGTTGGTACAGGCTCCCAGAAAGACATAGTCCACGGTTTTCCCCGTCATCTGCTCGCCGGCCTGGAACTGCATGTACTCCAGCGCTTTCTCGTCCGAGGCCGAAGCCGGTTCCGGAATGGTCTGCGAGATGCCGATGCCCATGCCCGGGTTGGTGCCGTAGGTAATCATCGGTTCTATGTCCGCGGCGTCGAATGTCTCCTCGCGGTCGAATACCGCATCCTCGCCGCTTTTCAGGGTACTCCATTCGGCCACGGCCTTCTCCCACGCTTCGCCTTTCGGCGCGTAGGGGCGTCCCTTGATGTATTCGAATGTCACTTCGTCCGGGGCGATGAAGCCACCGCGGGCGCCCATCTCTATCGAGAGGTTGCAGAGCGTGAGCCGTCCTTCCATCGACAGATTGCGTACCGCTTCGCCGGCGTATTCCACGAAATAGCCCGTGGCACCGCTCGTTGTGATCTTGCTCATGATGTACAGGGCCACGTCCTTGGCCGTCACGCCCCTGTTCAGTGTTCCGTTTACGGTGATGCGCATCGAGCGGGGTTTGGCCTGTAGGATGCACTGCGAGGCCAGCACCATCTCAACCTCGCTCGTGCCGATGCCGAAGGCCACGGCTCCCATTGCGCCGTGTGTCGAGGTGTGTGAGTCGCCGCATACGATTGTCATGCCCGGCAGCGACAGTCCCTGTTCCGGACCCACCACGTGTATCACTCCGTTGTTCCGGTCGAACATCCCGAAGTGCGTCAGTCCGAAGTCGCGGGCATTTTGGGCCAGCGTGTCCACTTGCCGGCGCGAGACGGGGTCTGCTATCGGCTTGTCCTGGTCGTGGGTTGGTGTGTTGTGGTCCGGCATGCAGAATATCTGTTGCGGCCGCAGGCATTTCAGTCCGCGCGCCCTCATTCCCGCAAAGGCCTGCGGGCTGGTCACCTCGTGACAGTAGAGGCGGTCAATGTACAGTTGGGTAGGGCCGTCCTCAACGATTTGTACGACGTGCTTGTCCCAGATTTTGTCGAATAAGGTATTCATGGGCTATGGCTGTTTTGTTGTTTGGTCTGGTTAGAAAAGAAGATATACGTCTGCCGCGGTCAGCGCGGCTCCTGCGGCGGCCAGCACAAAGCCCGTCTTTCCGAATCCCCGGCGGTAAAAGTCCAGGCTGACGAAGAAGAGCACCACCGGTGCCACCCACAGCAGTTGTGTCAGTACGTATAGCAGGAAACCGGTTGCCTTGTCCGTGCCTGTACCGAAAGGCGCTACGCCGCCGAACAGATAGAACGGGCAGAACAATACCGGGGCCAGGCTGATGCCGGCCAGTGCGAGCATCCATTTGGGAATCTCTTTCATGGTCCGAAGGGTTTATTTCCTGAATTTGTTGATACAGTCTATATATGCCTCTACGCTGGCAGCTATGATGTCCGTGTTCGCACCGAAGCCGAAGTAAAGCGCTCCGTCGTGCTCCACCTGCATGTGAACCTTTCCCACGTCGTCGGATCCTCGGTTGATGGCCTGGATCGTGAATTCCTTGAGTGTCATTTTTCGCCGGATGATCTGTTTTACCGCGTTGATGGCCGCGTCTACCGGACCGTTTCCCGTGGCGGCGGCGTTGAACAGTTCGCCTGCTATGTTCAGCGTGACGGCGGCCACCGGCTTCACACCTTGTCCGCTGGTCACTTGTAGGTAGTCCAGTTTGATGTTGTGCGCGTTCGAGCGTTCTGCACCTGCCAGTACCAGGATGTCGTCGTCCGTCACCTCCTTCTTCCGGTCCGCCAGTTTCAGGAAGCGTTCGTAGATGTCGTCCAGTGCCTCATCGTCCGTCACGTCTATGCCCAACACTTCCAGCCGGTGTTTCAACGCGGCGTGTCCCGAGCGGGCTGTCAGGATGATGCTGTTTTCGTCAATGCCCACATCCTTCGGGTTGATGATCTCGTAGGTCTCCGTGTTCTTCAGTACGCCGTCCTGGTGGATGCCCGAGGAATGGGCGAAAGCGTTGCGGCCCACGATGGCCTTGTTCGGCTGTACCGGCATGTTCATCAGCGAGGAGACCATACGGCTTGTCGCCGCTATTTTCTGCGTGTTGATGTTCGTCTCTATGGCGAGGTCGTGGTGGCATTTCAGGATCATGGCGATCTCCTCCATGCTGGTGTTGCCTGCCCGTTCGCCGATGCCGTTCACCGTCACCTCTACCTGGCGCGCACCGCCCAGTACGCCGCTCAGCGTACAGGCCGTTGCCATGCCCAGGTCGTTGTGGCAGTGGGTGGACAGGACGGCACGGTCCACTCCGTCCACGTGTTCGATCAGGTAGCGGATCTTCTCGCCGTATTCGTGCGGCAGGCAATAGCCCGTTGTGTCGGGAATGTTCACCACCGTCGCGCCGGCTTTGATCACCGCCTCCACCACGCGGGCCAGATACTCATTATCCGTGCGGCCGGCATCTTCGGCATAGAACTCTACGTCTTCCACGTAACGTTTGGCATATTTAACCGCCGCCACGGCCCGTTCGATGATTTCCTCGCGTGTTGAGTTGAACTTGTACCGTATGTGTGAGTCGCTCGTGCCGATGCCCGTGTGGATGCGTTTGTGCTTGGCAAAGGCCAGAGCCTCGGCTGCGCAGTCAATGTCTTTCTCCACGGCCCGTGTCAGGGCGCAGATGGTAGGCCACGTCACCGCCTTCGAGATTTCTATCACCGAGTTGAAGTCGCCCGGGCTGGAAATGGGGAAGCCTGCCTCGATGACGTCAACTCCCAGGGCTTCCAGCTGTTTGGCCACCTGTATCTTCTCTACCGTGTTGAGTTGGCAGCCGGGAACCTGCTCGCCGTCGCGCAGTGTCGTGTCGAAAATAAAAAGTCTGTCGCTCATGTCGCAGTAATCGTATTTAAAAAAGTTTGTAATGTCCGGTGTGATAAATAATAAAGCGGCCTCCCGCACTCCGAAAGTGAGAAAGGCCTTTGATGTTGTGCTGTTTCCGTGTCTTTGTCTTTATGCTTCGACCGGAATCTGCCGGATATGACGCTCACTTCCGCTGCCCGTATCGGGGTGTAGAATCAAGCCTTGCAGTCGTATGCCGGAGTTCAGTACGGAAACTGTCATATTTCTGTTTTGTTGTTTCGGCAAATATACGAATATATTTTTACAATTTGCAAGAATAGCCGATAAAAAATAATGAAAATGAAAGCAGGAAGGGTAAGATAGCTGTCTGAAATTGTCGCGGACCGGTTCGCAACTTGTCTTTATTCGTTGCCCATGCCGGACCATAGATGGCCGCTTAACTTTTCGCTTCCTTCGTTTGGGTTTGAAACTATTTCCAGTAATTTTCTGAACTGCTTTTTCTAAATAATTGACGGGGTATTGTGTCGGTTGGCAATTGGAAATTGCTGGTTACCGATTGCCAATTCCCGATAAAGTCGTATTTTAGCGGTCTGAAACAGATAACCATGTAAAACACAATTCGTAACACAAGCATTTCGTATGAAAAAGAAGTTACTTTTACCGGTGCTGGCCGGTTGCCTGTGGGGAACATCTTCCGCTGAGGCGAAAATCAGACATTTGCTGCCCCGTCCGCAGCAGGTAGAACAGACCGCAGGCGCGGCCTTCGGATTGGGACGCCCCGTCCGGCTGGAACTGCCGTCTGAATGGGCGGAACTGACGGCTCCTGCGCGCTTTCTGGCCGAGACGGGCTGTACGCTCGATGATGCTGCGGGAGCCGCGCTGCGGGTGCGGCGTGTGGAGCAGGTGGCGGGTGCTTTCAACCATCCGCTGGCCGGCTTCCCCGACGAGGCCTACCGTCTCACGGTGACAGCCGACGAGGTGACGGTGGAGGCCGTGACGGAGACGGGCGTAGTGCGGGCCATGCAGACCCTCACGCAGCTGGCCGAGGGCTACGAGGGGACTCCCTCGCTGGAAGCGCTCACGATGACAGACTGGCCGGCCTTCAAGTTACGCGGCCTGATGCACGATGTGGGACGTTCGTTCGTCTCGTTCGAGGAACTGAAGAAGGAGATAGACCTGCTCTCGCGTTTCAAAGTAAACGTGTTCCACTGGCACCTGACGGAGAACCAGGCCTGGCGTTTTGAGGTGAAGGCCTATCCGGCCCTGACGTCGGCGGCCTCGATGACGCGTTTCGCCGGCAAATACTATACGCAGGAACAGTGCCGCGAACTGGAGGAATATGCGGCACAGCGCGGCATCACGGTGATTCCCGAAATCGACATGCCCGGTCACTCGGCCGCCTTCGAGCGCGCCATGGGCCACTCCATGCAGACGGATCAGGGCGTGGAAGAGTTGCAACAGATCCTGACGGAGGTGGCCTCGGTATTCGTGCGGGCACCCTACATACACATCGGGGCCGACGAGCAGACCATTACCTATCCGGATTTCCTGAAAATCATGACCGACAAAGTGCATTCGCTCGGTAAGAAAGTGGTGGTGTGGAATCCCATCCGCGGCGTGAGCATCTCGAAGGAGGCCGGTTTTGACATGACGCAGATGTGGAGCACGAGCGGCCGCGTGGTGCAGGGCATGCCCAACATAGACTGCCGTTACAACTATACGAACCATTTCGATGTGTTCGCCGACCTCGTGGGTATCTACAAGAGCAACATCTACTATTCTCCGCAGGGCACGGAGGACATTGCCGGCTTTATCTCTGCCCCTTGGAACGACCGCAAGACACCGACGCAGGAAGACATCGTATGCCAGAATAATATCTATGCCAATGTGCTGGCCTCGGCCGAAAGGGCCTGGATTGGCGGTGGTCGCCGCTACATTGAGGAGGGCGGCACCACGCTGCCCAACTCAGGAGAGGAATACGAGGAGTTCCGTGACTGGGAGACGCGCTTCCTTTTCCACAAGGACCACTCGCTGGCGGCGGAGCCCATCCCTTATGTGCGCCAGACCAATGTGCGCTGGCGCATCAGTGACGCCTTCCCCAACGGTGGCAACAGCGCGGCGCAGTTCCCGCCCGAGACGGCTGCGGACGACGTGCTGCCCGATGTGTTCGAGTATGAGGGAACGACCTATGGATCGGGTATGGCCACGGGTGCGGCAGTGTATCTGCGGCATACATGGGGTGAGAACATCATCCCCGGATTTTATGCCCGCCCGCAGCTGAACACGACGGCGTACGCCTGGACCTATGTCTACTCGCCTGTGGAGCAGACGGTGGGCGCGCAGATCGAGTTCCAGAATTACGGACGCTCTGAGAACGACAAAGCCCCCGATGCCGGAAAATGGGACCGCAAGGGGTCGCGCGTATGGCTGAACGGGACGGAGATTATGCCGCCTGTGTGGGAAAACTCGGGCCTCGGCATCAATGCCGAGGTTGACCTGAAGAACGAGAACTTCACGGCACGGCGCCCCGTGGCGGTGACGCTGAAGGCGGGATGGAACAAGGTGCTGCTGAAGCTGCCGTATGTGAGTGCTAACGGCATACGTCTGAACAAGTGGCTCTTTACCTTTGTGCTGACGGACACGGAAGGCCGCAACGCTGTAGACGGGCTGATCTATTCGCCCGCCAAGTGCATGGACGAGGCGGCGGAACAGGTGGCCGCCACGATCTCGGAGATCAAGAAATTCCGTCGCTCGGTGATCGGTACGGCTCCCGGCTTCTATCCCGAATCGTGTGCGGCGGCGCTGGATGCGGTGCTGGCTGAGGTGGAGCCTACGCTGACACAGCAGCTTACGGCGGATCAGCGTGCCGCCCAGACAGCGCGCCTCAACGAGGTTTTCGAGGCTTTCAAAAATTCCTACTCCGCGGAGTCGCCCGTGCTGCCGCAAGCATCGACTCCGGAAAAATCGCACTGGTATCGCCTGAGCACGCCGTTGCGTGAGGGTCGTTTTGTCACGGCCGGAAGCACGGGGGCAAACATCACGGGCGAGGCCACGGCCACGGAGCGTGCGGCCTGGAAGTTCGTGACGCGCACGGACGGTACGTTCGACATCGTGAACTATGGTGACGGTTCTTTCGTGTCGCCGGCCAGCGCGAACAACACGGCGTTGAAGACCACGGCTTCTTCGCCCTCGGCGGGCTGGACTCTGAAAGCGGCGGACGAGCCGGGATTTCTTATCGTCACCAGCGGGACGGTGCAGATGAACCAGACCACCCTGTCGGGAAAGCCTCTCTATAACTGGGGCAGCGGAAACAATACCTCGGACACGGGTTGCAAGTTCCGCATCGAGGAGGTGGAAGGTCTTTCCGACATCAGCGAGGAGACGTTTGCCGTCCGTCTGGGTGAGGCGCGTGCACTGCTGGCGCAGACGGGCATCGGTTTTCCGGCTGCCGGAGCTGCGGAACGCACGGCGCTGGCGGCGGTAGTGAAAGATGCCGAAGCCACGGAGGAACATACCGAGGCGCAGTGGGCGGCGCTGAATACGGCGGTGACAGACTTTTGCAATACGCCTGAGGAGCGGCTGGCGATGCCGGTGGACGGCGGTGCCTATACCATCACGAACGTGCAGCAGAACGGAACGACATACGCCTATTATATGGACGGCGAGAACGGTCTGGTCCATGCTGCGGCCGGAGTGCCGGCTGCGGAACTGGGCAGCAAGGCGGTGTTCGTGTGCCGCAGGGACGGTGACAAATATAATTTCGTCAACGGCGAGACGGGAAAATTCTTAGTGTGGAAAGGCAAGTCCGAGGGAGCCAATGCAGACAAGGGGTATGTGGATGCCTACGAGGCCGGTGTCTGCGGTTTCGGCCTGCATACCGGCAATGCTTCCGCTTTCGGTACGCTCTATATGGTGGGACAGCGGAGCAACGGTCATGACGGCGCTTTTATCCTGTTGGCGAACGGAGCTTTTGACGCATGGGGCAATGCCGTAGGATATTCCCAGAATTATTCCAACCTCAACCTCATCGAGGAAGTTGCCTATCCCAATGCCGTCCGTCTGGTGGCACCCGAGGGACATGTTGACCGGCACGGCTATGCTGGCATCTACCTGCCTTTTGCGGCTGCGTTGCCCGAGGGAGTAACGGCCTGGACCGGTCGTATGGACAACGGAACGGTGAAAATGACGGCTATAGAGGGAACGGTGCTGCCCGCCGGTACGGCGGCAGTGCTCAGGGCCGATGCCGTGGGCGAGGCCCTGCTGGTACCCTCCGTACAGACAGCGGCAGCGCCCGAAGGCAACGAATTGCTCGGGACGATAGCCGCCGGCACCGCAGTGCCGGCAGGGACCTATGTGACCGACGGTGCGCGTACGGCTGGTTTCGGTTTCTATCCCTGCACGACGGCCTCTCTGCCAGTGGGAGTCTCCTACATCGCGGTTCCCGGTGAGGGTGCCTGCTACTTTGCCGATTTCGGTGATGGCCCGACCGGCATTTCAATGCAGCCGGTTGTAACGGACGAAGCGGCTCCTCTCTACGATCTGGGTGGCCGCCGTGTGCAGTTGCCGGCCAAGGGAGTTTATATCCGCGGTGGACAGAAGATCCTGGTTCCCTAATACCTTTTATATTATATATAATACAA
>VSQE01000048.1 GCA_009775705.1 Prevotellamassilia sp.
GTTGTAGATACGTCCGGATTTGATTCCCAAGCGTCGGGCCGAAAAGAATTTTTCATAATTCCGATAAGTGCAGATTCCTGCCACCCGGATGTTTTCAAACCTGAGCCCTGCCTCTTCCAGCATCAGGAAATTGGCAGCCCACAGGTCCGGATGCCATTTGCCATTCATGCGTACGGCAATTTCCTCCATCGGAAACCCTGCTCCGGAAAATTCTTCATACACTTCGTCACCCACTTCAAAGGCCGCCTGTGAGATGCCTGGACCGATTATCGCCCGTACGTTTTCCGGTACGGATGAAAATTCATTCCGCATGGCAGTGATGGTCTTTTCCACGATTCGCCGGACGGTTCCCCTCCATCCGGCATGGACGGCGGCAATGATGTGATGCAGGCTATCATGCAGCAACACCGGTATGCAGTCGGCCGTCGAAACCCCAATGCAGACATGGGGGACATCCGTTATCAGCGCATCGGTATCCTCCAGCATAAGCTGACGTTCCGTAGCCGGTAACTTGAAAAACGTATCCCTGATGCTTCGGATTTTCGTACCGTGTGTCTGGCGGGGCAACAGCAGATGGTCATCGTCTATTCCGAGCTGGCCGCACAGAATTTCGCGGTTCTTCAGAATATTCTCAACCCTGTCTCCGCAGTAATGCGTAATGTTGAAACCCGAATAACTGTCCTCCGCAAGACCTTCGCCACGCAGCGTACTGAAAGCCTTTGCTCCCTCGCCCAGATCATATTTCAGCAAAGATACCGCCAATTCCCTACTCTTCATCTTCCAGTTCTTCGTATTCAAAGTCGGTCAGTTCCTCAATATCCTCCCCGTCTTCTACAGCCAGACCATCTTCCCAATCCGCAAAATCACGATCGAAACTGGCCACTTCTTTGTCGCGATGTATCATAGAGCCCCCTTCGCTGATCGACTGTATCTTATTGCGCTCGCTATTCAATTCCTGCCACAAGACATCCTTCAGGCCGGTTATTCCCAGGCCGGTTACGGCCGAAATGAATACCACCGGCAAATCTTCCGGCAGTTCCTCGCGCAACATCTCCATCAGTTCCTCGTCCAGCAAGTCGCATTTAGTCACTGCCAGAACACGGTGTTTGTCGAGCATTCCCGGGTTGAACTTTTCCAATTCGCCCAGCAAAACCCCGTATTCCTTCCTGATGTCGTCCGTGTCTCCGGGAACCATGAACAGCAGCAAGGAGTTTCGCTCTATGTGGCGCAGGAATCTGAGGCCGAGTCCCTTCCCTTCGCTGGCCCCTTCGATGATTCCGGGGATGTCCGCCATGACAAACGACTTGCTGTCACGATATGGCACGATGCCCAGACTGGGTTCGAGGGTTGTAAAGGGATAATTCGCTATTTTGGGGCGTGCAGAAGATATGGAGGACAGCAGTGTGGACTTTCCGGCGTTGGGAAATCCTACCAGACCAACGTCCGCCAGCAGTTTCAGTTCCAGAATCACTGTCATCTCCTGCATGGGTTCGCCAGGCTGCGCATAGCGCGGTGTCTGGTTGGTCGATGTGCGGAACTGCCAGTTGCCCAGGCCGCCCCGTCCGCCTTTCAGGAGCATCACGGTCTGTCCGTCCTCCGTCACGTCACAGATGTATTTTCCCGTTTCGGAATCATAGACCACCGTACCGCAGGGGACGTCAATATATCTGTCCTCACCGTCGGCCCCGTGCGAGCAACATTTGGAGCCGTTTCCGCCATGTCCGGCGAAGACATGACGCTCATAGCGCAGATGCAAGAGGGTCCAGTAATTGTGGTTTCCCCTGAGGTAGACGTGTCCCCCTCGTCCTCCGTCGCCGCCGTCCGGCCCGCCGTTCGGCTGGTATTTGGCCCGGTGCAGATGCATGGACCCTCTGCCGCCTTTTCCGGAACGGCAATATATTTTCACATAATCTACAAAGTTGCTTTCGGCCATAGTGTGTCTCGGATATACAAAATGAAATGAAAAGAAGACAAGCGTCGCTTCTGGGATCATGCCACTCCGCCTGTCTCCTTTTTCTTGGATAAAACAAAAAAGTCTTTACAACCGGTCAATCACAGCACAAAGTGCGGCATTGATCTCTTCAAGGGAACCGTAGCCCTTCACGGCATGGCGCAACCCTTCCTTCTCGTACCAGTCGATGAGCGGTGCTGTCTGCGATTTATAGACATTCAGACGCTTCCCGATGGTTTCTTCATTGTCGTCCGCACGCCCCGAAGTCTTTCCGCGATTGATCAGACGTTCCATCAGCATCTCATCGGGTACGTCCAGTTCCAACATACCGGAGATGGACGTGCCGCGTTCTTCCAACATCCTCTTCAGAGCCTCAGCCTGCGGAATCGTGCGGGGAAAACCGTCGAAAATCACTCCCTCGCAAGGGCAAAGTCCGTCATACACGCCTGCCAGGATGTCAATCATCAAGCCATCGGGAATGAGTTGTCCGTTGTCAATATACTCTTTGGCTGTCCGCCCCAGTTCCGTTCCGGCCTTGATCTCTGCACGGAGGACATCGCCTGTCGAGATGTGCTTCAGTCTGTACTTTTCCACCAGCAGGGCGCTCTGCGTACCCTTTCCGGAACCGGGCGCGCCGAAAATTACAATATTCTTCATGTCCGTATTATTTTTTTGATAATATTTCAGTTTCTCTTCACTCCACCACGGTATAGATATCCCTCAGGTTGCGCCCCTCGCCGTCATAGTCCAGACCGTAACCCACGATGAAGTCGTTGGGAATGTCAAAGCAGCGGAAGTCAATGTCCAGATCCACTTTCAGGTTGTCCGGCTTCACCAGCAGCGAGGCCACATACACCTCCGCCGGATGCTTCTTCCTGAGCAGAGCCAGCATCTCCTTCATCGTCAGCCCCGAGTCAATGATGTCCTCCACCACCACAACCGTGCGGTTTTCCAAATCCTCCTTCAGACCCATCAATTCCTTCACATGCCCCGTAGACGCTGTTCCTGAATATGAGGACATGCGTACAAACGAGATCTCGCAGGGAATAGTCATGCGCCGCACCAGATCCGCCGCGAAAACGAAGGCTCCGTTCAACACCGTAAGGAACAAGGGATGCTTCCCCTCCAGCCTCCGGCTCATCTCCGCCGCCAGAGTTTCCACGCGCTTCAATATCTCGTTCTCCGGAATCGAGATGGCGAAAGTCTTGTCTTTTATTGTTACAGTCTTCATGCTGAAAAAATTTCTGCAAAAATACAAAAAACCTACATACCCGCGTCCGACCGTCTTGATTTTCTCAATCTGTATGCCTAAATTTGCACAGTCGGCCAGAAAAACTCCCCGCTTCCGGCCGCCCTTTCACAGACAAAAACAAAATGACAGACCGTATTGAGGAAGAAAAGAAAATAGTCCGGCAGATGATAACCCTCTATTGCCGGAGGCGCGAAAAGAATGTCTCTCTGTGCCCTGCATGCGCCGCCCTATTCCGGTATGCCTGCGGGCGACTGGAGCGGTGTCCGCACAGGCATACCGACAAACCCACCTGTCGGAAATGTCCCACACACTGTTACCGTCCCGAGATGAAGGAAAAAATCAGGGTTGTCATGCGGTGGGCCGGTCCGCGAATGCTCCTCATCCATCCTCTCGCAGCACTCAGACACTTTAAGCGAGAACTTTGCCGGTGACGGCCTCCTATTGTGCCGAAACGGGACATATTAATTGACCATATTCGTTGTATCATGGAGAACGCATCCACTGTGATCGGGTTTTATTCAAAAGGTCTTTCATCGTTTCACGTTAACCGGCGATTGAAAAAACAGCATTAAAAGCCGAATGTAAAAACAAGTTAATTAACATTTGCTTTTCGCTCTCCGGTGTTGTACATTTGCACCAGCAAAGTAGAAGAACCCTGAAAGGCCGCCTGAAAGCGGCCTTTTTTCGATGCTTAACGTGAAAACAACATAGGATCTTGTCGAAAAAAGGTCCTATCTTTTTCAAAAAAGATACTATGTTGTGAAAAATAGGTCCGTTTCCACTTGAATTCCATCCCACCTTGAGGTTAAACTTTATAGACAGACGTTAAAGTCTGTATGCAAAACTTTTTCAAAAAAATTCTGGCACGACATTTTTTATCTCATAAATTAAACATTCTCACGCCGGTGAATTGCCGAAAAAATCCGTACTTTTGCAGCCGGAAAAATTCTGTAAAAAAAGAGAAAAGACATGCATACAAGAGAAGAAAAGCTGGAGGCGTTCGGCCGTTTGCTGGACGTGCTGGATGAGCTGCGCGAAAAATGCCCGTGGGACCGCAAGCAGACCAACGAGAGTTTGCGGCCCAACACAATTGAAGAGACTTATGAATTGTGCGATGCCTTGATGCGCAACGACAAGAAGAACATCTGCAAGGAGCTGGGCGATGTGCTACTGCACGTGGCCTTTTACGCGAAAATCGGCTCGGAGACGGAGGATTTTGATATGGCGGACGTCTGCAATCAGCTGTGCGACAAGCTCATTTTCCGCCATCCGCATGTATTTCCACCAACCGCAGATCCTGCTTCTTCATCGCAGGAAGAGGGTCTCTCTCCACAGCAGGTATCGGAACAATGGGAGTTGCTGAAACAGAAGGAGCGGGACGGAAACGGGACGGTGCTGGGCGGTGTGCCGGCTTCGCTGCCCTCGCTGATCAAAGCCTACCGCATTCAGGACAAGGCACGCAACGTGGGCTTTGACTGGGAGAAGCGCGCACAGGTATGGGACAAGGTTAAGGAGGAGATTAACGAGTTCGAGGCGGAGATTGAGTCGATGGACAAAGAAAAAGCCGAAGCAGAACTGGGCGATGTGTTGTTCAGCCTTGTCAACGCGGCGCGGCTCTACAAGATAAATCCCGACAATGCGCTGGAACGTACGAACCAGAAATTCATCCGCCGCTTTGGCTATCTGGAGGCACATACGTTGAAACGGGGACGGAAGCTGAAAGACATGACGCTGGCCGAGATGGATGAAATCTGGAACGAGGCCAAAGCGGCCGAATAAGGTCCGGCCGGACATGTATCACCTGCTGGCTATTCTCACGGTCTGCATCTGGGGAACAACCTTCGTGTCGACAAAGATGTTGCTGAATGAAGGTCTTTCTCCTGTTGGGATTTTCTTTTTCCGCTTTTTGCTGGCCTATGCGGGCATCTGCCTGTTGTGGCCGCACGAGAAGCGGTTCTGCCGCTCGGTGCGGGATGAACTGTTGATGCTTGTTGCAGGAGTTTCGGGCGGTTCGCTATATTTCTATACGGAAAACACGGCCTTACGCTACACGAAGGCAGGAAGCGTGTCAGTCATCGTATGTCTTGCTCCGTTGCTTACGGCTTTGCTTGCCGCGGCGGGGAGTTCTTCGGGCCGCAGAATTCCCGTCAGGCTGTGGGCGGGTTCGGTTTTCGCTTTTGGCGGAGTTGTACTGATGTTGGGGTCGGGAGACGGTTTTACCTCGTATTCCCAGTTAAGGGGAGGTCTGCTTGCCTTCCTGGCGGCACTTCTGTGGGCTGTTTACCAGACCGTTGTCAAACCTCTGAGTGACAGGTACAGCACCCTGATGCTGACACGCAAGGTGTTTGGCTACGGACTGCTTTCCTCGCTTTTTTTCGGCGCAGACACTGTGAGAACGGCCGGTTGCCTGACCACATGTCCAGAGATACTGGCTCGCCCTGTAGTTTGTTGGAACCTGCTGTTTTTGGGGCTGGTAGCCTCATTGCTGTGTTACGTATTATGGAACAAGACTGTGGAAAAACTGGGAGCGGTGGTTTCCGCCAACTATATCTATCTCAACCCGTTGATCACGTGCCTTTTCTCCTATATTTTTCTTCAGGAACACCTGACCCTTTCCGTGCTGGCTGGCGGAGGTCTGGTTCTTGTCGGAGTTTATATGGCGGTTTCACGACCACTCTATTTGTAAATAATTTGCAAAATTAAAAGTCAGGACGGGGCTTTTTAGCCCCAATTCATAGTTTAATTCCTTTTTTTCTGTATATTTGCGCCAAAACAACATATAGATATACAATAGACATGGGTGTACAATTTTTTAGAACGGGCATCCGTCTGTTTTCCTTGCAGATGGTTCTGACATCATTTTTCCTTCTCTCCTGCGGCGGTGACGATGATGTCGCACCGGAGCAGCCGGCCATGCGCCCGACATTGCCGGCTGAGGGAGCCGCTCCTGTCCGCAGCATCACGCATTGGGGACACGTGATTCCCTGTTACGACTGGGAATTCAGTTATGTTAACGGCAGGCTCATCACCGGAAAGGGGACATTGAGAGATCCTCTGGCAAGCATAGACCGCACTTTTTCCTATACGAATACGTTGGGCTACGGACCGAGCAACGTCTCCATGACAACGAGCAACAACGAGTCGGTCAGGCTCCAGTTGAACTCTTCCGGATACATTGACAAGATGACCGTGAACCGGGACACCTACGAGTTCAACTATCTGGACGGAAGACTGGTCAGGTGGAACAAAATCACTTTCGGCAATAGTCTGGGACAGATCACGCAAGTGGTTTCGGGCGCAACATTGGAATATAGGAACGGAGACCTCTCCTGCATCAGGTACACGAAGAACCAGATAGAACCGATTACCCTCACCTTCGAGACCAGTGACATTGTAAACCGTAACGGCCTGCTGCCCGAAACTGTTTCCGAAGAGATGGGATGTCTGGGATTCGAAAACCTATACTATGCCGGTCTGTTGGGACGTCCCACCATCCATCTGGTGAAGAGCGTGACAGTTGAGAATCTGTACAATCCTGACAAGAACAGGACCACGAGGTTTGAATACAGTACCACCACGGGAAATATCGACCTCTGCACGTACCACAATAACGGCCAACCGACTTCCGTAAATTACAACTATTAAGACAACAACTCTTTCCACGCATCACAAAAAAGGTCTCCGGTATTGCCGGACCTTTTTCGTATGCCTAACTGACAACAATGGAATCCAACTGCTCAATTTCAGAACAAGCCGTAGAAGAGGGCAAATTCCAAGGTGGAGCCTATGTGTTCTACCGCCTGCCTTATGAGCGGACCTATACCTATATTTCCCGAAAAAACGAGCCCGAAGCATTTACCTCTGCCCTGTTTCCCTATACAGAAACAGGAGTAGTCATCGCCCCGTTCCATATTACTAAGGAGACTCCCCTGCTGTTTGTTGCTCCGGACCACATCAGTAGAAATGACGTGCCGGCTGAACCGGAAACGGCGGATACATACAGCTATAAGGACGATGAAGGTGTTCAACGGAATATCTATCATACAGAATTCAAGAAGGCGATGCAACGCCTATTGTACGGAAAATGCCGGAAGATGGTCCTTTCGCGCCGCTTGCATCTCACGCTGGACAATGGCATCATGAAGCCCGTGCAACTGTTTCATAAGGCCTGCCGGTTATATCCCGGCTGCTATGTGACGCTCTGGTGGACGGAAAAGACCGGATGCTGGCTGGCGGCGACACCTGAAGAACTTTTGGTGAAAGAAGATGCCCACTGGAAAACCATGGCCTTGGCCGGCACGATGCATATAGACGAATCGGAAGAGGAAAAGGCCTATCCGGAATGGAGCCTGAAAAACCGTGAAGAGCAGAAATACGTATCCACCTATCTGGACCGTCAGCTCAGAGCCGTGACAGAGAGCCGGTCCATATCGGCCACCTATCCGTCACGTACCGGTAACCTGATACATTTGAGAACAGACTTCACATTTACATTGAAAGAGGGATCGGATATCGGCTATGTACTGAAGCGCCTCCATCCGACTCCCGCCGTCTGCGGAATACCCCGTGAGACAGCCCGCCGCGCAATCCTTGAGGATGAGAGCACTCCGAGGAAATACTATGCAGGCTTCACAGGACCGCTCAATATGGAAGATGCTACCGGCCTGTACGTTTCCCTGCGCTGCATGAACATTCTGAACGACGGGGAAGCTGAGTTGTATGCCGGTGGCGGTCTGCTGAAAAACAGCGAATTTCAAAACGAGTGGGATGAGACCTGCCACAAAATGCAGGCCATGCTCCGCCTGTTCAGATAAAAAAACGGAAAACGCAAGAGTTATATGTTTTGTGATAAGACCGGCGTAAACCAGTTGACGGCTCTTCTGGCCAGTCATGGTTTCAGGGATATAGTAGTATGTCCCGGCTCCAGAAACGGTGCTCTGGTACACAATTTCCATCAGTGTAGGGAAATATTCACCCTACATTCCGTGACCGATGAGCGCAGTGCGGCTTTTGTAGCGATCGGCATCTATCTGTCGGAACGAAAGCCCGTAGCCCTGTGCGTCACCTCCGGTTCGGCCCTTCTCAATACGTTGCCGGGGGTTGCCGAGGCCTATTTCCGTCATGTCCCGTTGCTTGTCATCTCGGCAGACAGACCGGCGGAAAGGATCGGCCAGTTGGACGGACAGACGTTGTTTCAGCCGGATGCCCTGAAACCGTATGCAGCCTCCTACAACCTTCCTGAAACCGACCGACCGCAAGACTGCCGGTTGCGCAACCGGCTGATCAATGAGGCCATTTTGTCTATGCAGCACAATGGCAAACGGCCTGTACATATCAATGTTCCTCTAACCGAACCTCTATTCACTTTCTCTACGACCGGACTGCCTGCCGAACGGATCATTTGTGAGATACGGCCGACGGTCGCGGCTGCCCCGTTGCCTGAAGATCTCACAGCCCGGATTGCCCGCGCACACTTTCCGGTTCTCCTCATCGGACAATACGAGGAGGACCTCTCCGCCCCACTCCGGCAATTTGAGGAAAATTCCTCCCTGCTGGTTCTTCCGGAACTGATCGGCAACTCCTCCTACAGCTGGAGGACCAATATGCTGGAGGAGATCATTTCCGGTATGAGATTCGCACCGGACATGGTCATACATGCCGGAGGCAATCAGGTAAATAAGTTGCTGAAATTCCGTCTGCGCGAAACCGATGGTTGCGAAGTGATCCGCATCGAGGAAAGTACGGATTTTCCCGATACGTTCGACCATCTTTCTGTCATTGTCCGTTCGTCTCCTCTGACGATACTGCCGCATTTGGCCGAGGCTCTGCCTGCCAATGAAAATGTCAGACGCATGCAACGGCTACTGGCAGCATACCGAAAGCGGATCGAGGATTTCCAGACCGACACCCTCTCTGATCTGAGTATCATGAAGATGCTGTGCGACGAACTGCGGCACTCCCCCATCTCCGCCCTGCATTTGGGAAACAGCAGTGTGGTGCGTAACGCACTCTACTTTTTCGATAAAAATGATTTTCCAGTATATTGCAATAGAGGCACCAACGGCATTGAAGGCTCCGTCTCCGTGGCTTGTGGCTACTCTTTGAAAAAGAACGGCCTCTCGCTATTGCTGGTCGGAGATCTCAGTTTTTTCTATGACCAGAATGCGTTATGGATTCAGGGGATCGGCGGAAATCTCCGCATCGTCCTGTTCAATAACGGCGGGGGACAGATATTCCATAGTCTGCAAGGGCTTTCGTCCTCTCCCTCCCGCGACAGGTACATCGCAGCATCGCATCAATGCGCGGCCTGCGGAATTGCACGAAGTTACGGCCTCGGATATTTCAGCATCAACACTTTATCTGAAGCACAGGAGACGATACGCCAGTTCCTGACCACGGAATCGGATCGCCCCGTGCTGCTGGAAGTCTTTACGGATCCCCGGATCAACGGGGAGGCACTGGAGAATATGCACAATTGTTTCAGAACCATTATAAATACGAAATAACCATGAAAAGAGAATGGACCCCGATCAAACCATACGAAGAAATACTGTTTGACCTGTATAACGGCATAGCCCGCATCACCATCAACCGGCCCCGCTACCGGAATGCTTTCACCCCGTTGACTGTAAGCGAAATAAGCAACGCGCTGAATTACTGTCGCGAAAACGGAGACATACGTGTTGTGGTGCTGACGGGAGCCGGCGACAAGGCCTTTTGTTCCGGAGGCGACATGCATGTAAAGGGACGTGGCGGATATGTCGGAGGCGACGGTGTGCCGCGTCTGAACGTGCTTGACGTGCAGAAACAGATACGTAGCCTTCCCAAACCGGTGATTGCTATGGTCAACGGGTATGCCATAGGCGGCGGTCATGTGCTTCATCTCATGTGCGATCTGACCATCGCTTCCGAAAACGCCATTTTCGGGCAGACCGGTCCCAAAGTCGGGTCTTTCGATGCCGGTTTTGGTGCTTCCTATCTGGCCCGTATGGTGGGACAGAAAAAAGCCCGCGAAATCTGGTTTCTCTGTCGTCAGTATTCGGCCGTCGAAGCCGAACGGATGGGAATGGTCAACAAAGTAGTACCTTCAGACCGTCTGGAAGACGAAGTAGTGGAATGGGCCGAGATCATGATGGAACATTCGCCACTGGCACTACGCATGATCAAAGCCGGACTGAATGCAGAACTTGACGGGCAGGCGGGAATCCAGGAACTGGCTGGTGACGCAACCATGCTCTACTACATGCTGGACGAAGCGCAGGAAGGCGGTCGCGCTTTTCTTGAAAAAAGGAAACCCGATTTCAAGAAATATCCCCAACTGCCGTAAACAACTCAATACATAACTCTCTATTGCAGTCTCCGATAATATAGTTTGTGGAACGTTGCCCAAACAAGTTGATTTACGCATGAGGAATTTAGACAGTCTGATGTCCGGAGAGCATATCCAACCAGTTTGAATAAAACAAGCGGGCGGATTTCTTCCAGGAAAAATCCACACCCTGTTCGGGACATTCCTTCCGATAATAGTGAAGAGGCGGAAGAATGGATAAGCCTTTCTTCAGATCACGCGTGTATTCATTGTGAAGCGTCTGCGGTTCGTATTCCAGATGCCCCACAATGAATATCTCGCGTCCATCGCGAGACATGGCTACTCCGATTCCGCTTTCTTCACTCTCAGCCACAATACAAAGAGAACCATTCGTTGGGAAATCTTGTCGCCTTACTTCCGTATGGCGACTATTGGGCATGAGAAATTCCGGTTCCATTCCCTGGAATAGAGACAGCCCTCTGTACAGGACATGTTGCCGGAAAATGCCGAAACACTTTTCGGGCAATGCGTACTTGGGAATGCCGTAATGATGATACAGACCGGCCTGCGCGCCCCAGCAGATATAAAGTGTGCTGCGGACATGACTGCGCGCCCAATCCATGATGCGGCAAAGTTGCAGCCAATAGCGCACCTCCTCGAAAGGCAGATGCTCGACCGGAGCACCGGTAATGATCAGTCCGTCAAAATTTTCCGGCTCAAAAACTTCAAAGTCAGAATAGAAAGTCCGCATGTGCTCTATTGGGGTAGTCTTATAGGTTTGTCCGGAAATCTTCATCGGATACAAACGGACACAATGCTCGGAAAATGCCAAAGCACGGGCAATATCAAGTTCGGTGACCTGCTTCTGCGGCATAAGATTCAGAAAGAGAATACGCAACGGACGAAGGCCGGCAGGACTTTCTCCGTCCAATACCTGCCATCCTTCGGAGCGAAGGATGGAGGTTGCGGGAAAATGAGCGGGAAGAATAAGCATACTTTCTTTTCCTTTGAAAAATATTATTACAGGAACGCTCTTTCTCTATGTCCTGATGCGGGCAGGAAAGGTCCGGTTGACCTGTTGCTCTCTATGAATAAGGCGAATTTCGATACCATACTTGCGATGCAGATGTTCAGCCAGATGCTGTGCGGAATAGACACTGCGATGCTGTCCGCCCGTGCAGCCGAAAGCGAACTGCAAATGGGTGAAACCTCGATGGATATATCGTTCTACATGTGTCTCGGCCAATTTAAATACATTGTCAAGAAACACCAGAATCTCCCCGTCAGTTTCCAGAAATTCAATAACCGGAGCATCCATACCCGTCAGTTTCCGATAGGGTTCATATCGTCCGGGATTATGAATTGCACGACAGTCGAACACATATCCTCCGCCATTGCCGGAAAGATCTTCTGGAATGCCTTTTCTGTAACTGAAGCTCAAGACCTCTACAACCAAGGGGGAGAGTGTCTCGGACGAATCGGCTTTACCCTTCGGCTGCTTTTCCTGCTTTTCCGCACGAGTACTCTCAAACTGAGGTAACTCTGTTAGACGACGGAGTACTCCTTCCAGACATGGCCAGTCTGCAGCAGTGCCGGCAGCCAACAACTCACGCAGGTTTTCAATAGCCAGCGGGATGCTGTCTAAAAAATATTTTTTGCGTTCAAAGTATCCACGAAGTCCATAAGCTCCAAGTACTTGCATGGTCCGGAACAGAACGAAACTGTGCAGGCAACGAAGGAACTGCTCTCTGTCAAAAGTCATGAGCGTTGCCAGTTCGTCCAGATATTCATGGATCATCTCCTCGCGCAAGGCCTTCGGATAGCGTGCCGAAGCCTGCCAAAGAAACGATGCCACATCGTATTGCAACGGCCCGCACTGACCTCCCTGATAATCAATAAAACAAGGAGACAGACTTCCATCGGCCGCGGGAGTCATCATGACATTGCGTGCCTGGAAATCACGGTACAAAAAAGTTGAGACTTGCGGGTTCTCTTTCTCCAGAAGATGGTAGGCAAAGTCTGAGAAATCCTCGTCCAAACGTACTTCATCACATACCAATCCTGTCGGTCGCAGAAAACAATATCGAAAATAATTGAGGTCGAACATCGCTGTCCGATGATCGAAACGGACTGGTGAGAGAAGACGGTTACAATCCAGCCCTTCAGCTCCTGTGACTTGCAAATGAGGCAGCAGACGAATGGTACGACGTATCAATTCCTTTTCCTCCTCATTATACTGCGCTCCGTCGGCACGTCCGCGGGACAAAGCCTGATAAAGTGAAATTGACCCTAAATCAGTTTGCAAATAACAGGAAACATCCTTACTGACGGCACCGATAGCCGGAACAGGTAGTCCCCGGTCCGCAAAATGACGGCTCAGATAAATAAAACAGGCATTTTCGGCCTTATCAGGTCCGATTACACCAATCACTGAGGTCCCGTCCGCACCATGCAGACGTACATATTCACGATTGCTACCGGACTTGGGGAGACTTTCCACTCGAAGAGGATTCCGGCCATATTGTTCTTTATAAAGTTGAATAAGTTGCTGCATATTATCGTATTCTCATTTTGCTTTTTTCAAATTCATCTGATGAACTGCCACCAAAGCTGCGGTCTCCGTGCGAAGACGGCTTTTGCCCAAACTGACCGACCGGAATCCTGCCGCCTCGGCCATATGAACTTCATCGGGGGTGAAATCCCCCTCCGGCCCAATAAGCACCAAGGAGTCACTGTTGGCATCCAACTGATCATACAAAGCAGGCAGATCCTCCGTGAGACAATGGGCTATAAACTTTGTTCCGTTGAAAGGCTGTTGAATAAAGGACTTGAAATTTTCCATGTCTCCAACTTCCGGTTTCAAGGCCTTGTGACTTTGCTTCAAAGCTGAGACCACAATTTTTTCTATACGCTCAATCTTGACAACCTTCCGCTCCGAGTTACGGCAATTTACAAAAGTTACGCCGTCCATACCTATCTCGGTAGCTTTTTCCACCAACCATTCCATACGGTCCATATTTTTCGTCGGAGCCACAGCCAGCCATATCCCTCCATGCCACAAGCGGGGAACTTCATGCGTCTGCGACACACGGATCTCACATTGACGGGGAGATGCGGCAGTCACGATACAATCGTAAAAATTGCCCCGTCCATCGGTCGCCAATAACGGATCTCCGTCCTTCACCCGCAATACACGCACGGCATGTCCCGCCTCTTCGGGCGGAAGTTCCTTGCACTCCGGCAAACCGGGAATATAAAATAAATGGGATTCCTTCATAAAAATCAATCTATACAAAACTACTCTGTTCCACCTATGCCCCGATTTCTCAACTCATCCCTCAACTGCGAAGCCAATTCAAAATTGTCCTCCTGTACAGCCAGTTCCAATGCCTGGCTGAGCAATTCGGTCTGCATGGACGGCAACGGTATCTTGACTTCTCCTTCGGGTGATTCGCCCATGTACAGACGATCGAATTCCTCTCGACGTATGCATACTGTCCCACCTGTCTCAAGGGCCAGCAACACGGCGGTTGCCACTTCCGTCTCCATGATCCGTTCTTCGTCTCCCCTTCTCAAATAAACCCGGGCCGAAAACTTTCCACCGGAAACATAGCATATCTGTATTTTCCCCACTTCAATGGAAAATATTCCAGCCAGTTTCGTCATCAGACGGGTTGATGAGAAATCTTTCCGCATCAAAGCTGCCTTTAACCGGTTGTACTCTTCTTTACGTACAAGCACAGTGAAATGACGGCGAAGGCCCGCCTGCTCGCGCATCAGCAACATACAAGCATCAGGCAACGATGTTCCGGTGGTCACACCCACCACTTCAAGAGGAATATAAGTTTCCCAGACATTATCCATATAGTCAGTACTTCTGTGAAAGATGAAGCAAAGATAGTGCAAATAAGCGCAGTGCAGGTTTACTTGCAAATTGCCGAATGCAACCTATTTAATGCAAAGTTAGTATAAAAATGGAATACTATAACCTTTTTCATGACATTTCTTATTGCTTTCCTTACACCCAGAAATACATCCTTCCATACAAGCCACCCCCTCCGTACATGCGATTTCCGGAGTAATATGCATCATCTGTATCCACTTACCTGCAAGAATATCCACATACTCATTCTGCTCTTCATTTTATAAGAATCGGTTTCAACTTTTTCTTTTCCATATTATTAAATAAAAAAATCGCTACTAAGGTAAACCATAATATCTGAAATCCTGCTATTTTCTTGCAGCTACTTTATAAAGTTTCACATGGTGAGTTCGATAAAATCAATAAATTCCGCAAATATCCATTTCTGACAATCAGATAATTAAGCTAATATGGATAGCTGAATAGTTACTAATTACAGCCTTTTGCCAAGTCCCGGAGGCAGAGTGGCACATACGGTTTTATCCACACCCTGCCCTACCATTTTCATATATCACTTTTTTGTCGTATCTTTGCTTCAAATTCAGATTTAACCGCAGCCTGATATGGAAATGAGCCCCATGACACAGGGAGTTGAAATTATCTTTGAAAAATTCCCCTCCCTCACACAACCCCAAAAGAAGCAATTTGAAATGCTCGATGCTTTGTATCGTGACTGGAATGCAAAAATCAATGTCATTTCGCGTAAGGACATTGATAATCTATATTCCCACCATGTTCTACATTCCTTAGGCATTGCACGCGTCATCACATTCAGACCGGGTACGGAAATCATGGATGTCGGCACAGGCGGCGGATTTCCCGGTATTCCTTTGGCCATTCTTTTTCCGGAATGTAAATTCCACCTCGTAGACAGCATCGGGAAAAAAATACGTGTTGCTACAGCCGTTGCCGAAGCAATCGGACTGAAAAACGTAACTGCCGTTCACCGCAATGTGGCGGAAGAACGCCGTAAATTTCATTTTGTAGTAAGCCGGGCTGTCATGGGCATGCCTGAACTCGTGCGTCTCGTCACCAAAAACATACGCCCGCAACAACAGAACTCCTTACCCAATGGGGTTCTTGCACTGAAAGGCGGTGACATACAGGAAGAATTGCGTCCGTTCAAACACTGTTCGGACACATGGGAACTGAGCAACTTTTTTCCAGACGCTTTTTTTGAAACCAAAAAAGTAGCCTATGTGGCAGTTCACTGACTTTTTTTCATTTCTAAGAACAGACTTCACATAAAATTTTTATATTATGAACAGCTTCATCATTCCGCCACAAAAAGAAAACGGCCTTTATATAGGTTGCTTCATTTGTAATATGATTGAAGAAAACTGCTATATTCTTTGGGATGACAGCCGTGAAGCCACAATCATTGATTGTGGCGCATACGGAGAAGAAGAACAGGCTGAAATAACCCGCTTTATCCGAAAAGAAGAACTGGATGTAAAGCACCTATATTGCACACATGGTCATTTCGACCATGTCTTTGGCAATGAGTTTCTGTATACAACATACGGAATACAACCGGAAATGCACCATGCCGAAGAAGATACCTACCGATCAGCCGCCGAAATGATGCGCCTTTTCATGCACCGGGATTATCATCTTTCGCTGCCTGAACCTCAAAAATTTTTCAATGGTGGAGACATACTGCAAGTTGGCGGCCATCATACGCTACATGTGATAGAAACTCCGGGACATACCCCTGGCGGAGTATGCTTATATTGCGAAGAGGAAAGCATCCTTTTTAGTGGTGACAGTTTATTCCGCTACAGCATCGGACGCACGGATCTTCCCGGAGGAAACCTGAAGAATCTGACGGAAAGCCTACAGAAGAAAGTTCTCACATTACCGACAGAAACCCGTGTATTTCCCGGACACGGAGAGAGTACTTCCATTGGTGACGAACGCACAGGCAATCCATGCTTATAAAGCAGACTCCCCCCTTTGCCATAAAGTAGCATTATTGTCCACTATTATTGTCCGCCAAACCATAAACCTCTGATTCCAGCTTCATGAAAGTCAGAAGTCTTGCTTATTTTTTGCATTTGTGATAAGCCCCCTCTTTAGCTTTCAAGGCCTTCGGACGGAGATTCTGCGGCCTCAGTGAAGCTGATTTGAAGGTCTGCATCGGGTTGATGGAGGAAACTTTTCCTGACTCAGATATTTCCGGCCGATTTCAACCATATTTTCGCGGTCCGGAGATTTCGTTGGCCGACCAAGAAGTTATAATATAATTTTTTTACAAGGCGTGTAAAAGCTTTTACAAGGCATGTAAAACTTTTTACACGCCTTGTAAAAAACGGCGGAATATTTCTATTTGCCGGTCTCCATAAACGTATTCCACAATAAAGTTTAGCAAACAGGACAGTAATAATTGTCAAAAGACGTTTTTTGTTTTTTAATACGAGCACCATTTAAACAAAAAGGGCTGAATCCGGCAAATGGAATCAGCCCTTTTCGTTTATGCACTCAACAAGTTTTATCGGACAAGAATAGAACTTTTTCAGTGAGATCAACCGATCAGGCCTTCTTGCCCAATGCTTCGTCCATAGCCTGCGCCGCCCGTTTTCCATCACCCATAGCGAGAATTACGGTTGCACCGCCGCGTACGATGTCTCCTCCTGCAAAGATCGTAGGGATGCTGGTCTGCATCTTCTCGTTCACACAGATGGTGCCTTTCCGCCCTAATTCGAGCCCTTCCACCGAATTAGGAACAATAGGATTAGGAGAAACACCGATGCTGACAATGACAAGATCGACATCCATCCGCTCTATGGCTCCGGGAACAGGAACAGGACTGCGACGACCAGAAGCATCGGCCTCTCCCAACTCCATCTTCTGCAAAACAATCTGTTTGACCTTTCCTTGCTCATCTGCAATATACTCGACAGGGTTATGCAACGTCAGGAAACGCACACCTTCCTCTTTCGCATGATGCACCTCCTCGATACGGGCCGGCATTTCTTCTTCGGAACGCCGATAAACGATGGTTGCGGTCTCTGCTCCCAGACGAAGGGCTGTACGGACGGAATCCATGGCAGTATTTCCACCTCCCACTACCGCAACATGCTTGCCTAAAGTCACAGGGGTATCGGATTCCGAATCGGATGCATCCATCAGATTGACACGGGTCAGGTATTCATTGGAAGACATGATATTAATGGAATTTTCGCCGGGAATACCCATAAAATTGGGAAGTCCGGCACCGGAAGCCACGAATATGCCGGCATAGCCTTCCTGCTCCAGTTCCTTTACAGAAAGCGTCTTTCCGATAATACAGTCTTTCACAAACCGGACTCCGGATTTCTCCAGATTGTTGATTTCGAAATCGACTATCCGGTTGGGCAATCGGAACTCCGGGATTCCGTATTTCAACACTCCACCTATTTCGTGAAGAGCCTCGAACACCGTAACGTCATATCCGCGTTTGACCATGTCGCCGGCAAAGGACAGACCGGCAGGGCCGGAACCTACTACGGCAACACGCATTCCCTTACGTTCGGCAACCGGCCGGAACTCCGGGGCGGCGGCATGCTCCCGCTCATAATCGGCGGCAAAACGCTCCAAATAGCCTATGGCCACCGCTTTTCCTCCGGTCTTTACATGGATGCAGCGCGATTCACACTGTTTTTCCTGCGGACACACGCGGCCGCACACCGCGGGCAGGGCTGATGTTTCTTTGATGGCAGCTGCCGCAGCAACAAAGTCACCCACTTCCACATGCTTGACAAAACGGGGAATGTCAATCCCTACGGGACATCCTTCTACACAACCGGGATTGGCGCAGTCCAAACAGCGACGGGCTTCCATACGGGCAGCTTCGGCTGTAAGTCCCTGATTGACTTCTTCACGCAATTGACGGGAACGATATACTGGAGCCAATTCGGGCATTTTCTGACGTTCCAGCGCCATCCGTTCTTTAGGTTTCATCTGCGTACGCAGTTGCTTGCGCCAGCCGGCATCGCGGGATTTGTCATCCGCGACCGGCTCAGTAACGGAAACGGATAAATCTTCCATACTGGCCTTTTCTACATCCTTGAAAGCACTCATCCTTTTCAACATCTCGTCAAAATCCACCAAATGACCGTCGAATTCAGGACCGTCCACACAGACAAACTTCGTTTCCCCCCCGACGGTGATGCGGCAGGCACCGCACATTCCCGTACCGTCCACCATAATGGTATTGAGAGATACATCCGTCGGAATTTCATATTTCTTTGTCAGCAGACAGACAAATTTCATCATTATGGCCGGTCCGATGGCAAAACATTTGTCTACCTTCTCACGACGGATCACATCTTCGATGCCTTCGGTCACCAGGCCTTTGCGCCCGTAAGAACCGTCGTCCGTCATGATGATCACCTCGTCAGAAACCGCACGCATCTCCTTTTCGAGAATGATAAGTTCGCGGCTACGTCCGGCCAGAACCGTGATGACCCGGTTTCCGGCCGCATGGAGCGCCTGAACGATGGGAAGCATCGGTGCGACACCCACACCACCGCCTGCACATACCACAGTGCCGAACTTCTCGATGTGTGTGGCTTTTCCCAACGGACCCACCACGTCAGTGATTTCCTCTCCCGCTTCAAGAGCGCATAACTTGGCTGATGACGCACCAACCGTCTGAACAACTAAAGTGATAGTGCCTTTCTGAGGATCAGCCTCGGCAATGGTAAGAGGTATGCGTTCCCCCCGTTCGCCCACACGCACAATGACAAAATGACCGGCCTTACGGGAACGGGCAATGAGCGGCGCTTCAACGACAAGACGGAAAACTTTTTCGGAAAACTGTTCCTTAGTTATTATACGATTCATATCTTTTGTAGGATAAATGTTGCGTTTTTCTATATTTTCACCCCGCAAATATACACTTTTCCATTGAAGATAAGTTCATCTGCTGCGCAGCTTTTGACGGATTCTTCAAAGAATCCTATATTTTTCTAAAAAATGAATGAAGGCGGTCTCAGTGAAAAATAAAATAAGGACGCAAACGCTGAAAATCCGCATCGGAAAACTGCCGAGACAAACGCAAATCGCTCCAATCCTGAATGTCGCCGTGCTTACGGATGTACTCTGTAATGACCTTCACCTGTTCGTAGCTGAGATAAGGATGGCGCACCAACTCTTTGAACGTGGCTTTGTTCACATTGATTTTCCTGATTTCGGCATCTGACTTCACAGAGAACCACCGCTCTACTCCTTGCGGCAATCCTTCGACCTCGGCAATCTGGGAAACGGAAACAAAACCACCCATCCGTTCGCGATACCGGCAGATTTTACCGGAATAGTAACTGCCGATGCCGGGAATATGCTGCAATGTCGTCGTATCGGCCTCATTCAGATCAATGACTGTTCCCTCGGTGTATTTTTCGGGATATTTTGTCAGAAAGGTGTCCTTCCTTTCCGTTCTGGGAATTCTGACTTTTTCCTCTTTTTCCCCAGAAATGCGGATATAAGGACGCAGAAGAAGAAAATCTTTCCTTGACAACCCGTACAAACGGGCAAAATCGTCCGCGCTCCGCCATCTTCCACCTTTCTCCCTGTATCGCAAATATTGCTGTCCGATAAAACACAAATAGCGCAATAAAGTATGGCTCGAACGCTGATTCTACGGTGTTCGAGTCTT
>VSQE01000049.1 GCA_009775705.1 Prevotellamassilia sp.
CATCAGATCGCTCATGATGTCGTCCGAGACGAATATGCCTTTTCGGGATAGCCGGAGCCGGTCGTTTTCAAGAATCAGGCGACCGCTTTGAAGGTGGCGTTGCGAGAGCTCGAGCAGTTCCGTTGTTCTTTTTTCGCCGAAGGTGCAGCTCATCTTTTTCAGGCTGAGACCGTCGCGAGTACGCAAGGATGTGAATATGAGTTCATTGCACCTTTCTTCCTCGTTTAGTGTCTCTGTAAAGTGGGGCGGAGAGCCGGCATTGTCGAGATAGCTTTTCAGGTCGGGGGTGTTTTGCCTACGGCTTCTGCCCGAGAATGAGTGTGCTCCGGGGCCGCAGCCAATGTAGGGAATGCCTTGCCAGTAGGAGGAGTTGTGGCGCGAGGATTTTCCGGGAAGGGAAAAATTGGAAATTTCGTAGTGCTCGAATCCGGCTTCGGAGGTGAGGCGCAGCAAAATTTCGTACATGCCCAGACTTAGCTGTTCGTCGGTTTCGCGGATTTGTCCATTCTGTAGCATCTGCCACAGGACGGTGTCTTTTTCGTAGGTGAGAGAGTAGGCGGAGAGGTGGCTTACCGGAAGTTGCAGCGCTTTCTTTATGTCTTCGGTCCACGTATCGGTGTCTTGTCCCGGTAGTCCGTATATCAGGTCTATGCTAATGTTTTCCAGTCCTGACTGATACAGCCTATTCACTGTCGTTTCGGCCTGAAGGGCCGTGTGCCGGCGGCGCAGAAAGCGGAGTATGCGGTCGTCAAAGGATTGCACTCCCAGGCTGACACGGTTCACCTCCAGTTCCAGCAGTGTGTCAACCAGTGGGAAACCGATGTCGTCCGGATTGGCCTCAAAGGTGACTTCGGCATCGGGGGCCACGGGATAGCTGGAGCGGATGGTGCGGAATATCTTTTCAATCTGTGTACCGGTCAGTTGTGAGGGGGTTCCGCCTCCTATATAGATGGAGGAGAGTGATTCGGAGCATTCTGTGTTGCGGGCCCGCAACTCCGCGCACAAGGCTTCGGTGAACAGGTCTTTCGTTTGGCCTCCGCAAGTGGTGGAGTAGAAATCGCAGTATATGCACCGGCATTTGCAAAACGGTATGTGAATGTATAGTCCGCCCATTGAGAATGTTTATGTGTTTAACGGGTTTGTAGGTGCCGGAGGGTTCCGGCTCGGCAAAGGTACGACAAATAAGTGAGATTTACCATTTTTCTATCTTGCATGGCTGAGGGAGACGGCGGTAAGGGGTGTGCTGTCGTTTTCGCATACTCAGGTATCTAAGGCCGGGTGGCTTGCGTTCCTTTCTGAGAATAATGCTCTGCCGGCGTTTCACGTTTAGCGTCGATAGGAAAAACAGGTGTTTGGGATAAAAGGTGAAAGAGTGTTAATGTGTATTTGGATTTCGCTCTCGGATGTATTATATTTGCACCAGCAAAGTAGAAGAACTCTGAAAAGCCGCCTGAAAGCGGCTTTTTTTCGATGCTAAACGTGAAAAAAACATTTAAAAAAGGTCGGAACTTTTTCAAAAAAGATAGGATGTTGTAGAAAAAAGGTCTGTTTCCGTAAAATTTGTATAGAATTCAAAAGTTAAAGGTTGGAGATGTGTATTAAATTATGTCAATAATTTTTTTCAAAAAAATTGGACACATATGCTGATGGAGAGTAATTTTCGGGACAGCTTCCCTGTCCTTTCCGGTTCATGGATCAGGAAAAGAAATTTCTGATTCTGTAAAAATCGCAGTACATTATATCCTGCGGTTATGGGAGTGGAAACTACAACGGAGAGATCGTTGCAGACTATTTTCTGAGGACCGGTCGGGATATAAATTTCGCCGGACAGAGAAAAATGTTTATCTTTGCTGTGATATGCTTGTAATAGGGGCAGAAGATTTGAATTTATAAACAGTATAATGTATGAAAGACAATAAGGAACTTCAGCCAAAAGTTGTTTTTGACTGTTTTGCCGAGGTGAACCGTGTGCCTCGTCCGTCTAAGAAAGAAGAAGCCATGATCGCTTTCCTCGAAGATTTCGGCCGTAGTCTGAATCTGGAAACACGCACGGATCCGACCGGAAACGTGATTATCAGGAAACCGGCAACTCCCGGCTATGAAAAGCGTCGTACCGTGATTTTGCAAAGCCACATGGACATGGTTTGCGAAAAGAATGCCGATGTGGATTTTGACTTTATGACCGACCCGATCCGCACAGTGGTTGATGGCGAATGGATGAAGGCCGACGGTACAACTCTGGGAGCGGACGATGGGATCGGTGTGGCCATGCAGATGGCTATTCTGCGTAGCAATGACATGGAGCATGGGCCGATAGAGTGCGTCTTCACCCGCGATGAGGAAACCGGGTTGACGGGTGCAATGGGCATGCAAACAGGATTTATGTCGGGAGATTTTCTCATTAATCTTGACTCGGAGGATGAGGGGCAGATTTATGTGAGCTGTGCCGGCGGCGCGCGTACCACAGGTTTCTTCCCGTTTCATCCCGAATCCGCTCCTTCCGGATATTATTTTTTCAAAGTTACGGTGAAAGGACTTACCGGCGGACATTCGGGAGACGATATAGAGAAAAAACGCGGCAATGCCAACAAGTGGCTCATACGTTTTCTCAGTGACGAGATGGAGAAGTACGACCTGCGTCTTGCGGACATACAGAGCGGAGGATTGCATAATGCCATTCCGCGCGAGGGATGGGCAATCTGTGCGGTTCCGATGGAATGTAAGGAAGCGGTACGTGTGGATTTGAACCATTATATTGCCGATCTGGAGGAAGAATATTCCGTGACGGAAAAGAATTGGGAGATTCAGTTGGAAAGTGTTCCCGCTATGAGCGAAGTGATGAATCCTTCCGACATGCGGAAGATGCTTCTTGCTCTGCGGGTGATTCATAACGGAGTGTTTGCCATGAGCCAGGATCTGGAAGGACTGGTGGAGACTTCCTCTAATCTGGCCTCTGTGCGGAAGCAGAATGACAGCATCGTGGTGACGACCAGCCAGCGCAGCAGTCTGGGAAGTGCACGCGAGAACATGAGTGCCACCGTGCGGGCGGCTCTGGTTCTTGGCGGAGCTACGGCGGAGACCAACGAAGGATATCCCGGCTGGAAAATGAATCCGGACAGCAGGATCCTGAAGGTGGCGGCAGAGAGCTACAAACGGCTGTTCGGGCGTGAGCCGGAAATCAAGGCGATTCATGCCGGACTGGAGTGCGGTCTCTTTAGTGAAAAATATCCGCATTTGGATATGATCAGTATGGGACCGACGTTGCGCGGAGTACATTCTCCGGACGAGCGCCTGCTCATTCCTACCGTGCGGATGGTTTGGGATCATCTGCTTGATATTCTTCGCAATGTTCCGGAATAACTTGGCTTTCCGAAGGGAGTTGTGCAGTTATATATGAATAAGAACAGACAACAGGACAAGCCATCTCAAATCGGATGGCTTGTCCTGAAACTATAAATTATCAGAATAAGACAGATGAAGAAGGCAATCTTTCGGGGAAAGGTCCGCTCGGTCTGGTCACTGCTGGCGTTCATGCTGCTGTCGGCCTGTATGGCGGATGATGAATATACTTTGTCACCAGGCGACAGGTTGGCGTTTTCTGTTGATACGGTGGCTTTCGACACAGTCATCAGCGGCTCTCCTACGGGAACTTATACATTTCAGGTGTACAACCGTCACAAAAAGGCGATCCGGATTCCCGTGGTCAGTTTGGGAAGCGGTGCCGCTTCTCCGTTCAGGGTAAATGTGGACGGAACCTTTCTGGAAGGTGGCAGTGCTGGAGATTTTGAAATAGGAGCCGAAGACAGCATCCGCGTTTTCCTTTTTGTAAATGTTGCTCCACAGGATAAGGATGAACCGGTGGAGATAAAGGACAAACTGATATTTGTCACAGAAGGCGGTGCCGTTCAGGAAGTGGTACTTAAGGCGGCAGGACAGGATGTAATTACGATGGAAGGTCTGCGGTTGGAAAAGGACAGTGTCTTTTCATCGCCTCGGCCGTACCGCATTATGGATAGCCTTGTCGTCGGGGAAGGGGCTGTTCTGACTCTGTCTGAAGGAACCAGATTATATTTTCATGCAGGTGCCAGTCTTATTGTGCGGGGAACCGTGCGTGCTCTGGGTAGTCTGGACAAACCGGTGGTTTTGCGCGGAGACCGACTTGACAACATGTTCAGCGGACAGCCATACGACCGGATCCCCGGTCAATGGGGAGGAGTGATTCTGAAGGAGAGCAGCTATGGCAATGAACTGGATTTTTGTGATATTCATAGCGGCAGTTTCGGCATCAGGTGCGACTCCTCAGGAGTTGAGCAACGGAAGCTGTTGCTTGAAAACAGTGTGATACACAATGTTACAGGCGACGGGCTTTATGCGCGCATGTCCCGGATCTTTGTCGGAAATAGCCAGATCACGAATGCCGGCGGAAATTGTGTGACCCTGTATGGTGGGGACAATAGTTTCATCCAATGCACGATAGCTAATTTCTATGCGTTTGCCGGGGGAAGAGGAGTGGCACTGGAATTCAGTAACATCGATGGGGCAGTCAGACTGCCTCTCTATAAGGCGGAGTTTGCGAATTGTCTGATTACGGGTTATTCTTCGGATGAGTTGATGGGAAACCAGTCGGAGCGATATCCTGATGACGCATATAACTACAGTTTTATGAATTGTCTACTTAACACTCCGGAATTTGAGAGCGAATATCTGCAAGATTGTCTATGGGATAATGACAAGGCACAAGTCTGGAGAGAAGGTAACTTTACTCCGCCTTTTGATTTGTCCCGGCTGATTTTCACGTTTTCATTGGATCCCCGTTCGCAGGCAGTCGACAAGGGCAATGCGGATGTGGCGCGTACTTTCTATCCTCGAGATATTCAAGGTCGTGACCGTTTGTCGGACGATGCTCCGGACATCGGATGTTACGAAGCTCAGATTTCAAACGATTAAAAAACATGGCAGTCAAGAAAAGAACAGACAAATATGCCGCCGGCAGGCGGCAGACTCCGGAAACAGATGATTACGGTCATTTGCAGCCACAGGTGCCGGAGTTGGAAAAAGCGGTTCTCGGAGCATTGATGATCGAGAAGGACGCTTACTCGCAAGTCAGCGAGATTCTTCGGCCTGAAAGTTTTTATGAACCTCGTCATCAGATGATCTATGAGGCTGTACGGCAACTAAATATCGAACAGAAGCCGGTAGATATTCTGACGGTGGCGGAACAGCTGAAGGTGACGGGAAAACTGGAAGAAGTGGGCGGTCCTTTCTACATCACCCAATTGAGCGGAATGGTTGCCTCTTCGGCCCATATTGAATATCATGCCCGTATCATTGCGCAGAAGTTTCTTGCCCGTGAACTCATCACATATACCAGTGGCATACAGACGAAGGCTTTTGATGCGACACAGGATGTGGACGAACTGATGCAGGAGGCTGAAGGAAAACTTTTCGAGATTTCCCAGCAGAACTTGAAGAAGGATTATACCCAGATAGATCCGGTAATCAAGGATGCCTACGATATGTTGCAGAAAGCGGCAGCCAGAAGCGATGGTTTGAGTGGCATTGCGAGTGGTTTTCATCAGTTGGACAAGATGACGAGTGGTTGGCAGAACTCGGACCTGGTGATACTGGCGGCACGTCCTGCAATGGGAAAGACAGCCTTTGCCCTCAGTATGGCTAAAAACATTGCAGTCGACCAGCAGATTCCGGTAGCGGTATTCTCTCTTGAAATGTCGAATGTGCAGCTTGTCAACCGTTTGATAATCAATACTTGTGAGATCACAGGCGAGAAGATCAGAAGCGGCCAACTGGCTCCGCATGAGTGGGGACAGCTGGATTTTCGGATCAAGGAGCTGTACGGGGCACCTCTGTTTGTGGATGATACCCCATCGCTTTCGGTTTTTGAATTAAGGACAAAAGCCCGTCGGTTGGTGCGTGAGCATGGTGTCCGGCTGATTATGATTGACTATTTGCAGTTGATGAATGCGTCAGGAATGAGTTTCGGCAGCCGACAGGAAGAGGTTTCTACCGTGAGCCGTTCGCTGAAAGGGTTGGCAAAGGAATTGAATATCCCGATTTTGGCACTGAGCCAGTTGAATCGTGGAGTAGAGAACCGGGAAGGAAATGAAGGGAAGCGCCCACAGTTAAGTGACCTCCGTGAATCGGGTGCGATAGAACAGGATGCGGATATGGTGATTTTTATCCATCGCCCCGAATATTATCATATTTATACCGATCCCAATAACGGAAGGGATTTGCGGGGAATGGCAGAAATCATAATTGCGAAGCACCGTAACGGTGCGGTGGGCGATGTGCTCCTTACGTTCAAGGGACAGTATGCCAGATTCCAGAATCCGGACGACGACAGTTTTATTCCGGTGCCGGGCGAAGAGACACAGAGTTTTTCAAATTCAGCCCCGATGGAAGTGGATGGTATGGCCCTGTCGGGAGGCGGTGTTCCTCCTCCTCCCGAGGACGCTGTGCCCTTTCCGCCCTCTTCGGGCGATGTGCCTTTTTAAAAGAACAAAGGGCAGCAGGTATCGTTTACCTTGCTGCCCTTTGTCTGAAAATGCGAGGGCAGGGGATGAGCACTTGTGTCCGGGGCTTATCTCCTGCCTGATTGTTGTGTCAGAATTCTTGCCAGCTCTTGATTTCCAAATCATCCAGATTGACTGAACAGAAAGCATAAATGAATGCGGAAGCCAGTCGGGCATTGGTGATCAGAGGAATGTTAAGGTCAATGGCAGCACGGCGGATTTTATAGCCGTTGGTCAGTTCGCCGGCCGAGAGGTTCTTGGGGACGTTGACAACCATGTCAATTTCACGGTTGTGCAGCATGTCAAGGGCTTGCGGCTGTCCCTCCTCGCTGGGCCAGTAGACCAGAGTGTTTTCAATGCCGTTTTCCGTTAGGTATCTACTGGTTCCCCCTGTTGCGTAAAGTTTGTAACCATGTTCCTGCAACATGCGGGAAGCAACCAGCATCTCGGCTTTCTGTTTTCCGTTGCCGGTAGAAAGGAGTATATTCTTCTCTGGAATACGGTGTCCGACGGACAGCATGCTCTTCAACAATGCGGTGCGCGAATCCTCTCCCAGACATCCTACTTCTCCCGTAGAGGCCATGTCGACACCCAATACAGGGTCGGCCTTTTGCAGACGGTTGAAGGAGAACTGGCTGGCTTTGATGCCGACATAATCAAGGTCGAACAGACTCTTTGCCGGTTTTTCAACCGGAAGTCCCAGCATGACTCTGGTAGCTAACTCTATCAGGTTTATTTTTAGAACTTTGCTCACAAAGGGGAAACTGCGGGAAGCTCTCAGATTACATTCGATGACTTTGATGTCGTTCTCGCGGGCCAGATATTGTATGTTGAAAGGACCGCTGATCTGCAATTCCTTTGCAATTTGTTTGGATATTTTCTTGATACGACGAACGGTTTCCACATAGAGCTTCTGGGGAGGGAATTGTATGGTGGCGTCACCGGAATGTACCCCGGCAAACTCGATGTGCTCAGAGATGGCGTAGGCGATGATTTCACCGTTACGTGCCACGGCATCCATCTCTACTTCTTTGGCGTGTTCGAGGAAGCGGCTTACGACAACCGGATGTTTCTTAGATACATTGGCTGCCAGTTTCAGGAAGCGTTCAAGTTCTTCCCGGTTGGAGCATACATTCATGGCTGCTCCGGAAAGCACATACGACGGACGCACCAGTACCGGAAATCCCACTTTATCTATGAAATCGTTGATGTCTTCCATAGAAGTAAGAGCGCTCCATTCAGGCTGGTCTACCCCAATACGATTAAGCATGGCCGAGAATTTCTCCCTGTCTTCCGCATTGTCTATGTGTTGGGCGGAAGTACCCAGTAAAGGAACGTGCTGTTCATCCAGACGCATGGCCAGATTGTTGGGAATCTGACCGCCCGTGGAAACAATTACCCCATAGGGGCATTCCAGGTCCAGAATATCCAGAACACGTTCGAAGGTAAGTTCATCGAAATAAAGCCGGTCGCACATGTCATAATCCGTTGAAACGGTTTCCGGATTATAATTGATCATGATGGAGCGATAACCTTCCTTACGGATGGTGTTGAGTGCCTGTACGCCGCACCAGTCAAATTCAACGGAACTGCCAATTCTGTAAGCTCCCGAACCAAGTACGACTACGGAACGTTTGTCGTTTTCAAAAAGAATGTCATGAGCCGTTCCACTGTATGTGAGGTACAGGTAGTTCGTTTGGGCCGGATACTCAGCGGCCAGCGTGTCAATTTGTTTTACGTAAGGGATGATGCCGAGTTGTTTGCGTCTGGACCGTACCGCCATGCTGGCTTTTTCTATGTCCATATCCTTTTCCATTCCGAGGGCGCGGGCTATCTGAAAATCAGTGAACCCTTGAACCTTGGCCTTTTTCAACAAGTCACGATCCAGTACATTGATGTTGTTGCAGTCGTGCAGTTCCTTGTCGGTATCATGTATGTTCTTGAGTTTTTGGAGGAACCATTTGTCTATTTTTGTAAGCTCATGGATCTTGTCAATGCTGTACCCTTGTTCCATAGCTTTTTCTATGACAAAGATACGTTTGTCTGTGGGCTCCTGCAAGGCCTCGTCAACGTTGTCGATCTTCAGTTCTTTGTTGTCTACAAAACCATGCATGCTCTGCCCGATCATGCGCAGACCTTTTTGTATGGCTTCTTCAAAAGTACGTCCTATCGCCATGACTTCACCAACAGATTTCATGCTGGAACCCAGTTCGCGGTCTACTCCTCTGAATTTGCCTAAATCCCACCGTGGGATTTTGCAGACAACATAATCGAGTGCCGGCTCAAAAAATGCGGTCGTGGTTTTCGTCACGGAGTTTTTCAGGTCGAAAAGACCATATCCCAATCCGAGTTTTGCCGCGACAAAGGCCAACGGATAGCCCGTGGCTTTAGAGGCCAAAGCGGACGAACGGCTCAGGCGGGCGTTTACTTCAATGACGCGATAGTCTTCGGAATTGGGGTCGAAGGCATATTGTACATTGCATTCGCCTACAATTCCGACATGCCGTACAATGCGTATGCTCAGGTCGCGCAGTTTGTGATACTCGGCATTGGTCAGGGTCTGTGAAGGAGCAATGACGATGCTTTCTCCGGTGTGAATGCCCAGAGGGTCGAAATTCTCCATATTACAAACCGTGATGCAGTTGTCATAACGGTCGCGCACCACTTCGTATTCAACTTCCTTCCATCCTTTCAGGCTTTTCTCTACCAAGACTTGCGGAGAGAAGGAAAAAGCTTTTTCTGCCAGTTTGTTCAGTTCCTCCTCGTTGTTGCAGAAGCCGGAGCCCAATCCGCCCAAAGCGTATGCCGCACGGATAATGATGGGATAGCCCAGTTCGGCTGCAGCCCGACGGGCTTGCTCTATGTTTTCGCAGGCTTCGCTTTTTATGGTCTTGACATTGATTTCATTCAGTTTTTCAACAAACAGCTCACGGTCTTCAGTATCCATGATGGCCTGTACGGGAGTTCCCAGCACTTGCAGGTCATATTTTTCCAGGATTCCGTTTTTGAAAAGTTCTACTCCGCAATTAAGGGCTGTTTGCCCTCCGAATGCCAGCATGATTCCTTGCGGGCGTTCTTTTTGTATCACCTTTTCAACGAAGAACGGGGTGACCGGAAGAAAATAAATCTGGTCTGCCACTCCTTCGCTGGTCTGAACAGTCGCAATGTTGGGATTGATGAGGATTGTTTCTATTCCTTCTTCTCTCAGAGCTTTCAATGCCTGGCTGCCGGAATAGTCGAATTCTCCGGCTTCACCGATCTTCAAGGCTCCCGAACCGAGGAGCAATACTTTTTTAATTTTGTTCTCTTTCATTTTCGGGTTATACTTAAAGAAGTTTTACAAAATCGTCAAACAAAAATTCCGTGTCGACAGGGCCACTGCATGCTTCGGGATGGAACTGTGCCGAAAACCATGGTTTGGATTTGTGTCGTATGCCTTCATTCGAACCATCGTTCATGTTTATGAAGTAAGGCTCCCAGTCTGCCGATAAAGTGTCGGCTTTCACGGCATATCCGTGATTCTGACTGGTGACGAAACATTTGTTGGTGCCGACCATGCGTACCGGTTGGTTGTGTGAGCGATGGCCATATTTTAATTTATAGATGGTAGCTCCTGCCGCTTTGGATAGCAACTGGTTGCCCATACAGATACCCATGCAGGGACGGGTTTCGTCCGGCTGAAGGAATTTCCTGATATTTTCCACCGTGGCAGAACAAGTATCGGGATCGCCGGGACCGTTGGCCAGAAACAGACCGTCAAATTCCATTTGGTTGAAATCATGGTCCCAAGGTACTCTTATCACTTCAACGCCGCGGCGGAGCAGGCATCGTATGATGTTGTTCTTCACCCCGCAGTCAACAAGTACCACTTTCTTCCCAACGCCTTCATTATAACGAATGATGTTTTCGCACGATACTTTTGCAACGTAATTGATACCGGCATATTCGGCCTCGGGGATATTGTCGGGCTGATCGTCAAAAAGGATTTTCCCCATCATGACTCCGTGTTCACGCAGAATTTTTGTAAGTTCCCGCGTGTCGATTCCCGTAATTCCGGGTACATGCTCCCGTTTCAGCCAGTCGGAAAGGCTTTCAACGGCATTCCAATGGCTGTAGCTCTCAGAATAGTCGCTGACAATAATGGCGGATGCATATATTTTGTCGCTTTCCATGAATGTGGCCAGACCGTCTTCTCCTGTCGTAAAGGGAGGAACTCCATAGTTGCCGACAAGCGGAAATGTCAAAGTCATAAGCTGTCCGGCATACGAAGGGTCAGTCAGACTTTCCGGATAGCCTGTCATGGCCGTATTAAATACAACTTCACCGGCCACAGGCTTTTCGTAGCCGAATGATTTTCCGTGGAATTTAGTTCCATCGTCCAGAACCAGGGTTACATTCTTCATATCTTTGTATATATATCTTCTATGTAGTTAATGTATGCTTGGTTGATGCGTCTTACTCCGCCGGGGGTAGGGTAGTTTCCGGAGAAATACCAGTCTCCCGGACTGGTAGGGCAGGAAGTGTGCAGACCTTCCAGCGTCTGAAAGACGATGCGAATTTCTGTTTTCACATCCTGAGGACGCAAAAGTTCAACGATTTTTTCAGAGATTTCTTCTTGTGTGAAGCAGTCGTACAACTCCTTCACATAATTTGTCATGTCTTCTTTTGGCTGGGATTCCTGGGCTTTACATTTTCTGTAAATCTCCATGATCAATGTCTCGTTTCCCTTGTCAATGGCCAGTGCTATGGCAGCTTTGAAGGCGATGAATTCTTCCATGCGCGCCATATCTATGCCGTAGTAATCGGGATAACGTACCTGAGGTGAACTGCTGACAATGATGATGCGTTTGGGATGCAGACGGTCCAGAATGCGGATGATGCTTTCGCGCAGTGTGGTGCCCCTGACAATGCTGTCATCTATGACTACCAGATTGTCTGTCTTGGGAACAAGACTTCCGTATGTCACATCATACACATGTGCCGCCAGATCTTTTCTGCTGTTGCCTTCGGCTATGAAAGTCCGCATTTTTATGTCTTTCCACGCAATCTTTTCAGAATGAACCCGTCGCGAAAGTATTTGTTTCAGTTTCTCGGGAGAGGCTTGTTCTCCCAATTCTGAGATCTCCTTTACTTTCTGCTCGTTCAGGTAATCTTCCAATCCTTGAAGCATACCGTAGTATGCGGCTTCGGCCGTATTGGGAATATAGGAGAAAACCGTGTTGTCCAGCTCATAATTTATTGCCTTAAGGATGGGTTTCACCAATTTGCGTCCCAGTTCCTTCCTTTCCTTATAAATGTCCTTGTCTGATCCGCGGCTGAAATATACTCTTTCAAAAGAGCAGGAAGCGTATTTTTTCGGAGCCTGTATCTGTTCTGTTCTGAAAGAGCCCGTACGCGACATCAATAAGGCTTCTCCCGGTTTCAGTTCGTGAACGGTGTCGGCTTCAACATTCAGTGTGGTCTGGATGACGGGTCTCTCTGAGGCTACCGCCAGAATCTCGTCATCCTTATACCAGAAAGCCGGCCGGATACCCCACGGATCTCTGAGAGAGAATAATTCTCCTGATCCGGTGACACCGCAGATGACATATCCCCCGTCCCAAACTGTCGAGGATTGTCGCAATACGTTGGCCAGATTTATTTGCTGTTCAATATATTCTGTAATTTGAGTGTCTGTAAGGCCTTGGTTCAGTGCCTCTTGGAAACAGCGTTCGCTTTCCCTGTCCAGACGATGCCCCAACTGTTCCAATAATATATATGTGTCGGAAATCATTCGGGGATGTTGCCCTTTTACAGACAATTTCTTGAAGATGTCTTCCACATTCGTCATGTTGAAGTTTCCGCAAAGGCAAAGATTCTTTGCGCGCCAGTTGTTGCGTCTGAGAAACGGATGAACATAAGAAAGGCCACTCTTTCCCGTTGTGGAATAACGGAGGTGGCCCATATAGATTTCTCCGGCATACGGCAGATGACAACCGGCATAGTTTGCATCTGACAACTCCTCTTTGCTATATTCCTTGAATTTATGATGAACGGAACTGAATATTTCCTGAATGGCACCGGAACCAAGGGCTCTCTCGCGGAACATGAATTCTTCGCCTGGAGCAGCCGATAGTTTGATGCTGGCAAGCCCTGCTCCTTCCTGACCTCGATTATGCTGCTTCTCCATAAGCAAATAGAGTTTGTTTAAACCATACATCCATGTACCATACTTCTGTTGGTAATAGCTCAAAGATTTAAGCAGCCTCACTATTGCAACGCCGCATTCGTGTTTCAAAGGTTCCATGTGCAACTGATTAATTTTTGCAAAGATAAGCATTTTATCTTGTTCATGGGGAAAGCAGTCAAATATATTTTAAGGAAAAATTTGATGGCATATCTCAGAATTATGCCGACAATGTGTCGGGACATTTCAATAAATTTTTTTCACACTTTGAAAAAATCCTTGTATGAATTATTCATTTATCGGCAGTTCTTAGTTTCATCTTTCCAATTCTCGGATTTTGTTTTTAATTTTGCAGTTACAATGAAAACATTCGATCTACATTCTTCTTACCAGCCAACAGGTGACCAACCGGAAGCCATACGCCAGCTCACCGAAGGTGTGCTGAACGGATTACCGGCACAGACTCTTTTGGGAGTGACTGGTTCTGGCAAGACTTTCACCATAGCCAATGTCATTAAAAACGTGAACAAGCCGACTTTGGTCTTAAGTCATAACAAGACACTGGCCGCACAACTTTATTCGGAATTCAAAGGATTCTTTCCCAACAATGCAGTTGAGTATTACGTTTCGTACTATGACTATTATCAGCCTGAAGCCTACATCGCATCCTCTGACACATATATAGAGAAAGATCTGGCCATCAATGAGGAAATTGACAAACTGAGACTTGCCGCTACCTCTTCTTTATTGTCGGGGCGCAATGATGTCATAGTCGTGTCCTCGGTTTCGTGTATCTACGGCATGGGTAATCCTGCGGCTTTTTATGAGAATGTAATCGAACTGAAGACCGGACGCACATATTCTCTTAATGTTCTGCTACGCAATTTGGTAGACTGTCTTTATACACGCAATGATGTAGCTCCGAAAGCTGGAGATTTCCGTGTGAAGGGAGACACTGTAGACGTATATCTGGCATACGCTGACGAGGTTTTGCGCATCACTTTCTGGGGTGATGAGATTGACGGGATAGAAGAGGTGGACGCATTGAACGGAACACGCATCGCCACATTCGACGAGTACAAAATATATCCTGCCAATCTTTTTCTTACTTCCAAGGAGACACAGGAACTGGCCATCCGGAAGATTCAGGATGACCTGACGGAACAGGTCGCACTGTTTGAAGAACAAGGAAAGAAACTGGAAGCCAAACGTCTTTATGAGCGTGTCAGTTACGACATAGAAATGATTCGCGAACTGGGACACTGTAGCGGTATAGAAAACTATTCCCGCTATTTTGACGGAAGGGAGGCCGGAACCCGTCCTTATTGCCTGCTGGACTTTTTTCCTGAAGATTTCCTTATCGTTATTGATGAGAGTCACGTTAGCGTCCCGCAGATCAGTGCCATGTACGGTGGCGACCGCTCCCGAAAAGAATCTCTTGTCAATTACGGTTTCCGGCTGCCCGCTGCTTTGGACAATCGTCCGCTCACATTCGGGGAATTTCATGAAATGGCCCGGCAAGTCATCTATATCAGTGCTACTCCGGCCGAATACGAACTGGCGGAAAGTGAAGGAGTAGTGGTGGAGCAGGTTATCCGTCCCACCGGTCTGTTGGATCCTCCTATTGAGGTACGTCCATCGGATTTTCCCATAGATGACCTTATGGAGGAAATCCGGCAATGTGTAGAAAAGGATGAACGCGTACTCGTTACCACTCTGACCAAACGGATGGCGGAGGAATTGTCCGATTATTTGTTGCGCAACGGAGTGAATACCGCATATATACATAGTGATGTTGACACACTGGAACGTGTCCGCATTATGGAAGATCTGCGCAAAGGAATTTATCAGGTTCTGGTCGGTGTGAATTTGCTTCGTGAGGGGTTGGATCTGCCGGAAGTGGCATTGGTTGCTATTCTTGACGCAGACAAAGAGGGATTTCTCCGCTCCCATCGTTCACTCACACAGACGGCGGGACGTGCCGCACGCAATGTGAACGGACGCGTGATTATGTATGCCAACAAAATAACTCCGTCCATGCAGCAGACCATAGATGAAACCGAGCGCCGGCGCATTAAACAAATACGATACAACGAAGAACATCATATTATTCCCAAACAGGTGAGCAAGTCCAATGCTCCGAACGAACTGGCACAACTGAAAAAGGAAACCGGACCCGACAGGAAATTTTACCAAATGGATGACAAACCGTTGTCTTCACGAGCTGCCGAAGAGGAAATAAGATATGGAGGAGCGGTAAGTAAAGAAAAACAAATAGAGATTCTAAGGAAAAAAATGAAAGAGGCCGCCGCAGCTTTGGATTTTGTTCTGGCAGCACAATTACGCGACGAGCTTTTACTACTCGAAAAACAGTCATGACATGAACCCAACAGCACATGTTCCCAATGTCCGTCATTCCCAAAGTGGTTTTCAGCGTGTCACCGATTTTTTAAGAAACTGGACCCTTCCGGTTGCTATGCTTACAGGCGGGTTGAGCTATTGGACATACAGCCATATACCGGTTTTCGCTTCTACCCGTCCGTTCGTCACTAAGGCCGTTGCCGTTGTTCAGCCCCTGCTGATCTTTATGATGCTTTTTCTCACTTTCTGTAAAGTGGATTTTCGGGAACTGCGTTTGCGGAAATGGCATCTGTGGTTGTTGCTCTTTCAGGGTGGTGCGTTTGTGTTTTTGTCCATCCTGCTTGGTTTCTTTCCCGATTTTTCTGCCGGTGTAATCGTGGAAGGTGCTATTCTTTGTCTGATCTGTCCTACTGCGACTGCTGCGGCTGTGGTAACGGCCAAGTTAAACGGTGATTCGGCCGGCTTGACTGCTTACACCCTGCTTATCAACCTGATGGTAGCTTTATTAGTGCCCATTTTCGTTCCACTGATTCATCCCCATGCGGAACTTTCTTTTCTCGGTTCCTTTTTTCTGATCATAAGTAAAGTCTTCCCACTTCTCATCTGTCCGCTGTTTGCTGCTGTTATCGTTCGGAAATATTGTCCGAAAACACACGTATTACTGACGCAACACAAAAATCTGGCATTCTACTTATGGGCTGTGGCTTTGGCACTGGCCATTGCGGTTACTGTGCGGAGCATTGTCCATAGTCATACACCTTTTCTGTATCTGACAGGGATCGCTGCCATTTCACTAATCTGTTGTATCATACAGTTCTATGTCGGTCACTCCATCGGCAGACACTATGGTTGTCCGATAGGGGCCGGACAAGCTCTTGGTCAGAAAAATACGGTGCTTGCCATCTGGATGGGCTATACCTTTTTCACCCCAGTCAGTTCCATTGCTGGTGGCTTTTACAGTATCTGGCACAATGTATATAATTCCTGGCAGCTCTATCTAAAGAGGAAAGAGAAATGTCGGGCAGTGTCTGATTCCCATGCGGTTTCATCCTGATTTTCTTGTCTCTAAAAAATACCAGATACATCATTTAGCAAATGTTTCTCTTCAGATTGCAGGAAAATGAGTAATTTTGCATTATTATGAGCCGGATATTAGCAATTGATTATGGAAAAAAACGTACCGGACTGGCGGTCACAGACCCTATCGGTATCATAGCAAATGGCCTTACAACAGTCGCCACGCACGAATTGCTGGCATTCATCAAGAATTATATACAACACGAACAAGTCGGGCGCATCGTTATCGGGCTTCCTTTCCAGACGAATGGAAAGCCTTCGGAGAATCAGCAGCGTGTCGTGCAATTCTCCAAGCAACTGGCCAAAGCATTTCCTGATATTCCCGTGACGTTCTACGATGAACGTTATACTTCCGTATTGGCCCATCAGGCCATGATTGATGGTGGATTGGGGCAAAAGCGACGCCGTGACAAGGCCCTGGTTGATGAAATCAGTGCAACAATCATCCTGCAATCCTACATGGAGAGCAGATATGCAAAATCCGAATAGACCGAAAAATTTTTATCTATATATTTATAAACAGTATAACAACATGATACTTCCTATCTATACTTATGGACAGCCCGTCCTCCGGCAAACAGCAGCAGATATTACACCCGACTACCCGAATCTGAAAGAACTCATTGCAGACATGTTTGAAACCATGTACAAAAGCGATGGAGTGGGGCTGGCCGCTCCTCAAATAGGAAAGCCCATCCGTCTGGTTGTCATTACGCTGGATGTACTGAAAGACGATTATCCTGAATATGCCGGCTTTAACCGTACATACATCAATCCGTATATTGTAGAAGTAGACAGTTCTGACACTGCCCTCATGGAAGAAGGATGCCTCAGTTTGCCAGGTATTCACGAATCTGTACGCCGGCCCACGCGCATACATGTCACTTACATGGACGAGAATTTTCAGGAGCATGACGAATGGGTGGAAGGTTACCTGGCCCGCGTCATGCAACACGAGTTCGACCATCTGGAAGGTCGCATGTTTGTGGATCACCTGTCTCCATTGCGTCGTCAGATGATCAAGGGGAAAATCTCGGCTTTGCTGAAAGGCAAGTTCCATTGCAGCTATAAGGTGAAATCTTCCAAATAAAAACGTAGCTACTGAAAAGTAAGGATCGTAAGATGGAACAGCAGTCCGCTCTGACGCGCCGTTACGGACGTTTCCGTTTCCTTCGTTTTGGAAAGAGACAGAAGTTCTTTCTTATATGGGTGATTCTGTGGCAGTGTGCCGCCCTTCGTGCTCAGATTAATACTGATGCTGTCACGTGGATGGGACGCAATGCACTGGGAGTTGATGACTATCTGACGGCCATACATTATTTCAATCAGGTAATTGAAGTAAAACCATATCTGTCCCGGCCCTATTATTATAGGGCGTATGCAAAATTTACTCTGGAAGACTACAGCGGAGCAGAACAGGATTGTACCCGTGCTATTGAGCTGAATCCGTTTCTCATCGAACCCTATCAGCTTCGCGGATTGTGTCGCATACATAACAGGGACTTCAAAGGAGCTATTCACGACTATGACCGTGTCCTTCAGGAGGAGCCGTCAGACCAGGGAGCACTCTATAACCGGGCACTTTGCCGCATCGAGTTGAAAGACTACGAGCAAGCGGATGCAGAAATGAGTGATATGCTTTCCAAATGGAAAAATTTTTTCCGCGCTTATATGGTAAAAGCACAAATTGCTCTGGAAAGAAAGGATACACTCAACGGTATCCGATGGATGGATTCTCTGCTGGTGCACAACGCAAAGGAAACTGCGGCATGGTCCTTCAAAGGACGATATGCTCTTCAAAAAGAGGATTTTATAGCTGCCGATTCATTTCTAACTAAGGCCATACAGCTATCTCCGGACAACCACGAGAACTATGTGGCGCGCGCACTGGCTCGCAATGGGCGGAACCGATTCGGCGATGCCATTGCCGATTATGACAAAGCCATAGAACTGGTGCCTCAGCATTTCGTGGCACACTACAACCGCGGATTGCTGCGGGCTCTTGTGGGTGATGCCAACCGGGCAATTGACGATTTTGATTTTGTTCTGAAAATTGAGCCGGATAACGTTCCGGCAATCTTTAATAGAGCACAACTAAAAGAGCAGACCGGAGACTTTCGCGGGGCTATTGCCGACTACTCTTTTCTTCTGAAGGCATATCCGGACTTCACGTATGGTTACATGGCACGTGCCAATTGCCGACGCAAGATAGGAGATACGAAAGGTGCCCTAAACGATGAAAGCAAGGTGGCCCGCTCACAGCTTGACCTCATTTTTGGCCGAAAACGCCGCACACCTATCAAAAAAGTAAGGCAGTTGAGCGACCACTCTCTGGAAAATTACCAGCAATTGGTTGAAGACAACCCGGAAACACCGCACCGGTTGATTGACCAATTATTCGGAAAAGTTCAGAATCGTCCGACGGAAAAGGAACTGCTTCCGCCTTTTACGCTTTCGTTTGTCCCGGAACAAACGAAAAACAGACAATCCATATACTTCATGTCTGAGATTGAGGAGCTGAACAGTCTTCATTTCACAAAATACCGGATGGAAATGACGACAGAACCGGACCACAATGCGTTTGCACAGTCTCAAACTTCATTGCAGGAACTGTCCCGATACGATAACGAGAGACAAAACGCAAAGTTGTATTTGCTGAGATCAGCTCTCAACAGAGCTGTCTACGATTATTCCGCTGCCATTCAGGATGTGCGCGAAGCCATAAGGCTTGATTCTCTTTCCCTATCTGCATGGTTGCAATATGCGGTGCTTGCTGCCGACATCCAACGCTCAGGTAATAGTAATGCGGAAACGGCTGTGAATATACCGGAACTATATAGCCATGCACTGCGACTGTCTTCGCAAAATGCCTGCATCTACTATAACAGGGGATGTTACTTTGCCCAGATGAAAAATGAAAAAGCGGCGGAAGCGGATTTTTCCAAAGCAATAGAACTGGACAACCGGATGGCTGAGGCCTATTATAACAGGGCTGTTCTGCATCTCTTGTCCGGAGAAAGCGAAAAAGCCATTCCTGATCTTAGTAAAGCCGGCGAGTTGGGGTTATATAAGGCCTACAATTTAATCAAGCAAAACAGGCAAGGTAAAAAATAGATTCGTACATGAATATTTTTCACAGGGACATTCAGTAAACGTCCCTAAAAACAAAGATGTCATGTGAAGACTCTGTCCCCTAATCATTTCATATGCCATTTTTATTGTAATTTTCCATTACTGTCTGCTAAACCATAAAAATATGATTCCAACCTGATGAAAGTCAGAAGTTTTGCTTTTTTGTATTTGACAAGCCCCCTCTTTAGCATTCAAGGCTTTCGGGTGGAGATTCAGCGGCTTCGGTAAACATGATCTGAAGGTCTGCATCGGGTTGATGGAGGAACTTTTTCAGATTCAGGTATTTCCGGCTGGTCTCAACCATATTTTCGCGGTCCGGCGATTTTATCAGCTGGCCAAGAAGTTATAATATTATTGCTGTCCGATAAAACTTTTTGAGGCAAAACAAAATTAGGACTGGCACCTATTGCAGGAGTCAGTCCTTT
>VSQE01000005.1 GCA_009775705.1 Prevotellamassilia sp.
TACTACATGTGGGTGACGATTGAAATCGTCTTTGGCATCGTCTATTCCTTTATTCTTAATTGGAAAATCAACCAAACTTATCCCTGGCTAAAAACAGAAGTCGGACTTGGAAAACAATTACTCAAAAAATATCCGGAAGTAGCAAAATATACAAAACAATTATTTGTACATAAAATTTCCGGTTTTGTACAAAATCAAACAGCCCCCTTTCTTATCTATACATTCGTATCTTTGAAAATTGTGGCATACTACGGCAACTATACCATTATTATAGACAAATTAAGCATTCTACTCAGCAACTTTTTGGATAGCACAAATGCCGGAGTCGGGAATCTCATAGCAGAGGGTTCACAAGAAAAAATCAAAAACGTATTTTGGGAATTAATAAGCCTCCGATTTTTGGCAGCAGGCACTCTTATTTTTTCAGTCTATCATTTGCTCCCCAGTTTCATATCACTGTGGATTGGAAAAGAATATTTATTGTCTGAAACTGTTCTCATCTTAATCCTGATCAATCTTTTCATAGGAACTACACGAGGAACTGTCGACCAATTTCTTTTTGGATACGGACTTTTTTACGATATATGGGCACCGATCACAGAGTCTGTCATTTATCTGACTGTAGCAATCATTGGAGGGCACTTCTGGGGATTAGAAGGTGTATTATTCGGTGCAACCACCAGCCGTTTCCTTATTGTAGGAATATGGAAGCCTTACTTCCTATTCACAAAAGGATTTAAAATTTCCGTCTGGCAATATTGGAAAAACTGGTTATTTCATCTCATGATCATAACTGCAACAGCTATCATAATTATAAAAATCTTATCCTATGCACAAATGGACTTTACCTATACAAGTTGGCATAGTTGGCTATTGCATGGCACAATTCTGTCTATTGCCTATATAAGCATTACTTTAATAAGTTTATTACTTCTGACAAAAGGAACAAGAAATTTTATTTCGCGAATCATTAAGATCTAACAGTATGACAAAATTTTCTATGGGGGGGGGGGATTTTTCTCCATGCACTAACATATTCAGTGATAGACCGTTATTAAGCATTATTGTTCCAGTTTATAATACAGAAAAATTCCTTGAAAAGTGCATCAAAAGTATTATAGAACAAACATATAATAATATTGAACTGATTCTGATTGATGACGGGTCCACAGACCAGAGCGGAAAGATTTGTGAAATATACCAACAACAAGACGAAAGAATTAAACTTCTTCAGATAGAGAACCAAGGACAAGCAAATGCACGAAACACAGGTATTGCAAATAGTAATGGAGAATACATTACCTTTATTGACTCCGATGATTATATTGGGACACATACGACCATAGAAGATAATATGCAGATTCTCATAAATAACAATGAGATAGAAATATTACAATATCCAACATACTTAGTCAATAAGCATACAAAAAAGAAATTATATACTCCTTGCGAACAATTTATACAAGGAAATGAAGCCATTACAAAATGTTGGTTCACCGGAACTGATGAAATCAATTACTGTATATGGAATAAAATTTACAAATCTTCTATGATCATAGATCTTACTTTTCCTAAAAAAGTAATCTTTGAAGATATTTTTTTCTGTTCCAATTTAATAAAAAGGACAAACAATGTCTACATATCTTCCCAAGGTAGCTACTGCCATTACGAGAATACACAATCTATAACCCGCACTGAAGAAAATGCGCAACAGCTCAAAATTGACAGCATATACGCCAAAACTTACTTATTAAACAACTTACCTGATTATTCATCCATTGAAACAAAAAAGATTGATTATTTCCTAAAAATACTCAGGAATTATCTTGAAATATATTCTATTAAAAATAAAAAATTACAAGCTTCAAAAACAATCATATACTCAAATGTTCCCAAATTCAGACATTGCATAGACTATATGAGGATTTATAAAAATAAATATTCTATGCAACTTGTCTTGATGAAAATTCTAGGTCTACATATTTATTCCCTTTTATATATAACAATCCTAAGAAGCAAAAAATGTGTAAAATCCTAACAATTGCAATTCCTGCCTACAATATGGAAAAATATGTAGGACACTGTTTAGACAGTGTTCTGCACACCGATACGGCAAATACCATAGAAGTGCTCCTGATTAACGATGGTTCTAAAGATTCCACCTTACGTATCGCACAGGAATACGCAAAAAAATGGCCGGAAACACTTCGCGTAATAAATAAGCCTAACGGAGGTTGGGGATCAGCCATCAACTGCGCCATATCCGAAGCGACAGGCAAATACTTCAAGATTTTAGACGCGGACGATTGGTTCGACACACAGGCTCTTACTGATTTTATTCATCTTTTACAAAAAACGGACGTTGATTTAGCCGCTTCCTCTTACACTTTTGTGTACGAAAACGGGAAACAGGAAGAATACATATATCCGACCCATCAATGCAACAGAGTTATCCCATTTTCTCAATACATCAAGGAGCAGGGCTTTAGCCATAATCTTTGCTTGGCTTCCATCACTTTCAGAACAGAGATTCTGCAAAAAAACAAGATAAAAGTAGCAGACAGATACTATGCCGACATAGACTTTGGCATGTCGCCCCTGCTTTATGTAAAAAACATTTGCCTCACTCAGACCAACCTGTACAAATACTATAAAGGAAGAGAAGGGCAAAGTACAAGCATAGCAGGATACAATGCCCACCTTCAGGATTTTATAGATATGGGAAGCAAACTGATAAAAAACTACGCTGCCCAAAAAGACAGCATGAGTCCGGAAATCCGAAATATGTATCTGAAAGACTATACCAACATTGCCCGTTTTTCATACTATCTGCTCATGTCTCCCATGTACGGAGGAAAGCACAATAACAGCTCGGACAAACTCAAAGATTTTGACACTTTCCTTAAACAAACAAGTCCCGAACTATACACCATTACCGCAAAAATAAGAATCAAACGAATTATACCATATATTCAGATTTGGCGAAAAACCGGAATTAACATCCTAAAATTAAGAACATGGATATAGTAATTGGTGCCGGAGCTACCGGATTAGGCTATGGGCTGTTTTCTCCCAACGACTACCAGATTATAGAGTCAGACTCCGAGATCGGAGGTTATTGCAAAACCATCAAACAAGATGGATTCGTATGGGACTATTCCGGCCACTTTTTTCATTTCAGACTTCCGGAAATGGAAAAATTCATCTGCGAATGTATTGATTCTGAAACTCTTCTAAAATGTCGTAAGCATACACAGATCAAATACAAAGACAGATATATAGATTTTCCCTTCCAAAAAAATATCCACCAGTTGAGCAAACAGGAACTGATTGAATGTCTTTACGATCTGTTCTGCAATGAATATGAGACCTATCGGAATTTCCAGGAGATGCTATATTGCAAATTCGGCAAAGGAATTGCTGAAAAATTCCTGATTCCTTATAATGAAAAATTATATGCCTGCAATCTGAACAAACTGGATACCGATGCGATGGGACGTTTCTTCCCATACGCAGACATTAAAGACATCATTGCCAATTTCAGAAACTCTGACAGCAAATCCTACAACGACCACTTTACCTACCCGCGCGGAGGAGCCATTGAATACATCCAGTCTCTCAAACATCGGATTCCGGACAACAAGGTTAAATTGAACGAGAAGGTTATAGCTATTGATATCCATCGGAAAATCGTAAAAACGACAAAAGAGGAAATAGGTTATGACAACCTCATCTCCACGATCCCGTTTCCCAAACTGCTTCAACTCTGTAACATCCCATACGATCCTTCCATCTATTCCTGGAACAAAGTATTAGTATTCAACCTGGGGTTCGACTCCAAAGGAGCTGATACCCGCAACAACTGGGTGTATTTCCCGGATAAAGGCACCAGTTTTTACCGCATCGGATATTACGACAATATATTCCAGACCAACAGGATGTCATTGTATGTCGAGCTGGGTTTTGACAAAGATGCCGACATCGATGTGGAAAAATGGTATGAAACTGTTATTGAAGATTTAAAGTCATCCGGAATCATTGACGGGCAGAACGTCATATCCAGGCATCACGTAATTATGGATCCAGCCTACGTACACATCACCAAGGATTCCATTGAGAATGTCAAGGCTTTAAAGCAACAACTGAAAAACCACCACATTTATTCCATCGGAAGATACGGTAGCTGGACATATTGCTCTATAGAGGACGGTCTGATTGAGGCCCAGTCATTGTCTCAAAACATTAATAAATAGATGAAAAACATCGTATTTACATATATCACTCCATTTCATCCGGAACGGGGAGGTATAGGACGCGTTACCCATACTCTGACCATAGAACTGCAAAAAAGGGGATATCATGTCTTTTATCTGATATATAATAGTGCGATCACCATAAAACATGATTTCAATTATCCCGCTCCACTCACATATCTGCCATCCAAGGAATTGATGTCTCCGGAGAATATCGAATTCTACCACCGCTATCTTCAGGACAATAAGATCGACACGGTTATCAATCAATCCGGTAACTTCAGTGATTCCGAACTTTGGCTGAACACCGGAAATAAAAACATAAGAATTATCTCCGTCCTGCATTCCAGTCCTTGGATATCATATAAAAATCTTTGGAGCAGTGATATTTTTCCTTTGAGGAACAATTCTAAAAGAGAAAAATTAAAACGCTTGGCAAGAATTGTTTTATATCCTAAGCTTAAAAGGCAATGCAAACAGCATCGCATCCAGCATTTCTCCTCTTTGCTTCCTAAGACTGATTACGTTTGCCCGCTGTCCAAGAAGTATTATCCGGAGTTGAATGAAATTTGTCCAGGTTACGAATATAAGTATTTCGCTATTCCCAATCCCAACTCATACTCCGATACTATTATACAGAACTCACAAAAAGAGAAAAAGAAACAAGTTTTATTTGTCGGACTTTTCGGCCCCCCAAAAAGAGAAGACCGCATAATCAAAATTTGGAAACGGCTGTATCTGGATTTTCCGGATTGGGAACTGATCATGGTAGGAGACGGGCGTCCGGATCGGGTACGATATCTCAGAAAACTCTCATCCGGTATTCCCAACATCCGCTTCGAAGGTTTCCAAAATCCTCTGCCCTATCAACAAGAGGCAAGTATTTTCTGTATGACCAGCAATTACGAGGGATGGGGCATGGTTTTAACTGAAGCCATGCAATGCGGAACCGTTCCCATTGCATTCAATAGCTTTGCCGCGGCTACAGATATCATCGACCACAGAAAAAACGGGATATTAGTTTCACCGTTTAACATGACCGAATATGAAAAAGAACTGAAGTTTCTTATGTCCGACATCAGTTTTCTCAAACAACTGTCCTCTCAGGCAAGAACGGATATACAAAAATTCTCCGTAAAAAATGTTGTTAATCTATGGGAGCAGATATTATAAAGACACGCTACGACCATATTGATGTTGCAAAAGGTATCGGTATTCTATCGGTTATTGGCTTACACTCCAATTTCCATTTAGAAATCGGTACAACTTTCGAGATGCCTTTGTTTTTCCTGCTTTCAGGAATTTTCATAAAAAACAAAATAGGGGGGGTAGAATTTCTCCGTAAAAAGATCAACACACTGCTTATTCCCTGTTTTCTGTATTATCTTCCGGTTGTTGCCTATAACATATATTACTATTTGCTTCACAAAGATGTAAATCTCATGGATTGTTTCGAAAAAGCTGCGGTTCCAACGGCTCTGTGGTTTCTCGTTTCTCTATTTGAAATTCATATCTTCGGATTTTTCATCCTGAAAATAAAGAGCCTGCCCCTTCAGATATTTTCATCCATTCTGCTATCCGTCATAGGCTATGGAATGAGCTATTACGAGATTCCCTCTCTGGCTTATATGAATACCAGCCTATCCTGTTTCATTTATTATTATGCCGGCTATCGCTGGGCCGGACATATCAAGACCAATCACCACAATATTCCTATTCAAACTGTATATGCCCTGACATGTCTTGCAGTATGCTCTATAGTGTATTCTATCGCCCAACCATACATATTCTATAGAAACAATATCTTTCATACCAGCTATCCTGTTGTATTCGCCTGCGGTTTTTCCGGAACATTCTTTATCCTCTATATCTCTAAAATCATAAAGAGAAATGCGATTCTTTCCTTTTACGGAAAAAACTCACTTATCATCTTATGCACTCATTTGTATTTTATCAAAATTCTGCAAAATTTTCAGTTCGCTCCATCAATATTATTTTTACTTATATGCATCTTAATGGTGCCTGTTCCGCTTCTAATAAAAAAATACCTTCCCGTTTTATCCGGAAATAAGGCTATCATTTAAATCTCCTAATATGAAAAAGTTAGTCATTGATGTCAACTCCATAGTACCTTACTTCGTTTCAGGAAAAATCAACGGGATCGGACGTACTACACTGGAACTCATTCAGGCCCTTTCCCACATTAAGGATATTCCCTTCGAGATAAGCCTATACACACAGAATCTGAAGGGAGCCAATGCAGAAAAGGCACAAACCTGCTTTTCATGCAAACATCTGTATCTCCGCAACAATGAAAGGTGGAATAAAATTATCTCGCATTTTCCTTTACGCGAATGGATTACAGGATATGACATCATGCATATACCCCATAATTTTGAATATGTACGACATCCTGAAAAATGTATTGTAACGCTTCACGATGCCCTATTCATGAAAATACAGGAAACAGCTTTCGGACATAAAAAAATGAGAAAAACAGTACCTCCTTTTATCCGAAAATGCAAACACATCATCACTTGTTCCGAAGCTTCCAAACAAGATATAATCAACACCATGAATATATCTCCGGATAAAATCAGCGTTGTATACTGGGGTGTTAAGCATGACATGTTTTTTCCTATTAAAAATCATCATGACGTAGAATTGCAACTGAAGGACAAATTTAAAATCAATCATCCCTATTTTTTCAGCGTATCCTGTAATGCTGAACGAAAACGGACAGATGTACTCATCAGATCCTTTATACAATTCTGTAAAACAACAGAATCAAAACATGATCTCGTCTTGATATGGAAAAATCCCCCCTTCCAACTCCTTAAAGACATTGACATCTCCGGTTTCGAAAAAAGAATTCACTTCCTGAATAATATATCCGACAGTGACCTGGCTTTACTGTATAATGGTGCTACTGCAAGTTTCACTCCCTCTTCATACGAAGGATTTGGCCTTCCTCTTTTAGAAGCTATGGCATGTGGCACTCCGGTAGTCACATGTAACAACAGTTCGTTAGGAGAAATCGGAGCAGATGCCGTTGTCTATTTGGAAGAACCTATTGAAAATTCTATACCCAAGATCATGAAAATCTTTGAAAAAGAAGAAATTGACATTGCTTCTCTTCGAGACAAAGGAATCAAACGGGCTTCAGAGTTTACATGGGAGAAAACGGCTCGACAGACTATTGCAATATACCAACAGTTACTCAATCCATGAGAATCCTTATCTGCATTCCGTGTCTTCTCACGGGCGGAACGGAAATACAGACGCTGAATCTGGTCCGGGCATTGGTTCAGGGAGGCCATCACGTAATCACCGTATGCTATTTCGAGCATAGCGACGGAATGGTGGCACAATATCTGCATGCAGGAAGTCATGTTGTCTGCCTCCAACCGGAAGGGAAACGGATCGGAGGATGGAAAGGAATCCTATTTCTCTATAAAGGATTGAAACAGGTTCTGAAAACCGAAAGGCCGGATGCGGCTCATGTACAATACATGGCTCCGGGAGCCATTCCCATCTTCCTGCTACGGCTGCTGGGCATGAAAAACATCATTGCCACTGCCCATACCGCCGCCGACATCTACCCCAACCTAAAGCTGATTCACTTCGTCCAGAAACACTGCGTCCGGGCATTTACCTGCATCACAGAACTTGCCGAAAGGTCGTTTTTCAGCACAGCACAGCTATATTCTGGAACTCTGCCTCTCAAAAAGAGAAACCATTTCACCATATATAATACCCTGCCCTCCTACATTCATCTTCGGGAGCAAAGCCGAAATTTTGACAAGGAGGTTCTGACCCTCGGCGTTGTAAGCCGTCTGGAAAGAATCAAAGGGATGGACCTCGTTGTGCCGGCTTTTGCTTCAGCCAAAGAAAAATATCCCGCTATCCGGCTCCTGATTGTAGGTGACGGTTCCCTGAAAGAAAAGATGCAGGAACAGGCCCGACACTACGGGTTGGAATCCTGCATCGGATGGAAAGGTCGGCAAGAACAAGAACAATTAGAAGCCCTATATGATAAAATCGACATCCTGCTGATGCCATCCCGAAGCGAAGGTTTCGGCCTGACCGCCATCGAAGGAATGGCCCGCGGATGCGTGACGGTTGCCTCACACACCGGCGGACTACCCGAAGTTGTTGAAGACGGAGAAATCGGATTATTGCACCGTCCCGAAGACATCGGAGACATGACGGAGAAACTGGTTTATCTTCTCAGTGACAAAAAAAGGATGGAACGGTTCTCGGAAAAGGCCCGGAGATATGTCCGGAAATTCAGTTTCGGACAATACGCCGATGCTTTCTGCGACTTGTATCAACGTATTTTCTAATCCTACATCATGTTTCTACTGAACTACCTGTATTTTTTCATCATTACCTACTATGGCATAAAATTCCTGTTCCAGCCATCAGGCATTATGAAAAACCCGCTGAACAAAGAACAGGACATGTTGCTCAATGGTCCCGAAATGTTCTGGATTCTTACATTCTCCACCGGGCTTTTGGCTTTTTCCGCTCCGGGAGCGTTAGACCTGATGGCTGTACGCCTGTTAGTATTGGAAATTCTGTGTTTCATCGGACTATTTATTGCCAAAGGACGCGCTATCTGGGGCCTACCGTTTGTTCTTTACGTCATCTATCTGATATGGATTATTACAGGTATCTTTTACTCTCCCGCTCCCGGCTATGGATTCCGAGTCTTTCTAAAATACTGCTATCCACTTCTTATTGCTCTATTTGCGTCCAGCGTAGTCAGGAACAAAGAAGTTTTTCTGAAAGCCGGAATCGGCGCACGATGGGTAGCTTTTGCCACGGTCATATCTTCATTTATCCCAGCTGTCGAATCCCTTTTATTTCCGGGTGTTATCTGGTTCGTTACAGCCCGTGCCCTTAATTATATCTCCATCTGCATATTTTCATTGGCACTTTTCTTTTACACGAATGAAAAAAAGAAGAATTTCTTCTTTTTCATATTATTCATGCTTCCCTGTCTTCTGTGGGTTTTCCGCACCAGTATCATGGGAACAATTATTGCCGTAAGCATATTCTTTTTCTTTAAATACAAGTTCAAATCATTACCTATCATTTTCGGTATATTTATCCTTTCCGTCATTGCCGTGTTCACTATTCCCAGCCTTCGCGAAAAAATGTTTAAAAAGAGTGACAATGTCACCATCGAACAATTCAAGGAAGGAGAAGTAACGACAGACAATATCAACAGCAATGCACGCTTCGCCATGTGGGAGCATCTAATGAACAGATTCTATCACGACGGACATGAAACCGCAGGTTCCGGAACCGGAAGTGTACAGAACTATATGTACAACAATTTCATATATGGCGGATTGAAAGTACCGCACAGTGATTTCGTACAAATGCTTTGCGACAACGGAACAATAGGACTTACACTATATCTTTTGACTTTGCTGACGGTTGTTATCCATAGCTTTATCATCTTTACGCGAACACGGAAAACAGCTCTAAAAATTTGTGCCATCACAGCCGGCAGTTCCATGGCCGGTATCTTGTTTACGCTATATTCGGACAACGTAGTCAATTATTCCATGGCCACCTTATCCATGCCCTTCGGCTTCTATGGAATGATGCTTGGAATGCAAGAAAAAGAAAGAACATGATTTCGATAATTATTCCTCTCTACAACAAAGAAAAACAAATCAAAAATACTTTAAAGTCCGTCCTCGAACAAACATTTCAGGATTTTGAAATCATCGTTGTCGATGACGGCAGTACGGATAACGGCGCAAACGAAGTCCTGAAAACAAAGGATCAACGCATCCGATTGGTTCAACAAAAAAACGCCGGTGTCTCCGCAGCCCGCAACCGGGGCATACAGGAAGCCCGCTTCAGCCTGCTCGCGTTTTTGGATGCCGATGACATCTGGAAAACAACTTACTTAGCGACCCAATACGGACTATACAAAAAATATCCTCAATGCAACGTATATGTCTGCAATTATGAGTTCCGTAATGCTTCAGGTACTGTCACACCCACCATTATCCGCAAACTTCCGTTTCAGGGTACTGACGGTGCACTCACCAACTATTTCGAGGTTGCCGCTTGCTCCCATCCCCCTATATGTTCAATCTCCATAATGGTAAAAAAAGAAGCCATTCAAGCCATAGGAGGTTTCCCTATCGGGATCAAATCAGGAGAGGACTTACTGACTTGGGCCCGATTAGCCGCCAACTATCAAATAGCCTATTCAAAGGAAGTCTGTGCCATCTTTAACGTGGAAGGCTATGATTTTTCAGAAAAGCCCAAACGCCTCCCAGCCGAACCGGATGTGGTCGGCAAGGCGCTGAAAGAACTGGCAGACAATCATACCATCCCGAATCTGAACCAATACATATCCCATTGGCACAAGATGCGCAGTTCAATCTATCTGCGCCTCAACATGCGCAAGAAAAGCATTGAGGAAGCGCTCATTGCACTCCGCCATAATCCAACGAATTATAAATTATACATTTATATTTTTCTCAATTTCATACCTTCCCGACTTAGACCATTCTAACCATGATAGCTCCTATTGTCATTTTCGCCTTCAACAGACCAAAGGCCTTACTCAGGCTCAAAGAATCTTTAGAGAAAAACAATCTTTTCGCCACATCCGAAAAGATTGTTTTCATCGATGGATATCGCAACGAGAAAGAAAAAGAAAAAGTTGACGAAGTTATCCGCATAGCTCGCACCATCACGGAAAACGTCCAAATCTCCCAAGTAAACAAAGGGCTGGGCACGTCCATCATTGAAGGTATATCCTCTGTCATCCGACAATACGGAAAGGCCATCGTCCTGGAAGATGACCTCATCTGTTCCTCCAACTTTTTATCTTTCATGAATCAGGCTCTGGATTTTTATCAAGATGACCCACGCATATTTTCCGTATGCGGCTATGGCCTGAAAATTGACAAACCCAAAAATTACATGGGAGACATATACTTGTCCGGAAGATCATCTTCCTGGGGATGGGGTACCTGGAAAGACCGGTGGGAGCAGGTGGACTGGGAAGTCAAGGACTGGGAGTCTCTGAGCAACGACAAAAAGAAGCAAAAAGCTTTCAACCGCAACGGCAGCGACATGTACGATATGCTCAAAGATTACATGCACGGTCGTAACCGGTCCTGGGCCATACGCTTCTGCTATTCTCAATTCAAATTGGAAAAATATTCAGTCTGCCCCTTTATTTCCAAAATCGAGAATGACGGATTCGGAGAAGATGCGACCAACTGCAAACAACACTATTCCCGCTTCAAGGCTGACTTTGACAACACAACCAATCAGACCTTTCTTTTCCCGCACTCTCCGGAGCCCGACAAAAAAATCATGGCAGCCTGCTACAAGTATCACAGCCTTCCCATAAGAATATACAGCAAACTCAGAAACCTAATCTAAAGAATATGGACAGTCCCAAAATCTCTATTATTATTCCCGTATATAACGGAGCAAAGGATATTATCCGATGTCTGGATAGTATTTATTCACAACATCTGGATTCTACACAATTTGAGGTGTTATGTATAGATGACTGCTCTACTGATAATACCGCAGAAACCATTACGCGCTATTCCAAGAACAAAAATAATCTCAGGCTCATATCACACTCCATCAACAAGCGTCAAGGGGGGGGGAGGAATACAGGTGTAAATCAAGCACTTGGAAATTTTATACTATTCATTGATCATGATGATTATTTTGCTGAAGGAAGTCTTTTATCTCTTATTGAATATCAAAACAAATTTCAGAATGCAGACATCCTGATGTTTGATTTTTCCACCGTGGCCGAAAACCAGACTGTCAAGTCTGACCATTACTCCACAAACAGCAGCCAGGTCATGTCCGGCAGATTTTTCATGCAAGAACAAGAAGTCCCATGGGTACCCTGGTGTTATCTCTACAAAAGAACATTCCTACAACAAAACCGTCTCCGCTTTGAAGAACAGGTCAGATTTGAAGACGCTGATTTCGTCATTAAATGTACTATCGCTGCCTCTTCCATCATTTTCGTTCCATTGGTTGTAATCTGCCACACACAATCCACGGAACAAACTACACACGTAGGAAATGATTCGGAAAAAATAATAGACCTCTTCAAATTATCAGACAGAGTAAAACAAATAGCAATTCATGAAATGGATGTTGATGCAAAATGCGCGGAAGCTATTATGGGGCATCATCTCTTTCTTCATAAATATAATATTCTACGCTATCTATGGCGTGTTCCTTTTTCCAAAATGCTTTACATTCTCAGACATTACAAAGCATATACTCCCAACAACAATGCCATGCTCACATTCAGTGCAAAGCATCCACTTATTTTTGCTATCCTTCTACAAATGATGAAACCTGTCCTGCCCATACTCAGGAAAATATACATGTCTTCCAGATGATTTCCAATACAGACACGACAAAACCGCATGCTCCCCAATAATCCGTCCTATTAGACAAAGGAAGGATAGCTCTTTCCAAACGCATCATCCGATGAAAATACTCCTTGTACACAACAACTACGGGAAATACAGCGGCGAGGAGGCCGTGGTCGACAAAATGACGGAAATGCTGCAAGCGCGCGGCATCGACATCGCCTTCTACCGGCAGACCAGCGAGGGAAGCCGGGAGACGTTGGGAGGGAAAATAAAAGGATTCCTCTGCGGCATCTACTCTCCCGAAGGCATAAGAGGTATGCGCGAGGCACTCCGCCGGGAAAGACCCGATGTCGTGAATGTGCACAATCTCTACCCGTTCATCAGTCCGGCGGCCCTGCAAGAATGCCGGAAAGCCGGGGTCCCTGTTGTCATGACCGTACACAACTTCCGGCTGGTATGCCCCACCGGACTTTTCATGAGGAACGGCGCGCCCTGCGAAATCTGTCTGGAGCGCGGGAACGAATGGAGCTGCCTGCGGCATAACTGCGAGCACTCCCTGCTCAAATCCGCCGGCTATACTCTGAGAAACGCATACGCCCGCCTGACCGGGGCCTATCGGGAAAACGTTGATGTCTTTGCCTGCATCACGGACTTCCAGAAACGGAAACTGACGGCCGCCGGATTCGACAGCCGGCGCCTGACAGTCATCCCCAACTGCGCCGATGTGCCCGACGGCTGCACATACCAAACGGGGGAATACGTAGGCTATGTGGGACGGCTGAGCTATGAGAAAGGCTATGACCGCCTGATAGACGCGGCCCGCCGGCATCCCCACATACCGTTCCGCTTTGCCGGGGCCGTCAGAGAAGACATGAGGGGAGACCTTCCCGAAAACGTCCGGCTCTTGGGAAAACTGGACCGCACGGCATTGGAGGATTTCATCCGGAAAAGCCGGTTCATCGTCATGCCCAGCCGGTGCTACGAAGGGTTCCCAATGACAATCCTCGAGGCCGCCGCACTCGGGAAACCCTGCATAGGGCCGGACCACGGCGGTTTTCCGGAGATCATCGGACACGGAGCCGGCAGCATCGGCCGCCTGTTCGTCCCGGATTCGGCCGAAAGCCTGGAGCGGCAGATCACGGAACTGTGGGCACAGCCTGAAGAGGTCCGCATCCTGGGCCTGCGCGCCTACGAAAAACTCAGACGCGAATACAGCACCGACGTCATCGGCAAGCGCTGGCTGCGACTGTTTGAGAATCTCTGCCAGTGAGACTTTCGCATACACACACCACATTATATGGAGAAATACTTTAACATCAACTACGAGTTTGACAAGACGGAGGTGCTTCGCTCCATCGACCGCCAGTTGGAAAAAGACAAAGCCGGCTACATCTGCGTGGCGGACGGCGTCATCCTGACCACCGCCAACCGCAATGCCGACTATCTGGACATCATCAACGGAGGCATGTTCGCCGTCTGCGACAGCAGCTATGTCCCGCTCTATCTGAAATGGCTCTACGGCAAACGCTACGGACAATACTGCGGCAGCCAGATCTTCATGGACATTATCGGCATGAGGAAATACCGCATGATCTTCATGGGCACCTCTCCCGGAACGCTGGCCGGACTGAAAAAGAACCTGTCGCAGACGGACCCTCGCATCGCAGACATGACGTTCTACGACCTGCCCTACCGTGATGTAAATGATTTTGACTACGAAGAGCTGGCCCGCATCATCGAGCGGGACAAGGCCGACATCATCTGGGTGGCGTTGGGCGCTCCCAAACAGGAGATCTTCATGAGCAAACTGAAGCCGCATCTGCACCGCGGCGTCCTGATTGCCGTAGGGGCGGCCTTCAAGTTCTTCAGCGGCACCGACACCAGACGGGCGCCCCAATGGATGATAGACTGCCATCTGGAATTTGTGCACCGCATCTACACCGAGCCGAAAAAACAACTCCGACGCTGCTTCGGGATTCTTTCCGCCCTTCCCTCCATTCTCTATCAGGAATGGAGAAGAAAACGCAACAAACCATCTTCGCCCACATCCTGATTCGCCTGCAAAACTCGGAAACAAAAAAAATCACAATGGAACAAATTCCATTGTGATTTTTTTGTTTTCATTTTTCGTTATTCCTGATAGCACTTGACGCGCTGCCCGTCATAGCCCACGGCCATGATGTAGGAAGCTCCTTCGGGCCACAGCACACGCGTATAACGCGATGAAGTGGCCGAATCGCCCAGTCCGAACATGGAGATGCGCAACAGGTTTCCGGCAGCATCGTAGGTCTCATAGCCTACGGCATTCTTCCAGACACTGTTGTCCACACGGATGAAGACACCGTAAGAAAGGCAACCCGAATTGACACGCGTGGTCTCGTCTATCACTCCCTTGTCGCGGAACACCTGCCAGTTGTAGGCATTGATGTAGTTGAGGGCCTCGGGCACGCGGGCATAATTCTTGGAAGCCACATAATCCTTAAGTTCCTGCACCATCTCCTCGGTAATGATGAGCCATCCCGGACTGTAGTCCTCTATGTATGCCTTGACGGGGTTCAACATACGCGCTTTCTCAAAGAAGGGAAGAAAGTCCATCCGGGTGGAATCGCAGAAGGTCTTCATGAACTGGAGCTGGAACTGTCCGTTGGTTTTGCCCAAGTCGGTGGTTTTACGCAGACCCTCCAACATCTTTCCGTAAGCATCGGGCGACTGTCCGGCGGCATCCTTCAGGCAATAGAGTGCAAGCTGATAGAGCGGCACGACCTTCAGGAAGTGGTCATAGTTGCGCGACGTGGTCTGCACGTTCGCTCCCTGCTTGCCGTTGGCATCCTCGTCTCTCACCGTAACCGTTCCTGGCTTTGTTCCGTGATAGTCCGGACCGTCCTGCAACTGCCACGTCACTCCCTTGCGTACGCCCTCCTCCAGATAAGCCTCAAAGCGTCCGCCGCGCCAACCTCGGTACTCATCGACTCCGGAGTTCTCGTCTTCAAGCCGGTGGTAGCCATTGCCCAGCGTGTGTTCCACCCAAGCGGAGTAGACATTGTTGGTGGTTTCTCCCATACCGTCCCACTTGAAAACGGGACGCACCTGGTTGACGTGTCCCAACTCATGCCCAAAGCCCCAGAAACTGAAGTCATCGGGATTCACCCACTGGTCGAACAGATCGAATGCTGCGGCCGCACCTACTCCGTCGGCAAACATCCCACCCGTCACACAACGGGCAAACTGGCGGTTTTTGGGTTCACGGCCAAACAAGCCAAGGCCCATGATTTCGCGTTCGCGTATGATGACATTCTCATAGATACGGGCCAGCTCCACGCCCTTGCGGGGACACACACGGCGCAGCGATACAAGCGGAGCCGCCACCTGCATGCGCGGTGTGCGGATGTCGATGATGTCACTCTTGGCATTGGCCAGAAGGTTGACCCAATCTTCGTTGGTATCACCGCGCTGGAGATCGAAATATCCGTTTTCGCCAGCCATGGCAAAATGTATATTCACATTGGGCAAAGACGCAAAATTGTCGGAATAATAAGAGATGTAACCGTTGCCGCGGTTGGCGGGAACAATGAGGTTGGCTCCGTTCTTCAACGGATAGGAACTTTCAGGCTGGTTGTCGCCAGTATTCTGCGCCGGCCCGAAACTCTTGATGATCAAATTGGGAGCAACCTCGGTGATTCCTTCCACAAACAGCACCACAGGCTGTCCCTTCGTGAAATAGATGCCCGTGGGATTCTCATAACGGTTGTAATTGCTGGTCATGAGCTCCTGGCTCAGGCTGCCTAAGGTACGATAAGGTTCAAACTCGCCTACACGATACTTCGTGGAATAGCCCGGCTCAAGCATGTTGTAGACCAGCTGGCGCACATAGGGCATGGAGATGCCGGCCGCGGCCTTTTCGTCCACACCGGGTTTAAGGCGCGTGCAGAGAGCATCTTCAAAATACCGCGCCAGTTCGTCAGACAAGGCTGTATCGTAAGCATAGAAGCCCATCTCGGCACAGCTGGCATAGTTCTTTCCGGAACCATCGGATGCGGCGCTGAGCACCTCGAATCTCACCCGTTTCACGTTGTCGATGCCTTCCTTTCCGAAATCAATGCGGTGCGAGCCACTCCTCTGTTCCAAATTGAAAACGCCCAATTCCTTAAACTGCGTGGCATTGTCGGCAGTGGTGTAGAGTACCTTCACCTCGCCGAAGTTTCCGTTGCTTCCGCTGGGGCGCGTAGTGTAGAGTGCATAGTCCACATGCGCGGCTTCCTTAAGTGTATAGGTCAGCGTAATGGGTAATGATGCTCCGCTCCAGGAAGAGTGGTAGATGGTAGAGGGATCGTTGTCATAGCTTTTCGAGATTTCCTCACCGCTTTGCTGCGATGAGGCCGTAGCCGACTGGATAGCGTGCTTCACATCGCCGGTTACGGTCAACGCCGCAGTGTTGATGGCCTGTTCCACCACAAAAGAGTGTGTGCCGGCCCCATCGGCCGTGGTGAGCGTCACCTGTCCGTAACGCGGAGCGGAGGCACTGCTGTTGTAACCGCTGAAAAGAGTGACATTGCCGTTCTTCTCCTTGCGCCAGGTGAGCCAGTCCACATTGCCGCTAACGGTATAGTCCGAATTTCCGGCCACGGCCACAGTTTTGATATCGGGTTCATAGCCCAGACGCACCGTGTCCTTACCCGTCAGTACGTGGGATTTCTTGGCGGCATCGGCATCGAGCAGAACACCTTGTGCCCCGGCGGCCAGCGGAGTGGCCAGCATCAAGGCGGAAATGATAGTCTTGAATATTGTTTTCATAGGTATTTCCATAATAGTCTGTTTTTTATGCAACGGGGCTTTTTTCACTTCACGAGAACCTTTTTGCCCCCCACAATATAGATTCCTTTGGCAGGACGGCTCACGCGGCGGCCGCTGAGGTCATAAACCTCGGCAGAGCGGTCCGTGCCGTCGGCAGAGACATCGTCAATGCCCACTGTCGATACTACACGCGCAGGAACCGTAGAGAGCACCAGGTCTGGATAGAAGGACCCCTGGGCAGTGATGATCACTCCGCGCTGCGGCGTGAGGAAGGTCCAGTTTCCAGACGTATAGAGATAGTCTTTTCCGCTGCCACGCTCCAGCACATCGCCGTCCAGATTGGTCACGGTATAAGTCATGCCGCTGAGGATGTTGCCGAAACAGTCTGTACCCAACTGCGGACGCAACTCATACTTCTCGTCCAGCAGGAACGTCTCGGTCACAAAATAAGGATTCTGCGGAGATACCACATAATTGAAGGCGGCATTTCTCAATTTGGGAAGGGAGTTGAAGAAAAGTCTGTTGTTCTCCACGTACAGACTTTTCAGGGCCGGAGCCCTTTTGGCCTCTCCCCAGTTGATCAGCCCCAGCTCGTTGTTGTCCGCGCTGACCACAGCAAGGCTGCTCTCTACAGCCGTAGCGTCCAGCTCAAGTTGCGTCAATTGGTTGTTCTCCACCCAAAGTTCGGTGAAATAAGGGGTGCCTGCGGGAAGAGCCAACTCTGTCAGACCGTTGGACGAAGCCAACAGGGTTTGCAGACCGGTGGCGCGGGAAGAGAGTTTGAGAGCGGAAAGTTCATTGCGTTGCACCCACACCGATTTGAGCGCAGGCATGGCACTGATTCCGGCAATAGAGCCCAGCTTGTTGTCGGCGCAGACCAACGTTTCCAGATTTCGGGCAGCAGCCGACGGAACAGCGAGGCGTTCAAGGGCATTGCCCGCACAGTTCAGGTCCGTCAGGGCTACGTTGTAGGTCAGCGTCAGTTCCGACAATTCGTTGTCGCTGCAATCCAGATCAACCAGACTTTTATTGGCAGCGAGATCCAGACGGGACAGCGAATTGCCCGCACACATCAGTCGTTGCAAACCGGGCGAGCCGGAGGTATTAAGACTGACCAGACCGGCATCCGGCGCATAGAAATGGGTGATAGTGCCTTCGGAGGTGCTGATGGTAAGCGAATCGGAGGCTACGGAAAGATCTACGGGAGTACCGGTAAAGGTATGAGTCTCGGTGGTACCGTTGCTCCACTCCAGCGTTGCACTGACACCCGAATTGAGGGCCAGCGTGAGTGAAGTTCCTACGGCACGGTTCGTCTTCAGACCTATCACATCCGCCGAAGCATTCCCAGCCGAGAGCATCAGCAGCGTCACCGGAAGAAGTAAAGAAAACTTGCGCATAATTGTTGTTATTAGATTTAATTGTAAATTACAAGGCAAAAATACACATTTTCTTCTTGAAACACTTCATATTGCGAAACTTTTTCAAGTTGTGGATCTTCGCCATTCACTCCCGACTGCCGGAATGCCGCCTCACCTTCGCTATAAGAAGATCCACATACAGATGAAAAGCCGCAAAGATCAGGACATCGGCCAGAACAATCCACTCCACGGACACCTCCAAAAAATACAGGGAACCATTGAACAGACCAAAGAATACGTACAGCCCCAGAAGCACCCGGAGAGCCTGGTGCATGGAACAGCCCAATTCCATCAGTTTGTGGTGAATATGCGTCTTGTCAGGGTGGAAAATGGAGACACGCCGGCAAAGCCGTCCCAAAGCAACGCGGATAAGGTCGAACGTAGGCAGAAGCAGCAGGGTATAGGAAACGAACAGCGCAAAGGGACGCACGGGCAGCAGCTCGGGCCTGTACATGGCATATTTCATGCCCAGATAGGCCAGTGCATAGCCCAGCATCAGACTGCCCGCATCGCCCATAAACGTCTTGGTGTGCCGCTCAGGCCTCCCGAACATATTGAAATAGAAGAAAACGATGACCGAACCGAGCAGGCCGCATGAGATGAGCGTATAACCGATCACTCCCAGATTGAAGAACAGAACGGTGAAAGCGGACAGGGCCAGGATACTCAGCCCGGCCGCCAGCCCGTCAATGCCATCGATCAGATTGATGGAGTTGACCACCAGCAATGTGACAAGGACCGTCAGCGGATAGCTTACCAAAGACGGGAGGGCATAAATGCCGAAAAAGCCGTAAAGGTTGTTGATCTCGACACCGCAAAGTGGCAGGAAAAGCGAGGCGACAAACTGGATCACAAACTTCACTCCGGCCTTCATTCCGTAAAGGTCATCCGCCACTCCGATCAGATAAATGAGCAGGAAACCCGAATAAAGGATAAAGCTCTCGGCCTTGAAAGTCAGCGTATCGAGATTCTCCATGCAGAGCAAGGACACACATACTCCGGCCACCATAGAGGGGACGAAAAGTATGCCGCCCAGACGGGGGATATTGTTATGATGCACTTTCCGCTCCCCAGGCAGGTCGTAAAGGCCCTTACTCCGGCACACCTTGAGCAGCAACGGCATGGCGGCCGCAGTGACAGACATGCTTACGACAAGAGAGACAAAAGGATAGAGAATTTCGGCTTTCATAGGCGTTTTCTTTAACAACTGATATAAGAATAACGGGAAAAAAGCAAGAACCGTATGTCACCGCCTGAAAAACAGGCCTCCCAAAGCCCGCACAATCAACCAGCGGAACTCCAGCTTCCGCCAGCAGGAAAACGGGCTTTTCCGTGCCGTCACGGATGAGTTGCGGGAATGGCGGCGGAAACGGATCAGCCTGTCATCTATGAACTTTGTCCTGAACCAGAAGGCCGCCACATTCCCGATCCAGATGTCGTGCATGGGAATGCCCGCCGGAAAAGGCATGGACTTTTCCAGCACCTCGCGCCTGAAAGCCATGCAACAGCCCAGATACCCGTTCTTGCGCAGGAGGTTGTACATCCGGCCGGAGCGTGTGGCGTTCAGTTCATAAAACGAAGCAGCCGTCACGTTGAGTTCTCCATCGGTTACGTAACAGTCGCTCACAACGCAATCGGCCTCTGCCAGCGCCTCGACCATACGGGCAACTTTCCGCTCTTCCCAACGGTCATCCTGATCGGACAGAAAAATGATGTCTCCCGAAGCATGACGGAGAGCGTTCTCGAAATTCAGAACGGGAGAACCTTTGCAAGGACCTTTCACAACTTTCAGGATCGGGCTTTCAAAGGCCGCCACAAGCGCAAGCGTCCCGTCGGTCGAGGCATCGTCCGAGACAATCACCTCGTCGCCCGGGCCGAGCTGCGGAAGAATACTGTCCAACTGTTCCTGAATATAGGATGCCCCGTTATATGTGGCTATGCAAACTGAAATCATAATCGTATATCTCGTGATTCTTTATTTCATATTGTTTTTCTTACTGCAAGTTATGACGACCAGCCAACCGCATTTTCAACCGCTCCCACAAACTCTGTATCTTTTCTTTCTCCCAACGGCTCAGAATGAACAAAGACAGCAGACCTACCAGAATAAGGCCAAGAATCATGGAAAAGAACAGTTTAAGGAATCCATCATGCACCATGCCCGACATCATCTCGCAAATGACAAAACAAGCCGCTCCTCCCACAATACAAGGGCCGAACAAATGCTGAAAATATTCTTTTACAGAAACCCCGGCTTCCTTACGGGCCACCGAAACCCTTACAAAAATCAGCACTACTTCCTCTACAACAACACAATGGAGCAAACTCTGAGGAGGAAAACCCATCCGGAACAGCAAAAGCCCCAATAACAATGTCACGGCATGAAAGAAAGCCACCCACAACAGCTGCCGGCGGATACGTCCCACACTTTCAAGCACAATCTGGAGCCCTATGGACAATTGATTGATGAGTGTAACAAGCAGGAATGCCTTGCAAAAACCTACCGTATAGGGAGGGACTTCCTCCAACCATACATCCAGGACATACGGCATATTTACATAAAGGGGTATAATGGGAAGCAACAACAGCAGGAAAGTCAGTCTGCTGGCGACAATAGCCAATGATACGGCCTTGTCATGGTGCCCCGCTCCCTCCATCTTTATGATATGAGGTCTCAGCGGACGGACAATGGAATTGGAGAAAAACAACAAGAATCCGTTAACCTGCTGGGAAATGCCGTATGCCGCATTGATAATGAGTTTCTGAAAACACACATTCAGCAGAATCGCTCCCCCCTGATTACGCGCCACCGCCGAAGCCACTCCGACAATATTCCAACCTGAAAAACCGGCAAACTCCCGGAAAACAGTATTGCCCCGCAAAGAATGAAATCTGAAAGAGCATTCCCGATAGCGGCTCACGGCATAGGCATATTTCATCAGGAACACTATAATCTGCACGACCATGAGAAGCAAGGAATAAACAACCAGCATATTACTCTCCAAAAACATCAGCACGGCCGCTACCAGCAGTTTCAACAGAAAATCCAAACTATTGATACCGGCTATGACATAGATATCTTCATGGGCGTTCATCGCAGCCTCATAAGGCACCGAAAGTATGACAAACACCAGTCCCAAAACCATACAGACAAGTACGACATAAGCATCCGGCAACAAAGCAGGAGGAATCTTCAAGACCGAGCCCACCAACCAATACCCGGAGGCAGAAAGCAGAACCACCACGGAAGCCGCAATCACCAGATGAAGAATGACGCTGGTATAGAATACTTCCTTCAGGTTCCGGAAGTCTCCCGAACCCAAAGAAAAAGACAAATAGCGCTGGACTGCCGCAGCCATAGAGAGATTCAAAAAAGAAAACATGGCAACAACATTGGCCACCAGCACATAAACTCCATACTCCTCACCGTCCAGTGCCTGAAGGACCAAACGGGTAGCCAACAATGACGCTACCATCGTCACCCCCATATTCGCATAGAGGGCCATGCTGTTCAGTAAGACTCTTCCCGCGGCACTCATAAGATACCTTTCACTGTTTTCTGGAATTTGACAAACCCTTCCTGTGCGATCCGGGCCGCCTTCATTTTAGCCGGTTCATCAGGCCGGATCGTGAAAGTCTTGTCCAATACAGCCTTCACAAAAGCAGAAAGCCCGACTTCGCTCATTGTCTTCCCTTTGAAAAAACGCTCTACGGAAACCTCACAATCCTCTTTCCCCAGCAACTGCAAGACACCGCTCATCTTGTGCTCATAGCTTAAGGAGACAAATGGGACATTCTGATTTATAGAAAAAATCACAGAATGGTAGCGGGCCCCAACCAAAAAACGGGAACGGGAAATGATGCCTTGCTGTATGTCAGACCCGTATTGCTCTTCCAATACCACAATCCTCTCCGGATCACAACAAGACTTCCGGATTTCCACAAAATAATTATAGCCATCCGGAATCCAGCTGATAAACGTGGTCTGCGGCAACATCACCATCTTATAATCCGGATAAGCCTTCAGCAAAGCATCTGCCAAAGTAACCCAGACATTCTTGAAATCCTCATAACTGTAATTTTCCTTGTAGGCAGGATGCCAAGCCAAAGAATTGGGAACAAAGACAAAATAGCCGCTCTTGCCCAATTCCTCCATAAAGGATGCCGGTGCCGCTTCTGTCTCATCCCGCAAGAAGGCCGAATCTATAGTCTCCACATAATTGACTCCCAAGCCCAAAGCCGTCTGCTGGGACTTGGCATCCCGCAATGAGACAAAAGAAAAGTAGTTCAACAATTCCAGACTGTACTTACGGAACAACTTCGTAAAATAAGAACTGGTGCTGAAAGGTCCTATCGAACGGCCATAATAGGCCAAAGGCTTCTTCTCCATTTTGACCAGCCACAACAAAGCCAGATGGCTCCATCCCATGAATCCGCCCATCTCAATCCCGCCGGGAGCACCCACTATCAAATCCGCCTCACGGATAAACTTCAGATACTTCCGGGAAGCCGGAACCCAATAAAGCAACCGTGGCATCCGAAGCATCATGCACAGTTTGTATAATCTGGCAGGGCTGAACGTGCGGCAACGCAAAGGTATATTTATATAGAACACATTATCAGCCACGACACGCAAATCCTCCACCTCGCTTTGCTCATTTCCATAAAACAACACCACGATCCTTGCCTCAGGATAAGCGGAAATCAATTTATGCACCAGACCACGATGTGCAGACTCATCACCCCGGTTACGGGTAGGCTGTTCAAATATAAGTATATTCATAATCTGTTCAATATTCTTTCAAAAACATTATTTACAAGACAATGGAGTTTAAATAACCCGGGAAATCCGCACACACTCTTTTTATAGGTATCGCTCTGGATGAAGCGTTGGTACCGCCTCACCAGTCTCTGATGCCGCAAAGCCGAAGCCTTCCGGCGCAACGTTCCTTGCATGGGATAGAAAAACAGCTGTTCCTCAACTTCTTCCAGCACAATCAGCCCCGCGTTCCTCATGGCACACAAAATATCGCGCATTCTTTCGGACTTCACATAACAAAGAGATCTGCCTAAGGTCTCAGTTTTCGGACTGTCAATTCTCCAAGGATCGCCTATAATCAGATCAGCCCCACTTTCCCGTTTAGGGTTGCACATAAAACAACGGGGCATGACAAACAACTTCGAATGGAATATTTCCATCCAGACAGACCCCGTATTGGGTATAAAGCTCTTATTCCCATTTTTCTGTTCTATCTGTACACCTCCGGGCCAGCCGTTTCCACGGTATTGGATCTTCCGGACACTTTGAAACGGGATACGCAATCTGCGCAACAGATATTTCGTTGCATCCAGGGATTGCTGTGAAGAACACACCAGTTCAACTACATAACTCTCCACTCCCGCCTTCGACAGCAAGGACTTTACGGCCTGCACCTGACAGCCCAATGCAAAACAAAAGAAGGGTCCTCGAATAGATTTCACATGATTCCTGACAAAGGAAATCAGGTTAACGTCCTGATAAATACTGCCCACTTGTTCGTAATCCCTTATATCGTATATGATCCGGGGAACATAGCACAGAGAAGAACTGTCAAAGCTAAAGGAAAGGGCAGATCCGATAAGGCCTTGCTCAAACAGAAAACGCACCAAGCAACTTCCCAGTCCACCCGAAGTGCCCCGGAACCTTATCTCTTTATCTACCGTGCTGACACAGGCTACATTTCCTGTCATTTTCCCTGTTTCCGAATTTGTTGTCCTATCCATTTCCTTCTCTTTTACCGTCCGACTGAAAAATATAATCCGTCAGATAATGCTTAAAAAAAACCGCACTTCTTGATCGCCTCACCAATGCAAGCGTATGTACAAGCACCTCTACATTCAGACGTAACCTCCCCCTCAGCCCATTTATCCGATATTGAGCGGCACTCTTCAGATAAAGATCATAGCGCCGGAGCAAACGGGACACGTCCGTTTCGTCATTGGAAAAGTCTTGCACCACTGACATCGGAAGAATCTCAAAAGATGAGGCGTACTCTCTCAATCTGCCCTGGAACTCAAAATCAGCAAAATCCAGAACAATCCTCTCATTATATCCTCCGGCTTTAAAAAACAATTCCAGATCTATACACATTCCGCTATTCACACTGGCAAACTCCCACAAGGAATATATTCCAGGAACAGGCTTGCGAACAGCCCGAGTTTTCCAGCCAGTCAACGTACAAGGCGAAAAATCCGCACCGGAAACCGTCTTCATCACGGGAACGCTCAGTGCCGCCAATTCATTGAACCGCCCATAAACTTCTCCCGCTCCATCCGGAAACACCGTGTCCTGGTCCAGCAAAAGGATTCTGGAATATCCATGTTCACACGCAAACCGCGCCGCCGTATTATAAGCTTTCGATAATCCTCCATTCCGTTCGTCACGGACATATACTGCTGCGGCAGGAAGATCCTCCGCATGCACAATAAAATCCCGGGGCGAATTGTCATAAACCATATAACGGTCAAAATTTCCCACGGACAAAAGTGTCTGATAAGAATGCGCATCCTCCAGTTTACACTTATACAATACTATTACGGGAAAAATCACATTTTGGCGCACCTATACCTCCTTTTCTTTAAAAACCTGAAACTTCTTCCTATCCATATAAGAATAAAACAGCCAAAGGATCATCATTCCCTGCGAGTTCAGCAAAAAAGGGTTGGTTCCTCCCACCAGCAAGAAAATAATATAAGTAATGCCCAATGAAAAAGACAACTCATCCGATATATCTTTCAACAAAGATGTCAGCGGGAACAGATACACTGCCAGAATTATCAAAGAGAAAATCCCGAAATACCGTATCAGTTCTATATAGGTCCATTCGGTTTCTGCGGTCATTCTTCCAAAGCCTACGGAATAGAATAATGTTCCGGGGCCTTGACCCAGCAACAGATATTCCGTATGTGCATCAAACAATTCCAAGTAGGAAGTCAGATGCCCGTATTTGATAGAGTTTGACAAATCCCCTTCCTGCGTAGCCAGAAGATATATCAGGATCAAGAACCCCACTGCACACAGGACAAGCAAAGGATACAACAGATACTTGATCTTTCTGCGCTTCATCAGATTCAGATACAACATGCCGCCGAAGATGGCAAACGGTGTGAGAAACATTGCACGCGTACCACTCACCAAATAACAGACAGCCATCAAAAGCGCACATAGCAAAGAAGCCAGCTTCAACGGTTTGCTGTTCAATGTGGAAAATAAAAAGACACACAGCACCGGCATCAAACTGACTATCGACCTGTAATACATTCCAAACACGTGGAATCCAAGATAATATCTCTCGGTAAGCATCACCATTTCATTATGCTTCTTAGAGTACATGAACAATGCGGCCCTGAATTCATCGCTATACACGGTTGCCGAGTACAGTGTCAGGATGATAAGGCAGGTAATGACAGCCGGGATACGGGCAAGACGAAGCACATCATAATGTCTGACCCAAAGCAATAGCACCAGCGGTGCAAATCCTTTTACTATGCCCAAAAAGAAATCGTAATCCACGTTGTTTTCCTGCATGACAGCCAGCAGATAGCACAAAAATATCACGCAGAAAACCGGAACGATGACCGCCAGATAGCGGAAATCGGGTTTGAAGAAGACCATGTTGAATCCGACAAACAGCACAAAGACTTTATCTTTCAGATGGAGGATGGCATTGCCCGGATCCACCATAAGTACAAGCAGAAGCAGAAAAAACAATGCGTTTCCCACTTGCCGTATCAGATTACCCGGTCTCAACTTATCCTGCCACATCTATATAAGATTACGGTTCAACATCCCCTTGCCTCTCGGAAACTAATCCTTGGCAGGCTTGTCAAAGAAGAGCAGACGGATATAAATCAATCCCAACGTGCCAAAGAAAGCCAAAAACAGACAAGAGAAGAGAATCAGAGACTTCTTGGGTGTGAACGGCAGATTGGGAATGTTGGCGCGTTCAAGAACGGTAAAAGCCGGAGTTTTCTCCTGCACTTTGGCCTGAGCGGCCTGCACCTGTTGACGCACCTGGGAATAAACATTGAAAGTTATCTGCATCTCGTTCTCAAGGCTTTCCTGCTCGGATATGTACGACTGTAAAGCCAGTCCCTGATGCGTATCGCAGTAATTGGCATAGGCATGTTTCGCCTGCTCATAATCAGATCTGGTGGAAACTTCAAGATTCTGGTAATAGTCCAGATCTACCCGGGCCTTGTTAGTGCGGTAACTGGTAATGAAATCCTGCAAATGTGCCATTACCGAATCTACCATTGTTGCCGCCACCACCGGATCCTGCGCCTGCACGGAAAGGTTGATCACTCCGGTCTCTTCATTCACATTGCAGGTAACCATACCCCGTAAGCCTCCGACCAAGGCCTCATCCTCCAGACTCAGATGCGTAGGATTGATCTTCTCATTCTTTCCCCGCTTGTTCACGGATTTCGGCGGAACCAGTTTATTCTTCAATTTTCTGAAACCTATTCCCGCATAGGACCACCACGGAACTCTTGTATGTTTTTTCAGATAATCCTGAAATGTCAGTTCATTCCCATCAATCGTCCGGACTCTGACATAAAGCAGATCCACCAAAAAATCATTGGTAGAGATCACATCCGGATATAAATCCGGTCCTATCGCGTCCGTCCCTTTCTTTATATCCAAAAAAGAAGACAGAGAACTCAGACCTCCCAGACCGGGCATTTCCTCCGACTGCTCCGATGCCAGACTTGCCTCAGCCATATACAGTTTCGGTATGCTGAAACCGATGACCAGAGCCACTACAGCCGCAATGCAGCAATTGAGCAAAATGCGCTTTCGGGCAGATTTCAGACTGTTCCAGAATGCACCAAAATCAAATTCATTCATAACTCCTAACGCTTTCTTACTTCAACAATGTGGCCAGCGCAATGGTCAGCGTACCCAGAACGCTGCTCATGCTGATGATTTCCGCCGTGCTCAGGCCGCGACGCTCCTTCTTGGCAGGGATCACGATCTCGCAGCCGGGCTGTATGTCCTTGGCGGAACGCACACGCGACACCGTTCCGTTCATGTTCACCGCGTACACACGTTTCTTGCGGGCCTTGTCACTGTATCCGCCGGCCATATTGATATAATAGTCCAGCTTCGCGCCGCTCCTGTAGGACACCGAGTTGGGATAGCGCACCTCGCCGCTGATGCTGACGGTGTTGTTGAACTGCGGGATGACCAGACGGTCGTCCTTCTGCAATACGATGTCCCACTCGTCACTGCCGGGATTCTTCAGGGCCATGCCCAGATTAATTCCGACATTGCGCGTGTCGCTCAGGTCCAGTTTCTTCACGTCTATCGAATCGCCCATCGCCATACGCAGCATGGACTGTTTCTTGATCTTCTCCTCGGCTGTCAGTTTGCGTTCCAGGCGGGCGCCTTCCAGATAGGCCTCCTTCGTCACGCCTCCGGCATTCTTCACCAGTTCGCTCAGACGCTGTCCCTTCCGGGTCAATACGTAAGTTCCGGCAAAGGCTATCTCGCCGTCCACTGTCACATGCTCCTGCTCCACATATCCGGGCGAGCGGCGCACAAAGACCTCGTCGAAGGGTTCGAGCACGAATCCTTGCTTGCCATCAATGACAAAGCCGTCCTTCAAGGCGAAACTGAAGGCGGAGGCCACTTCATCGTCCGCGTTGAGCGAGGAGTTGTTACGGATGCGGCGCGACACGTCTACCTTCACCACCGAGGCGGCGTCCTTCAGGCCGCCGGCCTGAAGGACCAGATCCTCCAGCGTGGTATTCTCCGCATATTCGTAAATTCCGGGATAGTAGACCTCACCCTCGATGCTGAACGTGCGTTCCTCCTGTCCGTCCCTTACGCCGGGAATGAAGAGGACATCCTCGTTGCACAGCGCCACATCGGGGACAGTATGGTTCATCAGTCCGTCCACATCAATGGAGATGACTTCCAGCGTACGGTCCTTGCGGCGGCGGTGCATCACGGCACGCGCCGTAAAGGCGTCTTCGGTCAGTCCGCCGGCCATCCGGATGAGCTGGCGCACGGTGGTGACGGAGCCGTCCATCTGGTACATGCCGGGACGGAACACCGCCCCTTTCACCTCGACCATGTTGCGGTAGCGCGCCAGCACGGAATCAACATAGACGGAATCGCCATCGGTGAGCTGGAACTTGTTGCGCTCGAACTCATCGAGGCTGTAGATCGTCAGTTCGCCTTCGCTCTTGCGGATCAGGCGGATAACGTCCCGATAAGCGTCGCCGGCAAACCCGCCGGCATATTTGAGCAACGTGCCCACACTCTCGGTGGTCTTCATCTCATAATACATGGGACGCTTCACCTTGCCTGTGACATCCACCAGACAGTCGTAGGGCCCCACCATGATTACATCGTCGGAGGCGAGCCGGACATTGCCCGAGAGTTTTCCGTTGAGAATGAAGTCGTAGATGTCGACCGAGGAGATGAGCCTCCCCTTGCGGTAGATCTTGATGTCGCGCAGGGTTCCGATGTCATTGATGCCTCCGGCCATGTAGAGGGCGTGAAAGACAGTGGCAAAGGCGGAGAGCGTATAAGTGCCGGGCACATTCACCTCACCGATCACGTTCACGCTGATGGTGCGCGTCTGCCCCACGGAGAGGCGGACACTGGAACCGGAATAGCGGCGTCCCAGTGTGGAACGCAGCCGGGCATTGGCCGCCTGCACCGTCAGACCGGACACCTGGACGGGACCGAAGCCCTCGATGTCCACGGTTCCCTCGGGCGACACCGTGCCCTGTATGGTTTTCTGCGAGGCGCCCCACACGTCGATCATAACGGCATCGCCGGGTCCCAGCACGTAGTCGGCCGGTGTGGCGATGTTCATGTTCGGCTCAAAGGTGAGAAGCTCGCGATTGAAGATGTTGCGCCCGAAGACCTGACGGCCCTGAGGTTCCTCGCTCTCATCGATATGGTATTTCAGGCTGTCGGGGAAAGCAAAATCCAACTCGTCCGAAAATTCCAGCATCCGGTCTTCCTTTCGCCGTGCCCGCTCGGCGGCACTCAATTCGCTGTCCTTGACCTCGGCCGCACGGCGCCGCTTCAGGACGGGATCGCCTCCCGCGGACGAGCGTTTGTCGCCATTGGGCTTGCGCAGGCGCGACTGCCCGTCGGCATCGCCCGTCAGGTCGCGCGCGCCGAGGGAAGACTTGCCCTTCTCGCGCTCATATTTGTCGCGCAGCCGGCGTATCTGCTCTATGCTTACTCCGCGCTCCATCAGTTTGGTGACGATCTCATTGCGCGGGGTCCCCTTCTCGTTTTCCTTGACAATGAAACTCATCACCTGTTTGTCACTCATCTGCGACTGCTGCGCCCTTGCGGCGGGAAGGCAGAAAAGAAGCAGGATCCATATTGCCAGATATTTCTTTAACGCTCTCATCTTGTTTCGATAGGTATTTTTATTGTTTGTCTTCACTGCGGAACAGCGCAAACGCCGTGCGGAACATGATCTGCACGTCCTTGCGCAACGTGGCGGTTTCAAGATACTGCAAGTCCATATTGAGCCGCACCAGCATTTTCTCCATCGTGTCGGTATAGCCATTGTAGAGGGTGGCCTCGGACGTCACGCCGGGACGCATGCACAGCAGGCAGGCATAACGCGGGTCCTCGGCCATGATGCGCTCCACGAAACAGGCCCGCTCGGGACGGTAGCCCACCATCGACATGTCGCCGGTCAGTACGTTCCAGAGTTGCGGAAGTTCATCCAGATGACGGCTGCGCACAAAACGCTCCAGCGGTGTGAGCCGCGCGTCGTCGGCGGCCGTGAGCTGCGGTCCGCGGGCCTCGGCATCGTCGGGCATGGTGCGGAACTTATAAATGCGGAAAATGCGTCCGCCCCGTCCCACACGTTCCTGGCAGAAAAACGGACAGCCCCGCCAGTGGACGGCCATGACTGCCGCCACCAGCAAAAACAGCGGCGAGCATACCGCCATCCCCATCAGGGAGAGCAGGATGTCCATTCCGCGTTTTATGCGCATCCGTCCCGGCCCCATAGCCGGGGATATGCTTGCTTTTTCGTTTCTTCTGTTTACAATTCTATACTGCATTCCTCTTTTGCTTCGCCATCCGGCTCCTTTCCCGCACGAGCGCCTCGGCGGGGCGAAAGACAACAATCCGCCACGGGCCTTTTTCAAGATTCTGAAAGAAAGCGGATTCGGCCTTTTTTCCTGTTATTTCATAACGGGCTTTTCGCAATATATTGCAAAAATACGCATTTTTTTTGAATCGGCTATGCGGCAAAGCACCCGACCGCATGTAAAAAACACGGAACGGGCCGGAAATTCACCATCGCCACCGCCCGTCCGGCACGCTCTTAAAGGCACTTGTCCCGACATCTTGAATTTTGATATTTTTAATACAGCGACAGAAAGTTTAACCTCAAGGTTTTTCGGAAAACGAACGGAAACGGACCTATTTTTTACAACATAGTATCTTTTTTGAAAAAGATAGAACCTTTTTTCAACAAGATCCTATGTTTTTTTCACGTTAAGCAACGAAAAAAACCGCCCATTAGGCGGCTTTGCAGGGTTCTTCTACTTTGCTGGTGCAAATATAATACCTCCGCGGGCGAAAAGCAAATGTTAATTAACTTTTGTTTACAGTTTGAAGCTACCCGCCCTGCTTCTCATCGACGCTTTTCGTGAATCGGGAGCAAGAGGGGAAGAGAGAGAAACATCCGGACGCGAACGGTCCCGCCGCCCCCCCGATCTGTTCACTGAGCTAAACTTCGGAAAAATGATTAGCTTTGCACTCATAAAACTAAACCCGACAACTTGACAAGTCAGAGGCTACCGGGGGGGGGAGGCAACACTGCCAAAGTAGTGCATTCTTTTGATCTAAACAGATTCCGGATATGCGTCGAAGTTCCATAGCAAGCAGATAAGTCCCTTTGAGAATGGGATAATGCCAGAACATTTGGTATGAACTACATGAACGTATTTTTGCCAGCCATACATCACGAGAATTTTATCGTTGTGGCATGAACGAACGGATAACTTGCTGCAATTGTACTCGGGAAAAAGCAAGCCTGTTCACGAAAAAATCTTTATCTTTGCCGGAAGATAGGCTGCGCCTTAGCAACTTGAAACAAGTTTCATTGCGTTCGGCTTGCACTATCTTTGCAACAAAGACCAAGTAAACAGACATGAGCGAGAACTATAGTCTCAGCCACCTGAAGGAACTCGAAGCCGAGTCCATCTACATCATCCGCGAAGTGGCCGCGGAATTTGAAAACCCCGTCATGCTCTACAGCATCGGAAAAGACAGCAGCGTAATGGTACGTCTGGCCGAAAAAGCCTTTGCTCCGGGCAAAGTGCCGTTCCCGTTGATGCACATCGACTCGAAATGGAAATTCAAGGAAATGATTGAATTCCGCGACAATTATGCCCGTGAGTTCGGATGGAACCTGATCGTGGAGAGCAACATGGAAGCCTTCAAGGCCGGCGTGGGCCCCTTCACCCACGGATCGAAAGTGCATACGGACCTGATGAAGACCAAAGCCCTGCTCGCGGCACTCGACAAGCACAAGTTCGACGCGGCCTTCGGCGGGGCTCGGCGCGACGAAGAGAAAAGCCGCGCGAAAGAACGCATCTTCTCGTTCCGCGACCAGTTCCACCAGTGGGACCCGAAAAACCAGCGGCCCGAGTTGTGGGACATCTACAACGCCCGCATCCGCAAGGGAGAATCCATCCGCGTGTTCCCGCTCTCCAACTGGACGGAACTGGACATCTGGCAATACATCCGGTTGGAGAAGATCCCCATCGTTCCGCTTTACTTTGCCAAGGAACGTCCGGTCATCAACATGGACGGACAGCTCATCATGCCCGACGACGACCGTCTGCCCGCCCAGTGGCGCGACAAGATCGAGATGAGGAAGATCCGCTTCCGCACACTGGGATGCTGGCCGCTGACGGGAGCCATAGAGAGCGAAGCGGACACCATCGAGAAAATCGTGGAGGAAATGATGACCACCACGAAGAGCGAACGCACCACGCGCGTCATCGACTTCGACCAGGAGGCATCCATGGAACAGAAGAAACGGGAGGGCTATTTCTAAGAAAGAACGACACCCGGAAAACAGAAAGGGAGCGTGACCGCTCTGCAAACCATCAAGAAAAAGAACTATGGGATTACTGGAATTTAGCAAACTGCCCGTCACGCCACTCGTGGGCGCGGACTGGAAAACATTCAAGGCCATCACGGACGGCCGCGAGATAGACCGGCGGTGGCGCGGCAAATACCGGCTGACGAAGGCCGTATGCCGCCTGCTCTCCACGCTGGCTCCGATTCAGGAGAAACGCTACCGCAAACTTCTGGCCGAGCGGCCGCTGGAACACGCTCCCGTGTTTATCCTGGGACACTGGCGCTCGGGAACGACCTTCGTGCACAATGTGCTGAGCTGCGACAAGCACTTCGGCTACAACACAACGTACCAGACGGTGTTTCCGCACTTGATGATGTTCGGACAGCCGTTCTTCAAGAAAAACATGTCGTGGCTGATGCCGGACAAACGACCGACGGACAACATGGAACTGGCGGTGGACCTGCCGCAGGAAGAGGAGTTCGCGCTGGCCAACATGATGCCGTACACGTATTATAACTTCTGGTTCCTGCCCAAATACCAGCAGGAGTACTGCGACCGCTTCATGCTTTTCGAGAACATCAGCGACGAGGAACTGAAAATATGGGAAGAGACATTCGTCAAACTCATCAAAATCTCGCTCTGGAACACGGGAGGCACCCAGTTCCTCTCGAAAAATCCGCCCCACACGGGACGCGTCAGGGAACTGGTAAAGATGTTCCCCGATGCCAAGTTCATCTATCTGATGCGCAATCCCTACACGGTGTTCGAGAGCACACGTTCCTTCTTCACCAACACCATCCAGCCGCTTAAGCTACAGGAGTTCAGCGACACGCAAATCGAGGAAAACATCCTCTCCATCTATGCGAAGCTCTACCACAAATATGAGGCGGACAAACACTGCATCCCCGAAGGCAACCTCCTCGAAGTACGCTTCGAGGACTTCGAGGCCGACGCGCTGGGCATGACCCGGGAAATTTACTCCAAACTGTCGCTGCCGGGCTGGACGGAGGCGCAGACCGCCATCGAACAGTACGTGGGATCCAAGAAAGGATACAAAAAGAACAAATACAAATACAACGACCGCACCGTGGAACTGGTAGAGAAAAACTGGAAATTCGCCCTGGACCAGTGGGGCTATCACCTCTGACAAATCCACCCACACAAACCAAAGGCCGGATGAAGGGAATCGCTTCATCCGGCCTTTGGTTTGTGTGGGTGCGTGACGCTTACTTCAGAATGACCTTGCTGGCAGCTACGCGCCGGCCGTCGGCCCTGACTTCGTACAGATAAACTCCCTGCTGCAAACCGCTGAAGGAATAGGTGCCGTTCTGGCCCAGTTTCTCGCTTCTCAGCAACCGTCCCGAAGGGCTGTAGACATTCAGCACATAGGCGCCCGCCGTATGGAAGGCATAGTTCAGCCCCGTACCGTCGAAACTGATTTTTCCGGCCGAAGGAGCCGCGGAAATTCCCGTAGGATCGGCATAGACAAACCTGACATAAATGGTCTTGGCCGTCGAGATGCCGGCCCGGACCGACACCTTGGCCGTATAGGACGTATATTCGCCGCCCTCAAAATCGGCATGGAGAGCCAGATCCTTCGTACTGCCGGGCATCATGGTGCAGGAACGCTGCTCGGACTCGTTGATGATGGGCATGCAACTTTCCGTAATGCCACACCAGGTCAGTCTGTCCTTTTCGGGATTCATCTTCGTGACCGTCACACGCACCTCCGCACTCCCCGTTCCGGTATATCTCAGCACCGGCTCGGAGGGAGCACATTCCACCACAATCATTCCGGGAGCCAGTTCAAAAGATTTGGCCAGAAACTCTACCGTCTCACCGTCTGCGATGACTTTTCCGTCCTTGACAAACTCAACCTGCGCACTGGCGCAAAGCGTACCGGCAAACAGGAGCACAAGCGTAAACAATTTCTTCATAAGCTATAAAAGTTTTAGTTATTGGTTTCCATTTTCGTCTCCGTCACCTGCAACACTCCTTCGGCATCATTATAGACAAAGGCAATGACGGACATATTCTCCACCTTCCAGTAGTCCTGCGGCTCATAGCTGAACGTCTGGGACAGGATCCCGCTGGCCGGCACCACAACGTGCTCGCCCCAGGCCCCGTTGACCGAAGCACGGAACACGTGGTTGTGCTCGTATTTAAGGTCGGCCGGCTGGCCGCCGGGCATGCTCTGGTAACCGAGGATATGGCTCTCAACCAACCACACCTGTAGGTTTCCGTCGACAGCTTCTTTGTTCGTCGCCTCCACCTCCACAGTGATGTCTATCCTGCCCTCTTCGGCATTGCTGACAGCCTGAGCGGACAGTTCCACCTTGGGAACCATCTGCAAGCGCTCCACCACGCGGGCGGACCAGGCCGGATAGTTCAGTATATCATTTGTCCTATCTACGATTCCTTTTGGGAAACCCAGCTGCACGATGCCCCAATGGCTGATATAGTCCTCGCCCTCGCTGTTGGCCAGCCCGTAAGGTACGGGAAAAGAATTGGTGTTTCCGCCGCCATGTATCGCCACGGAAATCACATGCTCCGCACCGTATGTCTTCTGGATTGCCTTCAGCGCCTCGGCAGCACGGGGACAATTGACGCAACGCTGTCCCGTGAAGTCCTCCACCAGCACATTCTTCATCGGAGTAAATTCTATGGGGCCTGTCAGCCGGTCTTCTTCGGCAATGTCGTCGCAGGCGGCAAGGAACGGAAGCGCTAAAAACAGATATTTGATATTTCTGGGATTCATTTGTTCGCGAAGGACTTAGAAATTAAAATTATAGGAAAGCTGTATACCTTTGCTGGCCGGCACAAGACGGCACACACCGCCGGAGCAGTTATAGCCGGCACGGGTCTTTCCGTAAGAAACTTGCAGACGGTGGGCCTTGTGAGTGAAGCAGGCCGCTGCCATATAATAATGGACCTTGTTGGTCTTGCCCGAAACGGAAGCATCGGGCACATGCGCATTGTACATGTCGGAGACCGTAAACATCAGGGACGGAAGCACCGACAGTTCCAGCAGACCGTACCACCAGTCCTTCTGGTCCTGATCCGTGTGGAGATACTGGGCTTCGCCGCGGAGCGTGAGCTTCTTGCTCAGATTATATTTGCCCTCGGCTACGGCGATGTTCGCCTTCACCGTTCCGCCGTGTCCCTCCACGATGGTCTGGTTGTAGCGCTGGTTCATATACATCAGATTGAGCTTGAACCTGCGGGAGAGTTTTTTCTCCACCTGCACGTTGATATCCTGATAATAGATCTCATCCCCCACCTTGAAAAATTTCGAGGTATATCCCTCCGTTCCTCTCACGTCGCTGACAACTGCCCCGGAAGCATCCGTGACAGGAGTGCGGTCGATGGAACGGATGTGGGAGAAGTTCACCTTCACGTTGGTGCCGTATTTTCCGCCGAGCAGTGTCCGGCGCTTGAAGTTATAGCCCAGTTCCGCCTGGTAGGCCCATTCGCCCAACACGTTCTGCGTGGCGTAGGGATAAAGAGCGGCCAGCGCATAAGTGTGCTGCATGGAGAAGGCCGGGAGATGATTGATACAAGAGGAGATTCCATCGGCCGTTCTGTCACTGCGGTAGCTCATGTTCTCGCTGCGCTTGGCCTGAAGCAGAAGGCTCATGCCGCGTCTGGAATATGAGCCGGACAGCAGGAGGGCATTTCCTTTCCGATAGATGTAGTTATTGTCGAACGAAGGGTCCTGGCCTTTCCAGGCATATTCGGCCAACAGGTTGTAGCCCCCCTTCTGGAAGTTGGCGCGCACGTCAAATGCCGCGATGTTTTTGGGAAGATTCAACTTATAGGCTCCCAGGATGTCGGTTCCGAACTCATCCTGCTGCCCTGTGGACTGCAATTTCAGAATGTCGGTATCGTCTTCGTGCTTGCTCACGGCCGAGAAACCGAGCGTAAGGCGGGTGCCCGACTCCTCCATACGGCGGAACCAGCTGTCGAGGCTCATCTCCAAATCGCCGCCATAGACCCAGGAATCATTATGATGCCAATAACGACGCTGCTTTCCTCCGAGAAGTTTCAGGTTCACACCGTTGAACGACTTGACAAGCAGACGGCCGCCACGCAGGGAGTTGTCTATACCCAGACTGCGCTCCTCGTAGGTGCGGAAAATAAGTCCTGAACCGAACTGATCGTAGAAATCGCCGGCCGTAAGCTCCAGCCCTTTATACTGACCCGCAAAGTAGAAGTACGGAACTCCGCGTCCCTTGAATCCCGGTTCAAAACCGGGCAGCGGATGCTCCAAGCCTTCGAAACGAGCTCCTGCCGAAAAGTATTTGCTCATCAGGTGCATCTCGGCGTATGTGTTGGTCAGCGACCAGTTATCGCGATGGGCATCGATCTTGGAATCTTCCTGCGGGAAGAGCACATCACTTTGAACACTTCCTTTCAGAACGATCTTTTTCCCCAGGTCTTCCTGGGCAGACACCGACAGCGCGGTCAGTGCACAGCCCAGCAAGGCCGTATGTAAATATCTCATGTCTTAATCCGAATAATAATTTCCGTACGTGTCCGGAGTTTTCTTATTTACTCTCTCCCTTGGCGGCAATCAGTTCGCGTACCTTCTCGATCAGGTGCTCTTCTCCGCCTTCGGTATATCCGCTGCGACTCATGGCGATTTTTCCATCACCGTCAACAATGAAGACGTGAGGTATCAGGTTGACTCCCATCGCCCGCTTGAAATCGCTGTTGGGATCGAGCAGAACCTCGTATTCCCATCCGTTACCGTCTACCAGCGGTTTCACTTTCTGGATGTTCTGGGCCTGGTCTATGGAGATGGCTATCACTTTCACTCCGGTCTCTTCCTGCCAGTCGGCATAGACTTCGCTAATCGCTTTCAGTTCGCGGTTACAGGGTTTGCACCATGTGGCGAAAAAACTGATGATAAACGGTTTGCCGTCATTTTGCAACAGAGCGGTGTCGACACTTTTTCCGTTGATGTCCTTCAAGACCACGGAAGGTAACTGGGCAAAAGAACTGACGAATATGCCAAAAAGAACCAGAATGCTGAAAATGATTTTCTTCATGATGTTTTATAGGTATTATGTTATAATATCTGGCAAATTTATTAAAAACCGTTGACATATTCCGCAGCCAATGGCATTATTTACAAAAATCGGACCTGCCGGACCTATGGGTTTAATGGGTCCGACAGGCCTGATTTTATCATCCCACACTGCCTTCGAGCGAGACGCTCAGCAGTTTCTGGGCTTCGACAGCAAATTCCATCGGTAATTTGTTGATCACTTCCTTCGCATAGCCGTTCACAATGAGATCCACTGCCGATTCGGTCGGTATGCCGCGCTGGTTGCAATAAAACAGCTGGTCTTCGGAAATCTTGGAAGTGGTGGCTTCGTGCTCCACCACGGCATTGTCATTATGCACGTCAATGTAAGGAAACGTATGCGCGCCGCTCGTACTGCTCAGGAGCAGGGAATCGCAGGAAGAATAATTGCGCGATCCGTCGGCCTTCGTTCCCATCTTGACAAGGCCGCGATAGGAGTTCTGGCTGTGGCCTGCGGAAATACCTTTGGAGACAATGGTGGAGCGCGTGTTCCGGCCGATGTGGATCATCTTGGTACCGGTATCGGCCTCCTGACGGTTGTTGGTCACCGCCACGCTGTAGAACTCAGCCTGCGAGTTGTCACCCTGCAACACACAGGAGGGATATTTCCAAGTGATGGCCGAACCCGTCTCTACCTGCGTCCAGGAAAGTTTGGAATTGTCGCCTCGCAACTGGCCTCGCTTGGTGACGAGATTGTACACGCCACCCCGCCCTTCGGCATCACCGGGATACCAGTTCTGCACGGTGCTGTACTTCACCTCGGCATCCTTTTCCACGACAATCTCGACAATGGCGGCATGCAGTTGGTTTTCATCACGCATGGGAGCGGTGCATCCTTCAAGATAGCTCACATAACCTCCCTCCTCACAAACAATGAGGGTACGCTCGAATTGGCCGGTGTTGCGGGCATTGATGCGGAAATAAGTGGACAGTTCCATCGGACAACGCACACCGCGCGGGATATAGACGAAGGAACCGTCGGAGAATACGGCACTGTTCAGGGCGGCAAAATAGTTGTCGCGATAGGGCACGACCGTGCCCAGGTATTTGCGCACCAGCTCGGGATTCTCGCGGACGGCCTCGCTGATGGAGCAGAAAATGATGCCTTTCTCCTGCAACTTCTCCTTAAAGGTGGTCTTCACGGAGACACTGTCCATGACAGCATCGACCGCCACTCCGGCAAGCACCATACGCTCCTCAAGGGGAATGCCCAGCTTGTCGAAAGTCTTCATGAGTTCGGGGTCGATCTCCTTCTTCCCCGCATCACGGGATTTCTTCGTGGGGTCGGCATAATAGGAAATGGCCTGATAGTCTATGACGGGCAAACTGACATGTGCCCAATCGGGCTGCTGCAAGGTCTGCCAATAGCGGTATGCCTTCAGTCGAAACTCAAGCATCCATTCGGGTTCTTCCTTTTTGGAGGAAATGAGGCGGACCACGTCTTCATTAAGGCCTTTCTCAATGATTTCGGTATGGACGTCGGTGACAAATCCGTACTCGTATTTTTTTTCGGCGACTTCGCGCACCAGACGGTTCTTCTCCTCTCCTCCCGTCTCCAACGGCTTTTTCGTTTCCATAGCTGTCAGCGTATACGGCTCCTGTCGGGACTTCTAAACGGGTGCATTTCTACCCATACTGTATCGGGCCGGGAGGCGGAAACCGTATCGGACAAAAATTCGTCGTTTCTTTCACTCCCGCCGGTGAAGGCTTTCTCCTCCACCTTATCAAAAAGGAATGTCAGCACTCCCTCGACCGGACGGAACAGACGGCTCTCGTCCGCTTTCCGGGCATCCATAATGTGCAGCGCGCTCATCACATTGAAGACGCAGCTCATCAGCACCAGATATTTGGAAAAGGAAACGGCGGCACCAAGCAGGCTGTTGGGCAAGCCGAAGTGCATTCCTTCAAGAGCTTTGGTCAGGATATTGGCCATAAAGCCCAAAGCTATCGGCACAATGATCCAGAGGATGAAAAAAGCCACGATGCTGGTGAACATATTGGTCTCGCTGCCGCTGACGGAAAGGTACTCTCCCAGTGTGGAATAGAACAGGGCCGCCACCAGAAGACCGGCCAGAAATCCCAGACTGGAAACCAGTTCTTTCAGAAAACCGTTGCGCCAGCCGCTCACCAAGGCCCAGACGGTCAGGACAATAATAAAAATATCTATAAACATAGTTCGTATAAATAATAAATGGTACACCTGCCGGCCGGACTAACCTTCCGCGGCCGTCGCGACACCGACCGGTGCAAAATTACGCCTATTTTCCGAAGTGCGGAAATTTTATCCCCGCTTTTTCCACAGGCTGCATCCGCTTCCGTCCCGCAAAACAAGCAAAACAGGACGCGCCTCTTGTCCGGCAAGAGACGCGCCCTGAATATACAGTCTGCTTCTGCAAAAACTTACAGTTTCTGCTTGATCTGAACTTCCTGATAGGTCTCGATGATGTCTCCCTCCTTGATGTCGTTGCAGTTCGAGAGAGAGATACCGCACTCGAAGTTTGTGGTAACTTCCTTCACGTCGTCCTTGAAACGCTTCAGCGCATTGATGTCGCCGGTGAAGATCACGATGCCGTCGCGGATAAGACGCGCCTTGTCGGAACGTTTCACCTTTCCGTCGATCACATACGCACCGGCCACATAGCCCACCTTGGAAATGTGGTAAACCTGACGCACTTCGATGGTTGCCGTCATCTCTTCCTTCACCACCGGCTCAAGCATACCTTCCATGGCTTCCTTCACTTCCTCGATAGCATCGTAGATGACGGAATACTGACGGATCTCCACGCCTTCCTTCTCGGCCAATTTCCGCGCGGGCTGGCTGGGACGCACCTGAAAGCCTACGATAACGGCCTGCGAGGCAGCCGCCAGCGTCACATCGTTTTCGGAGATCTGTCCCACTCCCTTGTGGATCACGTTGACAGCGATGGTCTCCGTAGAGAGTTTGATGAAGGAGTCGCTGAGCGCCTCGACAGAGCCGTCCACGTCGCCCTTGACAATGATATTGAGTTCCTTGAAGGAGCCGAGTTTGATGCGGCGGCCCACCTCGTCGAGCGTAAGCATCTTGTGGGTGCGCAAATCCTGCTCACGCTGCAACTGCTCGCGCTTGTTGGCAATTTCGCGGGCCTCCTGTTCGGTGGTCATCACGTGAAACTGGTCGCCGGCCTGAGGCGCACCGTTGAAACCGAGCAGCGTGGCGGCCATCGCGGGTCCCACTTCGCTGACGCGCTGGTTGCGCTCGTTGAAAAGGGCCTTCACGCGACCGAAGTTGGTTCCGGCCAACACCACATCGCCCTGACGCAGCGTTCCGTTCGACACGAGCACCGTAGCCACGTAGCCACGGCCCTTGTCTAAAGAGGATTCTATCACCGTACCCACGGCATTGCGATCGGGATTGGCCTTCAGTTCGAGCATGTCGGCTTCGAGCAACACTTTCTCCAACAGGTCGGAAACTCCGAGACCCTTCTTGGCCGAGATGTCCTGGCTCTGATACTTTCCGCCCCACTCTTCCACCAAAAAGTTCATGGCGGCCAGCGCCTCCTTGATTTTGTCGGGGTTGGCGGCAGGTTTGTCAATCTTGTTGATGGCAAAGACAATGGGCACATTGGCCGCCACGGCATGATTGATGGCCTCTTTGGTCTGCGGCATGATGTCATCGTCGGCCGCGATGATGATGATAGCGATGTCCGTCACCTGTGCTCCGCGGGCACGCATGGCGGTAAACGCCTCGTGTCCCGGAGTATCCAGGAACGTGATGCGCCGTCCGCTTTCCAGCTCCACATTATAGGCACCGATATGCTGCGTGATACCTCCGGCCTCGCCGGCAATGACGTTGGCTTTGCGGATGTAGTCGAGCAGCGAGGTCTTTCCGTGGTCGACATGTCCCATCACCGTCACGATGGGCGCACGGGACTGAAGATCCTCCTCGTTGTCCTCCTCTTCGGCAATGGCCTCCTGCACGTCGGCACTGATGTATTCGGTCTTGTAGCCGAACTCTTCGGCCACGAGGTCGATGGTCTCGGCATCCATGCGCTGGTTGATGCTGACCATGATGCCGATGCTCATGCACGTACCGATTACCTTCGTCACCGGAACATCCATCATCGTGGCCAATTCGTTGGCCGTCACGAATTCAGTCAGCTTGAGCACCTTACTCTCGGCCTTCTGTTCCAGCATCTGTTCTTCCTGCTGGGCACGTGCCTGTTCGCGTTTCTCCTTGCGGTATTTTGCTCCTTTGGCCGTCTTGTTGTTCTTGTTCGTGAGGCGGGCCAGCGTCTCCCTTACCTGCTTTGCCACGTCCTCGTCCGAGATCTCGGGCTTCAGGACCTGTGCCTTGCGGTTACGCTCCTTGCTGCGTTTGCTTCCGCCGGCATTGCCGTTATTTCCGGAGGCGGCATTGTTTCCGTTCTGACGGTTGCGTCCGCCGTTCTGTCCGGACGGCTGGTTGGCCGCCGCGTTCACGTCCACGCGCTCTTTTCCGATGCGGGCACGTTTCTTCTTCTCGCCTCCGGCCGCGCCCTGCTGTCCTGCGGGCCGCTGCTGGCGATTCTTCTCCTCGCGTTCCTTGCGGCGCTCTTCCTTCGATTTCTTTTTGGGACGCGTGGTCTGGTTCAGGGTAGAAAGGTCTATGGTGCCCAGCACTTTCGGAGCCGTGATCCCGGCCTGTGCGTGCAGACGGTACACACCGTCCACCTCCTCACCCATTGCCCGAGCGCGTTCCTCCACCGTAGGTTTCGGTTTGGAAATCTTATGCTCGGCGGGAGCCGGAGCCTCAACCGGAGCCGGCTTCACGGGTTCCTCTTTCTTCTCTTCGGGTTGCGGTGCCTTCGGCGCCTGCGGTTCGGTGGCGGGAGCGGACGGCTTCTCGGGACGGGAAGCGTTCAGGTCTATGGTGCCTTTCACCACGAATTGCGGGCGCATATCCTCAGGCACGGTGGTGCGTATCACCTCCTCGACGGGAGCCTTCTTCTCACGTATGGCCGGACGTTTTTCCTTCTGTCTGTTCTGAAGCAGTTTCTCTGCCTCAGTTCTCAGGTCCTTGTCGGCTCCGAACTCCTTACGCAGAAGTTCGTACTGCTCGTCCGTGATTTTCTCGCTGGGCGAGGCGTTGATGCTGAAGCCTTTCTTTCCGAGGAAATCGACCACCGTCTGAAGGCCTACATTGAATTCTTTAATTACTTTATTTAATCTGATACTCATTCTTACTTAATTTGCGAATAACAATTCCCTTTTCAATTTACAAACAACGGTCTTGCGAAAATGCAGTGTGCGTCTTTTTACTTGCGAACAACAGATTTTGTAAGTGGGGCTGCCCGGCGGCAGAGGGTTCACAGACTTGCAAATTCGCAGATTCGCAAATTTGAAATTACTTCTCCTCGTCTTCAAATTCGGCCTGGAGAATGCGCAGCACCTCGTCTACGGTATCCTCTTCAAGGTCGGCTTTCTCGATCAGCATCTCGCGCGGCGCGTTCAGCACGTCGCGGGCCGTATCAAGCCCGATGCCCTTGATGGCGTCAATCACCCACTGATCTATCTCGTCGGAGAACTCGTCCAGATAGATGTCTTCGGTCTGGCTGGCGGCATCCACTTCACGGAAGACATCTATCGTGTATTCGGTCAGCATGGAGGCCAGCTTGATGTTCATACCGCCCTTGCCGATGGCCAGAGACACTTCCTCGGGCTGAAGGTAGACTTCGGCCTTACGCTCTTCCTCGTTCAGGGTGATGCTCGACACCGTTGCGGGGCTCAACGCGCGCTGTATGAAGATGGAGGTGTTGGAACTGTAGTTGATGACATCTATGCTCTCGTTGTTCAACTCGCGCACGATGCTGTGGATGCGGCTGCCCTTGACACCCACACAGGCTCCTACGGGGTCGATGCGATCGTCATAGCTTTCCACGGCAATCTTGGCGCGTTCGCCGGGGATGCGGGCAATGCGCCGCAACGTAATCAAGCCATCGCTGATTTCAGGGATCTCAGCTTCGAGCAGGCGTTGCAGGAATGCAGGCGAGGTACGGCTCAGGTAGATCTTGGGGTTGCCGTTGGCATTGTCCACACGATCGATGACAGCGCGCACGGTGTCACCCTTGTGGAAGAAATCACGGGGTATCTGCTGCGACTTGGGCAGCAACAGTTCGTTGTTCTCGTCGTCCATGAGCAACGTCTCGCTCTTCCAAGTCTGGTACACTTCGGCGGCGATGATCTCGCCCACGCGGTCCTTATATTTATTGTAGAGCGAATCGTGCTCCAATTCCAGAATCTTGCTGGCCAAGGTCTGACGCAGTGTCAGGATGGCGCGACGGCCGAACTTGGCGAAGTCAATGGTCTCGCTCACTTCCTCGCCCACCTCATAATCGGGATCAATCTCGCGGGCTTCGGACAAAGGTATCTGCTTGTTTGACTGGGTCACCTCGCCATCAGCCACGACCTCTCGGTTGCGGTAAATTTCGAAATCGCCCTTGTCGGGGTTTACGATGACATCAAAATTCTCGTCCGATCCGAAGAGTTTGGCAATCACGCTGCGGAAGCTCTCTTCGAGCACTCCCACCATCGTGGTGCGGTCGATATTTTTCGTCTCCTTGAAATCGGAAAAGGTGTCAATGAGGCTCAATGTCTCTGTTTTTTTCTTTGCCATTGGTGTTATTTCTTTTTGTCTTTGTTCTTCATCTGAGATGACAAGCTGGACAGCGGTCTACTTGAAGTCTATCAGATACTTCGTGTATTTCACATCCTGATAGCCGAATGCCAGTTCGCGGTCCGTCAGTTTCGGGCGTTTGGCGCCTTCCTCCTTCACCTTTTCCTGCACGGTCAGGGTAAAGCCTTCGGGAGTGACGTTTCCCAAAACACCCGTGAGTTTCTTTCCATCGACCGTCAGCACCTCCACGCGGTCGCCCACGTGAATCTCGTACTGCCGCTGCACCTTGAAAGGCTGACCGATGCCGGCGCTGCCCACCTCCAGTTCAAAATCCTCGGATTCGCGGTCCAGCCGGTTCTCGATGAAGCGGCTCAGCTCCACGCAGTCCTCAATCCAGACACCCTCTTCGTGGTCCATCTCCACCACGATACGGTTGTCCGTGCTGACACTCAGGTCGGTCATGAAATAGTCCTTTCCCTCCAACCATTCGTTTACAATCGCTTGTACTACGTTCTTGTCTATCATTCTGTCTCATTTAAAAGCAAGTGAGGAACTTTTGCAAGCCCCTCACTCTATCCATTTGCAAAGGTACGAATATTCTCGCTTCCTCCAAATTTTTATTTATATTTTTTATTTCACTTTTTTTCAATTCTCCGGGCAGCAATCGCTTTGCAGATTCCCTGCCGGCAGATTTCATCCCATGGTATCCGTCCGGGCACTCCGCTCACAGAGGACGAATATCCGAAATCACCAAAAAATTACGGCTATAAACAGTGTTATCGTATTCCGGAAGTTCAAAACTGATCGTTATATCAGGATTCACTCTGTAATAACCATTATAGTCTCCATCATGGAATCCCATATTCGCATGTAAATAAAAATCATAATAGCGAAGGATCTCTCTGGCGGATTTCCTACAGATAGCATAACCGTCTATCACCCAGGCATGATTTGTATTCCGATTTGACGTACCGCCCATCATTGAGACATGCTTGCCCCTTATGGCATTAAGCATTGCATCGGACGCAAACCGCTCATAGTAAGTCCCGCACTTCACATATCCAGACAAATAACTGATAATATCCGCAACTTTTGTACTTGAAGAAGTCACTATCGGAATAGTTTTGTCATCATAAGGACCATATTCTCCGTCAGGAAGAACATTCGCCACCGTTTTCGTCCCATCATACACATGCTTGCCCAATGCCGCAACCATTCTCTGCACCTCGGGCTCCAGATCGCCCGTAATCTCCGCATTCTTTGTCAATTTGCCCCAATCCATTGTCTGCCCGTCTACGACCATTGCCGGTTTAAGATAGGCAAGAACCTGCATGGCGGCAACCACTCCGCAACCTAACGGATTATGGGACTTTATGTTAAATCCGAAACTTTGATGATACGATACGGGGAGCGCGACATTATACGGAGCATCCTGATGCCAGCGTGTGGAAATGAAAGGGCCTTCTTTCTCAATGATTTCCGTCGGAGGGTTGTCATAGGCCGGAGACCTCAAAACTGCAACCCGCGAAAGGCGCCCGCCGTCCATATATTTATCCCAGGTTACATACCGCAAGACATTGTCCAATGCTATATCCTCATCCGGGAACCGCCGGGCCACTTTCTCCAAAGTTTCATCTTTCAGCGAATCCACAAGCGTCCGTATTCTTTTTACTTCCGAGAGGACAAACAATTCCGATGCTTCCATCATCATCCTTGCATTTCCATATTCTTCCAAAGAATCCATATCCCCTTGTGGAACATAGGCTATCACTCCCGGCCAACAGCCATCGGCAGAAACGACAGCGTATCCTTTCCGCCGTTCATCGGAAACCTCGAAGCAATAGAACGGCACGCTATCTGCCGTCTCCGAACTCCTTGACCGCATTCCGTCACCGTTCCATGATCTGTTTTTTATCTGCTTGAGTTTTGTCGACACGACATGAGAAGAACAATTTGCGGGCAAAAAACCATCTAAAAAACTGTCCAACAGATCAGAGACTTCATCCGAAGACAAATGACCCACGTCAGCCATGGCAAGGCTTACATATTCGTCATCCGATATATGCAACAACTGTTCATTAGTACTATCCGACATATCTTTATCCGGAAATTCCAATTCCTGTGAACAAGAGGTATAGATAGTGACCGACACTGCTGCGACAAGCAACTTAAAGCATTTCATACGCATACTCACTCATTTTATGGATTTACACTATCATTGGTGCAAAAGTACGAACTAAAACCATAGCAATTTACATTACGACAGCCTTTATTCTCATCTTTCTATCCTTCACATCCATAACCGGTACACATCTGAAATAAAATCAGTATCTTGCCTATGAAATCCGCATTCCGGAAAAAGAAAGATTCAAGACAACCACAAAACAACCGCAGTATGTAGAAACAGACAGATAATATATCAATCAATAATTGGCGTTTGCTATTTATTCGGCGTGCCCCTGAAACCTGAGAAATTTCAAAAAGAGTACACAATAAGACGAATAAGTTCGACAGACGTCTGCGTTAGCGTGGACGGAACTTATCTGTATTGTGTGGGGTTTCTCAGGACCTCAGGGCATGGATAAGCGTCCATGCTTTCTTTTTCTCCGCCTCCCGACAGCAGGAGAAGCAGAGCCGAGGCCCCTCCCGAAAACCCTCCGCCGCAATGCGATAGCCCGCGCAGAAACAACGCACATCATGAAAGAGAAAACTGCCCCCGCCGCAAACAACGGCAATGGGAATGCGGACCAACGGCCCGCCCTTGTACACACAGGCCGCCTCATAGCCTGCGAGCTGAAACGCCAGCGCCGTCCGGTGTCGTGGCTGGCCGAAAAACTGTATTGCGACCGCTCCAACGTTTACCGGCTCCTACAGAAATCCAGTCTGGACTCTAACCTGCTCTTGCGCATCTCGAACATCCTGAGGTGCGACTTCTTCGCCGCATACAGCAAGGCATACCTGCACGAGCTGGAACTGAAAACGCAGACACAGCCACCCAAACAAAACCGGCCATAAATTTTGCCTACTGACGGCTTTGCGCTACCTTTGCGCCGGAGAAGCCGCACCGCCGGCAGATACACACATTTTTAATTATATGATAGAACTCTGTGGCATCAGAAAATCCTTCGGTCCGCTGGAGGTACTGAAGGGAATAGACCTGAAGATAGAACAGCGCGAGGTGGTGAGCATCGTCGGCCCCAGCGGCGCCGGCAAGACCACCCTGCTGCAAGTCATCGGTACACTCTACCGCCCCGACGCAGGCTCCCTGCACATCAGCGGGACCGATGTCCTGACATTGGGCAGCCGCGAGCTGGCCCGCTTCCGCAACCGGCATCTGGGCTTCGTATTCCAGTTCCATCAGCTCCTGCCCGAATTTACGGCACTGGAAAATGTCATGATGCCGGCACTTATCGCCCGCACCAACCGCCGCGAAGCCAAAGAACGCGCTGCCGAACTATTAGACTTCATGGGCCTGTCCGACCGCTCGGGCCACAAGCCCGCTGAACTTTCGGGCGGCGAAAAACAGCGCGTGGCCGTGGCCCGGGCACTGATGAACCGTCCGGACGTGATCCTGGCGGATGAGCCTTCGGGCAGTCTGGACAGCCGCAACAAGGAGGAACTGCACCGTCTGTTCTTCGACCTGCGTGACCGGCTGGGACAGACTTTCGTCATCGTCACCCACGATGAGGAGCTGGCCCGCACCACCGACCGCACCATACACATTGCCGACGGCCTCGTACAGACCGGCGACACCCCCTCCAACGAATAATTTACTCCACACATATCCCCTCACTTATGATCCGACTCGGAAACTGGAACGACCTTGACATCGTCCGCTTCACAGACCACGGCGCCTATCTGGACGGCGGCGACGTGGGTGAAATTCTTATGCCCAAAGCCTACGTCCTCGACGAGATGCGGCCGGGCGACCGCGTCAGTGTGTTTGTCTATTTAGACCAGGAGGAACGCCTCGTGGCCACCACCGAAACGCCGCTGGCCCGTGTCGGTGACTTCGCCTTCCTGCGCGTGACGTGGGTGAACGAATACGGGGCCTTCCTGGACTGGGGACTGATGAAAGACCTCTTCGTACCCTTCCGCGAACAGAAAATGCGGATGCAGACAGGACACAGCTACCTCGTACACATACACATTGACGAACGCACACACCGCATCGTAGGCTCCGCCAAACTGGAACGCTGGCTCCGCCCCGCCACTCCAGAAACCTACCGCAGAGGCAGCAGCGTGGAAATCATCGTGCAGCAGAAAACTCCGTTAGGTCTGAAAGTCATTGTAGACAACACCTACTCCGGTCTGGTCTACGACAACCAGATATTCGACACCCCGCCCCGCACGGGCGACCGCCTCACGGGAACCATCATCAACGTTAGGCCCGATGGAAAACTGGACGTGTCGCTGCAAAGCCTGGGTACCGACCGGTTCACGGACTTTGCCGGTATCCTGCTGGAAGAACTGCATAACTGCGGCGGACACCTACCCTACGGTGACCACTCACCGGCCGAGGAGATAGCCCGACGGTTCGGAGTAAGCAAAAAGACCTTCAAGCGCGCGGTGGGCAGTCTCTACAAAGAGAAAAAATCAGTCTCACGGAAGAAGGCATCCGCCTGAATCGTCGCGAAGAATAAAAAAAGTCAATATTTTTTTACGATTATTTTCTCTGGTAAAAAAATGTTTTTTATCTTTGCACCGAAAATCGGAAAAGAAATAGTTTTTTCATCTCTATATAAGTTCTGTGAGGCAACGGTTCGTCGTGATGACGAGCCGTTGTTGCTTTAATCTGTCAGCAGGCCTGCCATCGTGTCATCCGCACCGTGGCAGGATTTACTAAAAACTCCCGCACACCCGTTAAATAGACTCTCCCGTTTCTTTCCAAATGTAAAAACAGCCCTGCACGGCACACTCCTTGCACCTGTAAGGACGGACGCGGCACTGACCGGCCGGCAGCCGCCACGCCCGACAAAAGGACTTATAACAACAACACTTAAATGGAGGAAAAAATTATGACACCTGCAAGACACTATCACCAAAACTGGATTTCCGGAATCTTCGATGATTTCTTCGACAATAACTGGATGGTCAAGGCCAAAGCCACCGCGCCTGCCATCAACGTCCTTGAGGACGAAAAGAACTACACCGTCGAAGTGGCGGCTCCGGGCATGACGAAAGAGGACTTCAACGTCCACATCAACGACGAGAACAACCTGGTCATCAGCATGGAGAAACAGACAAAGGCCTCCGAGCCCGAAGACGGGAAAAAGGACCGCCGCTATCTGCGCCGCGAATTTTCCTATTCCAGATTCCAGCAGACATTGATCCTGCCCGAAGATGTGGACAAGGAAGGCATCAAGGCACAGGTTCAGGACGGTGTGCTGTCCGTAACCCTGCCCCGCCTGACACCGGAACAGAAATGCAGCACCCTGAAACAGATTGAGGTGCACTGACACACCAGCTCCCGTGTTCTCTATCTCGATCTCCTTCTCCGCGTCTGCGGAGAAGGAGATTTTTCATTCATTTGTCCCCAATCTCCGATTTTTCCAAAAGAAAACGCTAACTTTGCCCTTGCAGCCTGCGGCTGACACGCAACATAATTTTATTTATATAAGTATGTCTGTCATCAACAACCCCAATACTCCGGCCGCGGAAGCCGACGGCCAGAAACTCTCCATCGAGGAATACCTTGACCGGGATGAGAAGAAGGACCTGCTCCGCTTCCTCACCGCCGGCAGTGTGGACGACGGTAAAAGCACACTCATAGGACGACTGCTCTTCGACTCGAAAAAACTCTATGAGGACCAGCTCGCAACGCTCGAACGCGACTCGAAACGCATGGGCAACGCCGGCGAGAACATCGACTACGCCCTGTTGCTTGACGGGCTGAAGGCCGAACGCGAACAGGGCATCACCATCGACGTGGCCTACCGCTACTTCTCGACCAACAAACGCAAGTTCATCATAGCCGACACTCCGGGCCACGAACAGTACACCCGAAACATGATCACGGGCGGATCGACGGCCAATCTGGCCATTATACTGGTGGATGCCCGCACAGGCGTCATCACCCAGACGCGCCGCCACACGTTCCTTTGCTCCCTGCTGGGCATCAAGCATATTGTCCTGGCCGTGAACAAAATGGACCTGCTGGATTTTTCGCGCGAGGTGTTCGACCGCATCGTCGGAGATTTCCGCGCCTTCGTGGAACCGCTCGGCATCCCCGATGTGCAGTGCATCCCACTGTCCGCTCTCGAAGGCGACAATGTGGTGGAGAAGTCCGGCCGCACACCGTGGTACGAAGGTCCGAGCCTGCTGGACCATCTCGAAACCGTACACATCGGCAACGACCATAACCTGCACGATTTCCGCTTCCCCGTACAATACGTGCTGCGCCCCAACCTCGACTTCCGCGGCTTCTGCGGAAAAGTGGCCTCGGGCATCATCCGGCGCGGAGACGAGGTGATCGCGCTGCCCAGTGGCAAACACTCCCACGTGAAGCGCATCGTCACCTACGACGGCGATCTGGAATATGCCTTCCCGCCACAAAGCGTAACACTGCAACTGGAGGACGAAATTGACATCTCACGCGGCGAAATGCTGGTCAAGGCGGACGACAAGGAAAACATGCCCCATACGGGCCGCTGCTTCAAGGCCATGCTCGTCTGGATGGACGAAGAGAGAATGGATACGGAGAAATCCTTCTACATCAAGCATACGACCAACACAAGCCGCTGCCGCATAGACCACATCGACTTCCGCATAGACGTCAATACGATGGAACACAGCGAGGTGACGGAACTGTCGCTCAACGAAATCGGCCGCGTGGTGCTGACCACGGCCAAAGAACTGTTCTTCGATGCCTACTCCGGAAACAAGCCCACAGGATCGTTCGTACTCATCGACCCCATCACCAACAACACCGCAGCCGTAGGCATGATCACGGAACCCGCAGACGGACACGACCTGCACTCAGTCGGGAGTGCCCTGCCCACACTCGACCTGCCGGCCCTCGGCATTGCCTCCGAACACTACGGAGCCATAGACAAGGCGGTGGAGGCATTGTCCAGACAAGGCGTCGAGATCAAAGTAATCCGCGGAAAATAAGTCCGCCCACCCCGAAGCAAAAAGAGGGAGAGAGTTGCCGCATTTCATCCGCACAACTCTCTCCCTTCTTTGTATGTCATAAACAAAACAGGCCTCAGCCACCGGTGTACCAACGGTACAGACGAACAATCCCTTCGTCTATCTCTACCTTGTGATGCCAGCCCAGCCGATGCAACTTCGAGACATCGGTCAGTTTGCGCATAGTGCCGTCGGGCTTCGAGGAATCCCAGCGCAGTTCGCCTCCGAATCCCACCACTGCCTTGATCTTCTCCGCCACCTCGCGAATGCTGAGTTCGCGGCCGGTACCCACATTGATGTGGCAATTGCGCACCTCATCCGCTCCGGCGTCATACGTGTCCTTGAAATCCACATTCAACAGAACGTGCACGCTGGCATCTGCCATCTCCTCGCTCCACAGAAACTCACGCAGCGGACGGCCCGTGCCCCACAGCGTGACGGCCTCGGCCGTAATGCCGAAACGCGCGAGCACGGCACGGATATCGGCCTCGGAAGCCGTTCCATCCACGCCCTCGACGGGACGCAGGGAAAGGTCCTTCCGGACGGCATCCCAATCTGCTCCGGCCAAGCACTTCGCCAGATGGAACTTGCGGATCATGGCCGGAAGCACATGGCTCTTTTCCAGATGGAAATTATCGTTGGGGCCATACAGGTTGGTAGGCATCACGGCAATGTAATTGGTGCCGTACTGCAAATTGAAGCTCTCGCACATCTTCAAGCCGGCAATTTTGGCAATGGCATACGGCTCATTGGTGTACTCCAGCGGCGAGGTAAGCAGGCATTCCTCACGCATGGGCTGAGGAGCCTCGCGGGGATAGATGCAGGTGGAACCGAGGAACAGCAGTTTCTTTACGCCGTGTCGGAAACTCTCGCCGATGACGTTCTGCTGTATTTGCAGGTTCTCATAGATAAAGTCGGCACGGTCCTTCAGATTGGCCATGATACCGCCCACATGGGCGGCCGCCAGCACCACAGCTCCGGGGCATTCCTCATCGAAAAACCGACGGACTGCCACCGCATCGAGCAGGTCGAGTTCGGAATGCGTGCGTCCTACCAGATTCTCATAGCCCCGCGATTTCAGGTTGTTCCAGATGGCCGATCCCACCAGCCCGCGGTGGCCCGCCACATAGATCTTCGTATTCTTCTCCAACATGATCGCGACGTTTTCAGTCAAGATTTGCTTTCAGATGGATCTTACGCACAAAACGCATGTCATGTTCCACCATGATCTTCACCAACTGTTCGAAAGAGGTCTTCGTGGGGTTCCATCCCAGCAGGGTACGTGCTTTCGTGGGATCGCCCAAGAGCTGTTCCACCTCACACGGACGGAAATATTTGGGATCCACCTCCACAAGCACCCGGCCCGTTGCCGTGTCGCGTCCTTTCTCGTCCACGCCGCTGCCTTCCCATTGCAGTTCTATACCCAATTCTCGGAAAGCCAGCGTACAGAACTCACGCACGGTGTGCATCTCTCCCGTAGCAATCACAAAATCCTCCGGAGTATCGTGGTTCAGCATCAACCACATGCACTCCACATAGTCGCGGGCATATCCCCAGTCGCGGCGGGCATCGAGATTACCCAGATACAGTTTGTCCTGATAGCCCTGCTTGATGCGGGCCGCCGCCAACGTGATTTTCCGCGTGACGAAGGTCTCGCCGCGACGCTCGCTCTCGTGGTTGAAAAGAATGCCGTTCACGGCAAACATACCATAGCTCTCACGGTAGTTCTTCGTGATCCAGAAACCGTACTGCTTGGCCACGCCATAAGGGGAACGGGGATAGAACGGAGTGGTCTCACGCTGCGGAACCTCCTGCACCTTTCCGAAAAGTTCGGAAGTAGAAGCCTGATAAACGCGGCAGGTCTTTTCGAGCCCGCAGATACGCACGGCCTCCAACAGGCGCAACGTACCCACGGCATCTGCTTCGGCAGTATATTCGGGCACATCGAACGAAACCTTGACATGGCTCTGCGCCGCCAGATTATATATTTCATTGGGTTGTATGCTGCTGATAATACGTACCAGCGAGGAGGAGTCCGTCATGTCGCCCCAATGCAGGTTGATGAGGCGGTTCTGCCTCATGTCGCGCACCCACTCGTCAAGGTAGAGATGCTCGATACGGGCGGTATTGAAAGAGGAAGAGCGGCGCAGGATGCCATGCACCTCATATCCCTTTTCAATCAGAAACTCGGCCAGAAACGACCCGTCTTGTCCGGTAATACCGGTAATCAATGCTACTTTTCTCATACTTTCCATATTAAAATTTATCTGTATTTCCTTTCTATACCATATTTAACGCCATATTACGGATTTTATTATACCGATCTTCCCGATTCTGACAATATCCAGCAAATCCTGCTTTTCCGGAACCAAGTTTTTCACATCTATAATATAAAATCCGCCAACTTACGGACGGCTCGGTGTATTTTCTTCAACTGAGGCAAACTACCCGATCGAAAACAAAGGGGAGGGAACACACGCGATTTTCCTCCGCGTGTGCCCCCCCTTCAACCGCTTTAAGCCTGTTCCTTCTTTTCCTGAACGATGGCATCGATCACGGCAACGGCCGTGATGTTCACGATGTCGCGCACGGAGCTCTCGAAATCGGTGAAATGGATAGGCTTGTTCAGTCCCATCTGGATGGGACCTACCACCTCACCGGACTCCGCCATGGATTTGATCATCTTATAGCTGGAGTTGGCAGCCGTCAGGTTGGGAAACACCAATGTGTTCACATCCATTCCTTTGAGACGGGTGAAAGGATACTTCTCGTCACGCAGTTCCTTATTAAGAGCGAAATTCACTTGCATCTCACCATCGATGGCCAAATCGGGATAAGCCTCCTGCATACGGGCCACCACCTCGTGAACCACAGTAGGCGAACCGGTAGAATCGGTTCCGAAATTGGAATAGGACAGCATGGCAATGACCGGCGTACGGTTGAAGAAACGCACCGTGGAGGCCGACAGGCGGGCAATGTCAAGCAGGGCTTCCTCGTCGGGACGGCGGTTGATCAGCGTATCGGCAATAAAGTAGATGCCCTTCTTGGAGTTGACAAGGTGCATCGTGCCGAAATGCTTGTAGCCCTTTCGGATGCCGATCACCTCGTTCGCCACCTTGATGGTGTTGGAATATTTGGTATAGAGTCCCGTAATGAAGGCATCGGCATCGCCTGTCTCCACCATCATCATGCCGAAATAGTTGCGCTCGTACATCTTGTCAATGGCCTCCTGCAAGGTATAGCCCTCGCGCTGTTTCTTGCGGGCCAGAATCTCGGCATAGCGGCGGCGCGTCTCGGTCTGGTCGTCATTGCGCAGGTTCAGGATCTCCACACCATCCAGATTGAGGTCCATCTCGCGGGCCATATTGCGGATCTGCACATCGTTACCCAGCAGAATGGGATGGCAGATGCCCTCGGCCTTGGCCTTGATGGCGGCTTCGAGCATGGTGGGGTGCGTACCTTCGGCAAACACCACGCGTTTGGGCGACAAACGTGCCGTGTCATAAAGGTTCTGCGTAAACTTGGACTCCTGTCCCATCAGTTCGCGCAGATGCTGACGATAGGCTTTCCAGTCCGTAATCTCCTTACGGGCCACGCCACTCTCTATCGCGGCTTTGGCTACGGCCATCGACACCTCTGTAATGAGACGCGGGTCTACGGGTTTGGGGATGAAATACTCGGGGCCAAAGGTAAAGTTACGCACATGGTAGGCACGGTTCACGATGTCGGGCACCGGACGGCGGGCCAGGTCGGCAATAGCACGTACAGCGGCCTGCTTCATCTCCTCGTTGATGGCGGTGGCGGCAGTATCGAGTGCGCCGCGGAAAATGTAGGGGAAACCTATGACGTTGTTGATCTGGTTGGGATAGTCCGTACGTCCCGTGCTCATCAGCACATCGGGACGGGCTGCCACCGCGTCTTCGTAGGAAATCTCGGGAACGGGATTGGCCAGCGCGAAAATGATGGGGTTCCGGGCCATGGAACGTACCATGTCCTGCGTGAGGACGTTTCCCTTGGACAGACCTACGAACACGTCGGCTCCGTCAACAGCCTCGGCCAGCGTATGGACATCGCTCCGTTCGGTAGCGAACTCCTTCTTCTGCTCCGTCAGGTCGGGACGGTCGCCGGTAATGACTCCGCGCGAGTCGAGCATGAGGATATTTTCTTTTCTGGCACCGAATGAGCAATACAGGCGTGTGCAGGAAATGGCTGCGGCGCCGGCACCGTTCACCACAATACGCGCCTCCTCAATCTTCTTGCCGGCCACGTCAAGGGCATTGAGCAATCCGGCAGCCGAGATGATGGCCGTTCCGTGCTGGTCGTCGTGCATGACAGGGATGTCCAGCTCTTCCTTCAGACGGCGCTCTATCTCGAAACACTCCGGAGCCTTGATATCCTCCAGATTGATGCCGCCGAAAGTCGGCGCAATTGCCTTCACGGCCTGAATGAACTTCTCGGGGTCCTTCTCGTTCACCTCAATGTCAAAAGCATCCACTCCGGCATAGATCTTGAAAAGCAGGCTCTTGCCTTCCATCACGGGCTTTCCGCTCATCGCACCGATGTCGCCCAACCCGAGCACAGCCGTACCGTTAGAAATGACGGCCACGAGATTGCCCTTGTTGGTATACTTATAAGCATCGTGCGGATTCTTCTGGATTTCCAGACATGGTTCGGCAACTCCGGGCGAATAGGCCAGCGAGAGGTCCGTCTGAGTGCGGTAAGGCTTGGTGGGTACCACTTCAATTTTTCCGGGCTTTCCCTGCGAGTGGTAGAGCAGAGCGGCTTCTTTCGTAATCTTTACCATGAGTGTTATGAAGATATAGGTTTGTGTTGTTTGTTATTTCCTTCTCCTGAAAAAGTTGTTGCAAATTTAACAATTTCGGCAGAAATATGACAGCCCGAACGAAGCAGAAAAAGCTCCGCAGTTCTTTTTTCGTCTAAAAGAGTGCGGAGCTTTTTTCTGCTTCACGACCGAGGTTCGGCCGTCAGCGTGATGGGGATCAGAAACGATAGGTCAGCGTGACGCCGATATTCTTGAAACCGGAGTCGAGGATATCGAAATCATCGCCGGCAACAAACGCCACCATCGGACGGTAGTCTACACCCAGCGTGAGCGGAATGCTTTTCAGTGTAAAGCCGAAACCGAGTGTTCCGACAGGTCCGAACAGGAAACCGCTGTCGTCTCCGTCATAAAACCCGACACCGCCACCAAAGCCTCCCCAGAACTTCCACGTGGCGAAACGCGGTGTCCACTGCGGCCACTGACGGATGTTCCAGTTATAAACAGTCTGTGCCGAGAATCCGTCATCCAGGTCGAAGACGCCGACCGTCACATCCAGAAAGTTTTTCTTGTTAAAATGATACTGATACTCCAGGTCCATGGTAGAACCACCGAAATGTACGCCCAATGCATGCGGCGTACGCTGTGCCGAAGCCACAAAAGCCATCATCGAACAAATGGCAACGAGTAATAGTTTCTTCATACGTTTTTCTCCGTTAAGTTATACATATTGTTCTTTCACGGGAGCAAAGATAAGCGTTTCCAACAAACCGGAGCCCATTTTTACAATCATTTTTAGCCACTGACAAAATTTAGAATTCACACATTATCCCATTTGATTATCAAATGTCTACTTTTAATAAAAATAATTCGTAAAACGGACCGTAGCCCCGACAAACCTGTTACGGTTTGTCGGGGCTACGGTCCGGTCAGTGTCATCCGGTCACTCCCACTCTATAATATGGGCTTGTTGATTATCAGTATTATACATTATATTTCTCATTAGTAGGGTACATTTTTAGGGTACGATTACTACAAACTGGTTGAGGCTAACACTCTGGAGATTAGGCTCATTTTTAAAATTTCAAATGAATTAATCTGAAATGACACCTCTGCAAGTTTTGCGCAAAGATACGGCTTTTTACTGGATAATTCACTATAACACTATATCAAATATTTCTTTGGGATGGTTTATAGTGCAAATCTCTGAGATTTGTTTCAGTTCCTCATTTCCCCACAGACAACCAACAAATTCCACCCCATATTCTAGGCAAGCCTTATAATCGTCAACCTCATCACCTATATATATTATGTCAGATTTTAGAATATGGTGAGTTTGCAAAATGCTATCTATAGCAACTTGCATTACCTTTTTCTTTCGTGCTAGATTCTCCATTGGATAACCTTGTCTATATCCATAAACATTTTCTAGTGGTATGTTGAGTTGGAAATACTGGATAACCTTTTTAATAGTAGAACCTACATTGCCACTAACTATATATATAATGTATTGCTCTGATAACTGCTGAACAACTTCCTTTATACCTTCATATAGAGAAAACTCAGATATATGTTTCTGTACCTCTTTATAGTTCTTACCGTATTGTTTTGCTATGGATGAATCTATCAATGTCATATCCATGTCAAACAAAATTATTTTCTTTCCTTCTGTTCCCATAGTGCAAAGTTAGTTATTATTCAGTCAGCTTCTAACATTCACTTTTAATTGATTTAACCTAAAAATGAAAGTCGTTATAACCTCATCAGACTACAACGACCCTCAATATGCCATTTACGTGCTTATTATCAGTACATTATGCTATTTTCTCAATATTCACTTACTTGCAGTTGTGAATATTAAAGATACCGATCAGATACTTTGCGATAATAATAGCCTTTGCCATATTCCAAACGATGGTTATCCATGTCCATTTCTATATAAGTGTCTCCA
>VSQE01000050.1 GCA_009775705.1 Prevotellamassilia sp.
TCATGGGAGCCGGCACGGTTTCCGCACAGAAGCGCGTGACTGGCCGCGTGGTCGACGCCAGCGGACATCCGGTCATCGGCGCCACCGTGCGAGTAGCCGGCACAAAGACCATAACGACCACCGACGGCGATGGAAACTTCAGCCTGTCGAACGTTCCGGCCTCTGCCAAGCACCTTGACATCTCCTACATCGGCATGAAACCCCAGACGGTCAGCGTGGCCGGCAACGTGCAGGTGGTAATGGAAGACAGCAACATCCTGGAAGAAGCCATGGTAACGGCCTACGGCAAGACCACAAAGGCAGCCTTTACGGGTGCGGCCACCCAGATCAAAGGTGAGAAGATCATCGAAAAGAACACCACCGAAATCACAAAGGCCCTTCAGGGAGAGGTGGCCGGCGTACAGGTCATCAACGGCAGCGGCCAGCCGGGTTCGAGCGCGTCGATCGTGATCCGCGGTATCGGTTCCGTCAACTCCAGTTCTGCTCCCCTCTATGTGGTGGACGGTGTGCCCTACAGCGGCTACGCCGCCAGCATCGACCCGCAGGACATCGAGAGCATGAACATCATGAAGGACGCCACGGCCTCGGCCCTCTACGGAGCGCGCGGTGCCAACGGTGTCATCATCATCACGACCAGAAAGGGAAAGAAAGGCAAGATGAATGTCGATGCCGAGGTGAAATACGGCGTCTCGGGACGCTGGATTCCTACCTACAACGTGATTGACAGCCCCGAACGCTATCTGGAACTGTCGTGGGAGAGCGTACGCAACAACCTGATGTACAGCGAAAGCAATCCCTTTGGCCAGATGCTCTCGGCCGAAGATGCCGCCGCAATGACCAACCGGTATCTGTTTGATGAGGACGGTGCCTATAACGGCATCGGCATGCCCCTGCGCTATAATATATGGAACGCCGCAGGCTCCGAACTGATCAATCCCGAGACAGGCCTTTTCAATCCCGGCATCACCCGCCGTTACACACCCGAAGACTGGAAAGACCACCTCTTCCGCACCGGACAGAAGGTAGAGGGCAACGTGCGCTTCTCGGGCGGCACGGACAACGTGCAGTACTATACCTCGCTGAGCTATACGAAAGACAAGGGCTATCTGATCGGATCGGACTTCGAACGTTTCAACGCCCGTACCAATGTCAACGCACAGATGACCAACTGGCTGAGCGGATCGTTCAACATGTCGTACAGCACGATGGAGAGCAACTCGCCCGTACAGGATGCCAACGTGTCCAACAACGCCATTCAGTTCTCCAACAACATCCCGTCCATCTATCCCGTGTTCCAGCACGATGAGAACGGCAACCTGATAGAAGACACGAAACTGGGCGGATGGGCCTACGACTACGGAAATACCGCCGGCGAGGGCCGTGCCTACGCCATGGGTATCAACCCGGCCGGCGCAGCCAATCTCGACATTGCCCGCAGCAAGGACCACCAGTTTGCCGGTACCGGTATGCTGGAGGCCTCCTTCCTCAAGGATTTCCGCTTCAGCGTAAGCCTGGGCTACACCTACACCAACGCCCAAGCCGACGAACTGACCAATCCCTATTACGGCGATGCCGAGGGACTGGGACGTATCGCCAAGCAGAACTCCTCCTCGCAGGACGTTACGCTGAACCAGATCCTGCGCTGGAACCACACCTACAACAACGTTCACAACCTGAGCGCCTTTGCAGGTCACGAAATCTACTGGAGCCAGTCGAGCTACATGTACGGAATGATGGACAAAATCGTCCGTGCCGACAACACCGAGTTCGACAACGCCATCATCATGAGCCAGATGTCCTCCGCTACCACCCAATATGCTCTGGAGAGCTGGTTCGGACAGGTTTCCTATGATTACGACAGCAAGTATTTCTTCAACGCCAGCCTGCGTTCGGACGGTAGCTCCCGCTTTGCCAAAGGCCACCGCTGGGGTACCTTCGGTGCCGTGAGTGCCGCCTGGAACATCACCCGCGAGGACTTCATGCGCGCCCTGCCCTGGGTGAAGAACCTGAAGCTGAAGACGAGCTGGGGTCTGACGGGTAACCAGAGCTTCTCCACGGACAACTCTACCGTGAACCTCTATCCCTACCATGACCTGTACTCCATCTCGAGGATGAACGACGAGGCCTCCTTCACCCTGGCCTACCGCGGCAACAAGAACCTGACATGGGAGAAGAGCAGCAACTTCAACGTGGGTCTGGAATTCAACGTGCTGAACTACGTGGAGGGTGAAATCAACTATTTCAACCGCCTGACGCGCGACATGCTCTTCCTGAAGAGCGTGGCTCCCTCACTGGGCTTCACGTCCTATCCCGTGAACGAAGGCAAGCTGCGCAACTCGGGTATCGAGTTCGCCCTGACCGGTCACGTTCTCAAAACGAAGAACATCTCGGTAGACATCCGCGTGAACGGCTCGCACTATAAGAACGAGATGGTGGAAATGCCCATCGACCCCGCTACAGGACAGCCTCAGAGCTTCCGTATCAACAGCGGTTACGGATGGAGCAAGGGCCACTCGCTCTATGACTTCTACATGCGCGAATATGCCGGTGTCGATCCCGAGACGGGTCTGGCACTGTACAACACGTACTACGACCACAAGAACCTGAACGCTCAGGGACAGCCCACCCCCGTCACGGACATGGAGACCTACAAGGTCAACAATCCCGATGCCGACATCCGTCTGGGCGAGCCTACCAGCGAATATGCTGACGCTACCCGCAAGTATGTGGACGAGACGGCCATCCCGACCATATCGGGCGGTTTCGGCTTTGACGTGCGCCTCTACGACTTCGAACTGAGCGCCACATTCTCCTACTCGCTGGGCGGCAAGGCCTATGACAACGTCTATGCCGGCCTGATGAGCGATCCCACAATCGGCTCGAACAACTGGCACAAGGACATCCAAAGCCGCTGGCAGAAACCGGGCGACATCACCGATGTTCCGGCCCTGATGAACGGAACGGCCACCTATACCAACTCCGTATCCACACGCTTCCTCACCAGCCGCAACTACCTGAACCTTTCCAGCGTGCGCCTGGCCTACAATGTTCCCGAGAAATGGGTGCGCTACATCCACGCTACGGGCGTGCAGCTTTACGCTACAGGCGAGAACCTGTTCCTGCTCTCCGCCCGCAAGGGCTTCATGCCCCAGTCTTCATTCTCGGGCGCATCGAGCGATACGCAGTACATGCCTTCTTCGAACGTGACCTTCGGTCTGAAACTTAACTTCTAACCCCAAACGATCAAAAAAAATGAATTTCAAGCACATCATATTTGCTTTCGCAAGCACTGCCGTGGCAGGATTGCCTCTGGCCTCGTGCTCTGACGATTTCTTGGATCGTGAACCGACCAACTACATCACCCCTGACCAGATGGAACAGGCCATGGTATGGAACAGCAATATCATGTTCGGCCAACAGCAGGGTACCATCACCAAAATGGTCAGATGGAGATCGGGAGGTACCGACGATCAGGACGATTTCGGACAAAAGTCCACAGACATCTGCACCGACCTGATGAGCGGCGACATGGTGATGCCGGGCAACGACTACCGCTGGTTCAGCGACACCTGGCGGCTCACCACCTACAGCAGAACCAACCGCCGCTCCGGCATCCTCTGGGAATACAACTACGGCGTGATCAACACCTGTAACAGTATGCTCGATGCCCTCGGCCACGACCGCATCATGCCGGAGGACAACCCCACACAGCAGCTCTACTATGCCGCCGCCAAGACCATCCGCGCCTACAGCTACTTCAATCTGGTGACTCTCTTCGGCCGCAACTATACGGACCAGGTAGAGGTGAACGGAGCCATGATCCCGTCGAAGGATCAGAAACTGCTGCCCATCTACCACACACAGTCGGGCTTGCTGGCACCTGCCGCCCCGCAGACCGTAGACTCCGTGTATAAGTTCATCTTCCGCGAACTGGAAGGAGCCATCGAGGCTTACGAGGCTGCCGCCGAAAACGGCGCCGCCCCGAGCGACCTGTCCATGCCGGGACTGGACGTGGCCTACACCATTCAGGCATACGCCCACCTGCAACGCGGTGACGAAACGAAGAATGACTACGCCCTGGCCCAGGAGGCTGCCCTCAACGCCATCTACTCTACGGATGCCAGCATGCTGACCGGCAACCAGATTTACTTTGGCATGAACACCGTGAACAATCCCAGCTGGATCTGGGGTGTGGACATCACGAAAGACAACACCGGAGGTCTGTGTACATGGTGGGGCATGATGGACGTATTCACCTACAGCTATGCCGCTGCCGGCGACGTGAAGATCATCAACCAGGAGCTCTACGACCAGATGCCCGAAAGCGATGCCCGCAAAAAATGGTTCACAGAACCCGGCAGCTACAGCGGACAGCTCGCATTCCTCAGCTATACCCCTATGAACAAGTTCTACAGCGCATCGGGAGCCAGCTTAGGACAGCTCATGGCCGACCGTCAGTGGGTGGAGGACATCGTCTTCATGCGCATCGAGGAAGCCTGGCTGCTGGCAGCCGAAGCCTCCATCCGCAACAATGACCTCGAAACGGGCCGCGAGGCTCTGTACGGTCTGCTGAGCGAACGTGACCCGCAGACTGCCGACGAGATCGAAACGATGACGAAGGACGAACTCTTAGACTGCCTCTACTACAACTGGCGCGTAGAGATGTGGGGCGAGGGACGCGGACTGCTCACACAGAAACGCTTCAAGAGAGGCAACAAGCGCGGAACGAACGACGGCGCTTTCCCCGGCCGGACGTTCAACTACGATGACATGCGCCTGTACTTCTCCATCCCCCAGTCGGAATACGAGAACAACCCTGAATTGCACAAATAAGACCGATTGGTCCCCTCAACAAAGAACCGGGCGAGACACCTCTGAGTGCCTCGCCCGGTTCTTTGTTGAGGGGAAGGAAAGGTTTATTCGAGGTCGAAATTGTCCTCGTTGATGTCGCCGGTAGCCTGGTCGGCGGCAGCGGCAGCCATGATTTCCTTCTCATACTCGGCAGAAGGCTTTGTAATGGTGGGCAGCTCGTTGAAGTTAACACCGTCCACGTTGCTGAGGTCCACCTGCGCGTCTATCAATTCACCCTTCTCGGTATATGTCTTGCGATAGGCCCGGATGTCCTTGGCCTGCTTGCGGCAACGCTTCAGGATGTCGCCGATACCCGTGGCGCAACGTCCCGCAATCTGGGGACCGAGCTTGATGTATTTGCCGTAGGAGAGTGCCTTCAGTCCCAACTGGGGCAACGAAGTCGTCGCCGTAGCGGTACGGAGAGAGATTTCGGTTCCTTTGAGCGCCAGCAGAGTTCCGGTGCCGATCATGTCGATATATTGCGACAGAGCCTCCTTACTGCCCCGGATGGTGTTGTTCTCGTCCACCACGGCCACCACCTCCGTCTCGCTGCCGTCTTCGGCCTGCACCTTGATGCGCTTCACCTCGTACCAGGTGATGGAATCCATGAAGGACTTCAGCTCATTCATGAGCGTATCACAGCGCAGGAGGTAATCGTCGATAGCCTCCACCTTGGTCAGTTCGGGCATCTCGCCGCCGGGCCAGGCCAGTTCTTTCTTTTCCTTCGGTTTCTTCTCCTTGTCCTTTTTCTGGGCGTAGCCCGCAACGGGCATGAGAAGCGAGAGCACAAACGCACAAAGCGTAAATTTCAGAATGTTCTTCATTGTGTAATTGTTTATGGATGGATTAATATTATTTTATAAGTTCTCTGCATAGGGGCCGGCCGGCTACTTGCCGATGTTCACATCCAGCCGCAGATGCCGCTGCTCGCGGATGCTGACATACGTATTGTTCTTGAAGTCACCGTTCCGCTCGGGCACGAAGAGCAGACCTTGGTATTTGCCGCGCTCCACCTGCACATGGAAAGTGCCGTCGGCTCCGGTATGTCCCAACAGGGTGCCGTGGGCCCCGCGCTCCATATACTTGCTCATGAAAGACCCGGTGACGGCATAGATGGCGAATCCGGTGACAGGCTGTTCCACACCCACTCCCTGCCGCAGGCGGTGACTGACAGTACGGCCCTCAATGACCAGTCCCAGCTTCTGATAGACTTCCTGTATCTTTTCCGCACGGCGGCTGAACTCCTCGTCTTGCGTGATGGCATAGAGAGACTTGTTGTTGGAGATGGCCACGATGTAGCATTCTTCGGCCAAACCGTAATCCACCATCTTTCCGCTGCGCTTCATCTCGTTCACCTTTTTCAAGGCTCCGTTGGCCAACGTGTTGAGCTGGTAGCAGGTGTCCATCCGTGCGGCTCTTTCGGAGCAATAGACGGAATCGGCATGCGTGGCCCCTTTGAAGGTAAGCGCCTTCCGGTACAGCTCGGCTGCGGACCTGAACTGCCGCTCGGCCGCCGCCTTGCGTGCCAGCGCCTTGTTCTCCTCGATGGCATCCACCCGCACTTCCTCCTTCATTGTCAGCACGGCGTAGTTGCGCTTCTCGGCATTTTTCACATCGCTGATGTCAATCGTCAGGGTGTTGGAGCCGGGTGCGAAAATGCGGACCTGCGCCAACGCAGCCAACTCACCACCCAATGTCTGTACCTCCTTCTCAAGGGCATCCAGACGTTTCCAGTCCTCATCGGTTTTGTCACCGGCCTCCACATCCACCAACTCATGGTTGAGGCTGTCAAAAGCTTTCTGGGTCTTCGCATATTTCTCGCGGACCTCCTTCAGGCTGTTATAGTCTACATTGAGCGTGATGATCTCGGCACCCGACGGCGACTTCGTGCGCTTCAGCTCGCTGCGCAAGCCGGAAGCGGCCTCCACTTTCAGACCGGTAACATTGGTGGTGAACTCTATCTGTACCTGCGCATCGGTGGCGATGCTGCGGGCACCGTCCTGTTCGTTGATGACAATGCGGTTGGTCACGGCCTCCACAAGATAGGCCTGTGCGTAGTCGGCCTTCAGGTTCACCTTGAACTCGTCCTTCGAGGCATCGCCGCGGCGGCTCACCGAGAAGCTGGTATCCCGACGGTCGGGATAAAGGATTTTCACCTTGGCCAGATAGACATAACGGCCGTCCTTTTCCTGGCGGGGCTTCTCCACCGTGAGCGGAAAGTGCTCGGGATTGTTTATACTGATGACCAGATCGGCGGAGGAAGAATAGAAAAGGAAGCCGGCCTGACCGTCCAGTTGCATGATCTTGTCCTCGTCCGGTAGCCGGCTGTGGCTGATGAACTCATTCTGCGCCCGGCCTGTGCCAAAAACTACTGTCAGCAGCAGTGTCAGCATCAATCGGCAGTATTTCATACTCATATCGCGTATCGTTGCTTTTAGAGGTTAAAATCTCCGAGCGAGAAAATCTCGCTTTCGGGCAGTTTCTCTCCGCCCACCCATTCGGGCTGCCAGGTGCGCACATGGACAACGGGCGACTGGCCGTCGCGGAACTCCCAGAGAAGGAACAGATAGCCCTCGTCGCTGTAATTGCTGGACTTCCACTCCTGCCGCAGACGCACACCATATTTGTTGGGATCGCTGACGGAGCGGGTGATGCCGGCACAGCCGCCGGCTTCGCCGTTCTCGCCGATCTGGCTGAACTTGACGTCAATCCATTTGTTGCGGGCGAAGGCGCGCTTCAGGTTGGCGATGTACTGTTGCTTGTTCTGCTTGGAATAGACCACCTTCTGTCCGCCGGGATCCATCTCGTTGATCTTTGTGGTGACCACATGGCCCGTGATGATCAGTGCGTCGTCGCTGAACACCTGCTGCAGGAAATTGATGTCCTTCGTGTTATAGGCCGTGCGGAAACGCTCCACGTATTGCAGGATCTCCATCCTGCGCTCCTCCTCAACCACGGCGCCGCAGTTGGTAAGGCTCTCGCGCAACTGGTTGTCGAGCGCGAAACGGAATTCGGAAATGCGGCCGTTCTTGTCGAACTCGACAACGGCCTCCTGATAGGTGCCGCTGCCGAACTCCTCACCCTGCGGAGTGATGATAAGGGGGATATGATCAACCTCCATGAAGTCCTTGAAAGGCCAGCAACGGTCCACCACCTCCTCGTCGTCGCAATAGAAATGGACCGTAGCCCATATCATCGTAAGCGACTTGACGGCAAAGTCCGTCATGGGCAACCCCACCACGTTGAGGTTGCGGTTCTCCCGCTGGGCGGCGTTGATTTCGGTGAGTACGCGCGAGAGGTTTTCCTCGGCCTTGCTTATGGCGGCGGGACGCTCATAGCCCTCATCGGTCGTGAGCGTCACCGTAACGGTCTGGGCCGGCAGCATGGCCACCGCCCCCAACAGTACAAAGAACAGTACGATGATTCTGTTTGTCATAATTCTGCTTTTTCGTTTTTTCTTTCAAAATAATAGGATGCGGGGCCTCACTCGGCCAACAGGAAACCGATGGCACCGCGGCCGGCATAGTTGGCAATGGCGTCGGGCCGGCCCGTCGCCACGTTTCTCCGGCCTGCACCGGGCGTGAGCACAGCCTCTATGCGGCCCTCCCGGTTATAGATGATCAGATAGTAACGGTCCGCATCCTGCAAGGCGGCATACTTGTTATAGTCCTTGATCTTGCCTTCCTGCTTCAGACGGTTCAGGCAGCCCTGCAAAGCCGAGAACTCCTTGAGCGCGGCCACCTCGGCCACCACCGGAGAGACAGCCGGCACAGAGGAGGACGAAAGCAGTTCGGCCTCATCGTCGGACGCTGCCGGAACGGGAACAATCTCCTGCGTGTTCTCCACGGGCAGGATGTCGGATTTCTTCACATAGAAAAAGGCACGGAACATATTGCCGCGCGGCAGCGACACGCCGCCCCAAAGCTGTTTCGTATTGTTGACCACTACCTTGGGAGCATTGCTCATCTTCTTCTGTCCGGCCACCCACTCGTTGATGTCGGCATAGAGCAGTTCCTCGGCCAGGTCCTTGGCCTCCTGCTCCGTGGGCATTGTGGCTTCTCCGTAGAGATAGAGCGAACTCTTCTTGATGCGGTTGATCTCTTTCTTCTGTTCCTCGGCGGTCTGCTGGGCGGAAAGGCCCGATACGGAAAGGGCGAGGAACACTGTCAGCAACAGTTTCCTTATCATAAGATTTTCATTTAATGTTGAACTTAAAATATTTCTCCGAAACATTATGGAGCGGGATATAGGCAAGCAGCCGTGCCCGGATGCTTCCCTCGCCGCCCTGCAACAGGCTCACGGGAAACTCCACGCTCAGCACGTGGTTATATCCCATCCTTTCGTTCACGGCGAAAAGGGTTCCCGTCAGCACCCCGCCGGAAAGCGTCTTCACGCCGAAATACAGTTCGCAGCCCTGTTCGCGGCAAAAGGCCTGCCACTGTCCGAGGCTCACGGTGAACGTCTCCGCGTCATACCCGTATTTGTCCAGACTCAGGTCCATCCTGTAGTCGCGCCCCGCCGGGCCGGCCAGCATCAGGTTGGGAATGGTCTGCAAGGGCCGTGCGGCATCCTCAATCAGGAAATAGGAACCGGCGCTCTTGCGCAGGTAGAGGTCGCTGCGTATCAGTTCGTTCAGATAGGTACGCCCGTGGCAGATGACAGTCGCGCCCGAAGCAGTCAGCTCGCCGCGCGGTGCCACGGTGGCGCACGGCGGCAGCGGCTCCGTGCGCCGCAGGTCACGCGCCAGATTCTTCTCCAGTTCTATCGCGTTGCAGCCGGTGAGCAGCTGGCAGTCCATCGGGAAATTCAGCGAAAGCAGTTCGCGGCCCTCGCGGCTCCAGCGCACGGAATAGTTGCGCATCAGTTCGGACGAGAGGCCGAACGATTCCGTCCCGTCAAAAGCGGCCGCGGCCGCCGGGTTCCCCTTCACCGTCACCTTGTCCAGGCTCAAACGCATCTGGCGAGGCAACTGCGAAGGCAGGTCCAGCTCCAGCAGGTAGCGTTCCAGAAAATCATAAACCGGCGAGGGTTGCGAGGCCCTCAGCCCGGCAGGAAACAGATAATAGCCCACATGGGCCACCTCGCCCCAGCGGTTTGTCACCACGTGCAGGGGACGTCCCTGACGGGTAAAGTTTTCCGTATAGTCCGTAGCCGGCCGCAGGGTGTCGGCTCCGGACAGTCTCAGCACCCGCAACAGGGAGCCGATACGTTCCGTCGCGCCCCGCACCTGTGCCGTCGCGCCGGCCGGAAGGGCCGCGAGCAACAGAAGCAGGAGCGGGATGCGGAAAAGAGTATTCATCGCTTCACGATAGTCTGGTTACCGGTAGCCTTCTGGTACCAGGTGCCCATAAGCAGCTTGCCGTCGCGGAACTGTCCCACCACATAATCGCCTGCGGCGGCCATGTCCTCCTTGGTCTCGACAATGCGGTGTGCCCGCCTGTAGGTGATGGTACCGTTGCCGTGAGGCTGTCCGTTGCGGATGTCGCCGGTATAGGTGGCGTAGCCCAGATTCAGCGTGTTGGAGGGAGCCGGCGCCTTCGGTTCTTTCGGCTTCACGGGTTTTTCGGGTTCGGCCTGCTCGGGCTCTTCCTTTACAGGTTCCTTTGCCTGCCCGGGTTCTTTCCGTCCGGCCGCGGTGTCGGCCTTGACGCTGTCCGTTGCAGGCGAATCGGTCTTCACGGTGTCCACGGCCAAGGAGTCCACTCCCGTTGCCGTGCTCTCTCCGCCGCCGGAAAGCGACGCCACAGCGATTCCGCCGCCCACGAGCGCCACGGCGGCACCGCCGATCACCGCAATCTTATATTTCTCCCAGAAGGTCTTGGGAGCACGGGTCTTCATCAGCGGTTCGCCACACTCCGAGCAGACGAAGTCGCGTCCCTGCCGGACCTGCTGCACCTCCTTCGAGGCACATTTGGGACAGGCATTCCCGTCGCCGTCCTTGTCCTTGTTCGTACAGATACCGTAGAGGTATCCGCCTGTCTTTCTTGCCATAATACTGTTTCTTATCTGTTATTTCCTGTTGATCATTTCCATGGCCTTGCGGGCCGCATCGGCATATTTCTTATATTTGGGGCTCTGCGGTCCCGACGTCTCGCGGGCCACATAGTCGCGCATGATGGCCTTCACGCCGCCGAGCATCGCCTCGCGTTCGCTCACGCGGAGGTCGGGATTGGCAAGCACCTCCTTCACCTTGTCGATGATGTCCTCCTGCATTTCCTGAGTAAGTTCCTCGCTGACGGAAAGGCCGGTAAAGTCTTTCGAGATCAGGGTCTTTATCTCAGAATCGAACTCATCGAGCGTGATGACGCACCATCCCTTTTCCTCGCGGTGGTCCTCGGTGAATTGCAGGATGTTGTTGGCCGCGGCAATGAAGAAGTAAGGCGTCATGTCCTTCAGCGACACCTTCTCCTCACCCATCAGTCCGGCCAGCTGCGTGCCATCGCCCTCGCTGTGGAGCAGGATGCGGGCATCCTTGGCCTCCGTCTCGTTGGGGTTCTTCACCATGCCGTCGTATTCGCGTTCGTACTGCGGCAACCAGGAAATGGCACGCATGGGGAAACAATATTTCACCTCGACAATGGTGATCTCGTTCTTCCGCGTACTTGTCGTGTCAAACTGGATGGAACTGCCCGGTGTGGCGTTGCCGAAGGAGCTGCGCATGGCAGCCTCCAACTTGCCGGCAAAGGACTTCAGCCCATCGTCGCCCTCATAGTTGGGCAGCGTGACGAGGATGGTCTTGCGGTTGATGGATTCGGGCGAGGCCACGGGATTGGGGTTGTTCTTCAGCGCCTTCGAGAGCTGGCTGTCGTCCAGTTTCAGGAACACGCCGCTCTGCTCGATGATGCTGCTGGCGAAATTGCGGATGTCGGTCTCCGTGGCGAGCACCTTCTGCAACTGTTGCAGAATGTTGATGCCCATGATGCGGTCGTTGCGGCGGTTGTTGTCGTGGTAGACGCTGATCTGCTCATGCAGATACTGCTCGGCAATCTCGCTCACGGTGTTCTCGTCAATGCGCTTGGCCAGGTCGTCGAAATGGGCATAGGGCTGGTTGCCGGCCACGGCGTGGCGCAGGATGCCGGCAAACGTGTCCATCTGCGTCTTGTCCACCACCAGTTCTTCCTCGAACCTCACCATCTTGTCGTCCTCGCTCACCTCGATGATGCTCTGCCGCACGTCCATGCGCCGGTTCTGGCGGTTGCGGTCGGCGATGCGCTGTTCCAGCACGGTCTGCGACATCACCAGCTTGCCGATGAAGAGCGTGATCTGCTCGTGGAACAGCTCGAACTCGCCGCGCAACTTGGAGAGCAGGCGCATCTGGAACTGGCGGGCCACCTTCAAGGTGCGCTCCGCGTACAGGTCGGCCAGGATCTGCTGGTGGTCGGTATACAAACGGGCGGACTTGCCGAGAACGGCGCGCGACAGCACTCCGGCGTGCGTCCAGTCCTCGACATTGGCGGCCGCCTCGTCGGTGAACTGCTTGATCTTGTCGTCGGCAGCGGCAATCTCGCCTTCCAGTTTCTCGGTACGTGTCTTCACGAAGATGAGAATCTCGTTGCAGATGTTCAGCAGGTCGTTCATGGAGAGCTTGCCCTCGTACCACTGCGTGTACAGGCTCTTCTCGATGCACTCCACGATGTACTGTGCCTGCTCCTTGAGCACGCGGTCGTCGCTCTTGTCCTTATAGTATTCCTCCACGCCCTGTTTCAGGCGGAAATGGTGCAGGAACTGCTCCTCGCAGTAGCTTTGCAGGTATTTCAGCGGACTCTTGTCGGCATTCTTGGCCTCGTCGTAGGAGAAGAAGTTCGTTGTGGCGTCCCAGAACTCTTTGACGGGGGTCACCTTCTTGTCCGTCTCTAAAATCTTCTCGTTGAGCGTCAGGTGCGAATCGTCCAGTTTCCATTCGCGCAGATTGCCCTCGTCGCGCGTATATTCGGAATAGTCGCGGCGCACCGGCTCGGACACGAAACCCAGATCGTCCTTGTAGTTGTTGAACTGCATCTGCCAAATCAGGCGCTGGCTCACGGTGTAGGTGACGTGCTCCACGATGCGTTCCTCGGGATAGATAACGCGCTTGATGCCGAAGGAATTGATGGCCTTCGTGCGCACCCGTTCGCGGTCGCCGGCCTTCGACTTCTCGCTGTATTCCACGCAGAAGTCATTGATGTTCTCCAAGCTCCACGAGCGGATCAGGTCGCTGGTGGTGCCGTCCTTGAAGGTCATGAACATGCGGAAATAGACCGTGTCGGCCAACAGACGGGGCAGTTCCGTGAAGGAATTGACCACCACACCGTTCTCGTTCACGTTCGAGTAGACGGTCAGGCCGAACTGCTTGAGGCGGCTCGTGTCGAGCGCCACGTGCTCGGCACCGCTGATCACATCGCACGGCAGCCAGCTGCCCACGTTCAGCGCATTCAGCTCTCGCAGGGCGGCATATCCATTCTGGTGGTAGCGGCCGGCCTGGCAGCCCGAAGGAATGTCTAATTCGGGCAGCATGGCATAGACGTCGATGATGGCTGCGGGATATTTCAGACGGGTCTGGGCGGCCACGTCGACGATGGAGCCGGAACCCGTTCCGCCGGCCAGACCGGTGAAGATGTGGATGTGGACGGAATCCTTGTGCGTGATTTCCTTCACCTTGCCGTACTGGTTGGCCAGCGCCGAGAGATACTTCTGGCAGTTCGAGGCAAAGAGGATGCGGCCCGCACGGCGCTTCTGGCCGGCGGCGGCGCCCACCTCGCCCAGCGTATGCCGCATGGAGGCTCCGTTCTTCACGATGTGCTTCAGACCGGGAAAGTTGTTGACATTGTCCAGAATCATGTTCAGGTCCACCGACTTGATGTCGACAAACTCGCTCTCGGTGAACGAGGCGTCCTTGCCCAGCACCCTGAACGAGGGGTCGCCGGGCTTCATCATCTCGCGCGTGGAGTCCACATAGACAAAGCCTATGGGCAAATCGGCCCGCGCCGCATCGTCGGGAAACTCCTGGTAGATACGTTTCTTAATCGCCTTGAGCACCTTTCCGCCGGTACCGCCCAGTCCCACAAGAATGTGACTGCGGTTTTCTTGATCCATTGCCATAACTCTATTGTTTTTTATCTGTTATATATAAATTATTATTTCATGATCTGTCTGAAAATGTCTCCGTTTCCGCGCCCCGACTTGTCCGGGCGCAAAAGGGTCAGCGACGGTACCGCCGCGGCGCACGGCCGGACCTGACGGCAACAGGGCGTCCGCCCCCGCGGCGATAGTCCGCCCGACCGGGACGGCCGCCATACATGGGAGCGCCGGCCACCGCAACGGCCGCCGCCGTCAGCACAAAAGCCAGTGCCATCCAGCCGGCGCGCCGCCACAGAAAGGCGTTCACGCCGCTCCTCATCCCATCCGTCACCGCACGAATGTCCGAGCCTCCGTCCGAGACGGCCTCCAGCGACACCAGACGCGCGAATTTCCGGGAAATCCATCCGGAGCCTTCCCCGGCCTCCCCGGCCGACAGGGCCATACTCTCCATTCCGCCGGCCGCAACGCTCAGCGTGTGCCCCACATCGGAAACATAGCCACGCGCATACAGACCGCCGCAGAACAGCGTGGCCTGAAACCACAGGAACACCGCCAACACTCCTCCGGCCACAGCCGAAAGCGGGGTGATGCGGCGACTCCACAAACGCATGCCGGCCACCAGGGCAAACCCCGACAGCAACACTGCCATCAGAAGACCCGCGGCCAGACACACAACGATATGTTCAGTAATAGAAAACATAAAAAAATCCTTCCGTTTTTCTGTAATTCCGGCCCGATGGTCCGAACAATGGTGCGGCGAATTTAAGGATTTTAATGTGTTTAAGAAAACACCCCCCCCATTTAACATTTAATTAACACTATTAACTTCCATATTCCGTGCGGAAATTCGCCTTCCGGAATCCTCTTTTTTCGCGGGGAACCATACCGGAAACAGATATGGGAACCCAAAACGAAATCTAAAAGTAAGTTAATTAACATTTGCTTTTCGCCCGCGGATGCAGTATATTTGCACCAGCAAAGCAGAACAACCCTGAAAAGCCGCCTATCGGGCGGTTTTTTTCGTTGCTTAACGTGAGAAAAACATCCGATCTTGTTGAAAAAAGGTCCTATCTTTTTCAAAAAAGATACTATGTTGTGAAAAATAGGTCCCTTCCCGGAGTTTTTCCGAAAAACCCGAAAGTTAAACTTCGTCTCCATCCATTAAAAAGATTGAAATAGCAAATGTGCGGCTTTGCGGCTTTTTGAGTTTGGCACACTTTTTGCATGTACGTTCCGTCCGATGCTTCCGCAAGTGCGGACCGGCCGGATTTTCCGTACATCCGGAAAGCGCATCCCACACAATCGGTCCCACACAATCGAGCGGAATGAAGAAATCCGCTTCCTCCCGCCGTACCCTCCATCCGGAAAGATTAACTGTTACAGAGTTTATAGAAATGTTAATTTTATGTTAATTATTCGGGGGGTAATTTTCGATATTCACAAAATTTATATTTTCGTATCGTTATAGAAAAGTCTCGACAAACAATAGGAAAAAAACTGGCTTGCGGAAGGCTCTGAGCAATATATGTCGGCCAAATGCACAAAAATGTTCACTTTTTTGCATCTTTTGTACACAGTCGCCCTCCAAAACCGTGGTTAATCCGGAATGATTTTGTAGATTTGCCTCATCAAGACTTAACCAAGAAAATGAAAGCGAATTCGAACAACATGGAATTTGATAAATTCGACAGACAGTTACGGCTGATGGTGCTGCTCACGCAGAACCACACCCTTACTGTTGAAGCCATCAGCGAACAGCTGCAAATGAGCAAGCGCTCCATTTACAGGTATATTGACGCTTTCCGCGCCATGGGCTTCAATGTCGTCAAAGAAGGCAGCCGGTACCGCATTGACCACTCCTCACCGTTTTTCCGGCAGATCACCGACCGCATCCACTTCACCGACGATGAAGCCATCACCATCAACCAGGTCCTCAACTCCGTTTATGACAATTCGCCGCAGGTGCGCCACCTGCGCGAAAAACTCTCCGCGCTCTACGACTTCAAGGTGCTGGCCCGCCACGGCATAGACGACCACATAGCCCGCAACCTCTCCGTTCTTTACGAGGCGGTGCAGCAGGAGCGCGTGGCCGTACTGCACGACTACTCCTCGCCCAACAGCGGCAGGCAGTGCGACCGCATCGTGGAGCCTTACCTGTTTCTCTCGGAAAACAGCGAGGTGCGTTGCTTCGAGGTGACGACGGGCATGAACAAGACCTTCAAGATCAGCCGCGCCGCCAGCGTGGAGCTGCTCGATCTGCTCTGGACCCACAAGAAGGAGCACCAACCCTTCCACACCGACCTGTTCCACTTCTCGGGCGACCGCCTGTACCGCATCCGTCTGCTCATGGGGCGCCTGGCCACCAGCCTGTTGCTGGAAGAGACGCCGGCCGCCGAGTCGCAGATCACCCTACAGGACGACGGACGCTGGCTGCTCGACACCGAAGTGTGCAGCTTCAAGGGAGCCGGCCGCTTCGTGCTGGGCCTCTTCGACGACATCGAAGTAGTAGATTCTCCCGAATTCCAGAACTATCTGAACCAAAGAATCCATTCTTTAACACAAAAAATCAGAGAGTGACAGAAAGTGTCACAATAAGGGCATTTCTTTGCAACCGTAAACCATTCACTTTTAAAATTTACGGTCATGACAAAGAAAAACTGCTGTCTGCTTGAAATGCCCCTTTCCACCACATCCTGTTCTCCCCTCACACGCCTGCGCCGCAGCCTCGAAGCCTCGGCGCCGGTCGTGTTTTTGTCCGGTATCTACTCCCTCCTGCTGGAAGAAGAGGTGAAGCCGGGCTTCACCCTCCGGCTGCTCCACGCACAGGCGGCCTGCCTCATGCTGCTCTTCCCCGCCCCGCTCGGCCTGCCGGCACGGCTGGTGTGCCTGCTCTGGGCCGCACTTGCCCTGAGACAATGCCGGAACAATAACAGCAACAACTCTTTCTGACTAACGTGAGTTCGATGAAGTCAAAACAAGGCAAACCGCTTATCAATCATTCCGGTAACACTGATACACGGTTTCTTTGGAAAGAGATGGCGCATATACTTGCGGACCTTTTCCTGATAGAAATACCTCAGACAACATTGAAAAGTTTGAGCAAGACTTCATGTTTCAGTTGTCCGATGAAGGGTGTGAAATCTTGAGGTGCAAAAATTCCACCTCAAGTTGGGGGGGAGGTCGCAGATACAGCCCTTATGCCTTCACGGAACAAGGAATATATATGCTTATGACTGTGTTGAAAGGAGATTTGGCAACCAAGCGAAGCAAGGCCTTGATTCGCATCATCAAGCAGATGAAAATGTCCACTCAACACTTTTGCTATGCAATCCATCATTCCAAATGTCCAACCTGCCCGCGTGTGAGAAAAGCCCCTAACAAAAAAAGAAAAAACCAAGTAATTGATTATACAATACTTAGCTTTTCTTTTTGTACCCCCAACCGTGCCGTATTAGAACCAATCTTAGCCGATTTAGATAGGTTATGGGAGATGCGGCATTGGATTCCCGAGCCAGGGAAGCCTATTAATCATGCGACTATCAGAATGGCTTAAGCAACGATATTAATTTATTGGTTGGATATATCTGTGTTGTTGGAAAATTACTTTCAGTACCTCTTTTTAATTGCAAAACAAATGAATGTATTGATAACAAGGAAGGTAGGGGCGTATAAGGGGGGCTATGTAACCCTACTATGATATATTAGGGGTATAGGGAGATAGGGCGTTACATCGGAGCGTCATGTGAATTTGAAAAAATTTTGGTCCAGAATTTTTGAAGAAAATCAATAGTGCTGATTTGGCAGTTTGGCTCGCTTGTGGTATGTTTGGAAAAACTATGAGGAGGTAGGCGAAATACCTATTCGACTAAATAATTGAATAAACCCAAATCGGTCAATAGAAGTGGAATAATTTGTGGTCAATTCTGTAATACGTTGACAATGGGTTATTTATAAAACCTATTTTCTAATGGCGGTCATTAGAAATCACTATTAGCAAAAGATTTATAATCAAGTAGTTACAAAGTCAACCACAAAAAAGACCGTGCTAATGACCGATTTGGGATAAACGGTGTTGGGAAGCACCATTTGAAGAATGATGGAAAAAGTAGAAAAGAAATTTGATTATCAGTTTACGGCGATGCCGACAAATCTAATGGCGTGTATGGATTTGAATTGTAGGAGTATGTTGTTCACGCTAATTCAGTTGAGTAGTTATTATGCAAAAGAAGATGGTTGGTTCTTCAGAACAAACGAAGATTTGAGGATTGAGAGCCAATTAAGTGAAAACTTAGTCAGAGCAACACTAAGCACCTTATATAGTATAGGTATAGTTGATGTGAAGACAGTTGGTAAGGGTAAGAGTAAAACACCAAATCAGTTCAAATTGAATATTGATAAATTCAAATACTGGGAAGAATACAGCCTTGAAGATTGTATCAAGTATCCCGATTTAAGAATTGAAACGGATAATTACAAGACTAAAGGATGGCAACCATCATATTTACACGAGTTGAAGGTAAATATTGATGATATTCTTATATCATTACCGAAACCCTTACCAACACCTTCACAAAGTGAGGACTATATAGAGAATATAGAAAATAAAAATAATACTCTCTCTGAAGGCCCTAAGCGGATTGAAGGGAAGTCTAATGAGTATAAGAGCAATGAAGATAAGTTGATGGATAAGCTCTATAACGCTCCCTATTGGACTGATTTCAAGTATATTCGTGGTGATATTGATAAGTTAATCTCAATGGCAGCATCGGAGAAAGTGGCAGAGAAGACAAAGAAACGATACAAGAAGATTGAAGAGGGAAAGATAAAATACTTCAAGAACAAGTTGAGCAAAGAGCCGTATAACAAATTCTACGATGACTTTTACCGAGAGTATAATTGCGGATGGCTTGGTAAAAAAGGAACAAAAGTAAAAAACAACGTAGTCCAGCCTAAGAGTTCAAATGACATGGAGAATGAGGAGGACAATAAAGAAGTGATGAGAAACTTCTATGAACGATTTGGCATGGATGTCCCCAATGAATATAAGGCAAAGGAAGCCTCAAAAGACAAGTATGCGATTAAAGTTCCTATTCTCAATGGTGATAGCAATGACGATGATTTACCGTTTTGAGGGCATAAATGTGTCAATATCGGGAGTGTATCAATACCTGTTGGTTGAATTAAATTAGAGAATATTTTATCCGCCCAATCGGACGATGATTAACGAAATTGACATATT
>VSQE01000051.1 GCA_009775705.1 Prevotellamassilia sp.
TTCAAAAAAGATACTATGTTGTGAAAAATAGGTCCGTTCCCGGAGTTTTTCCGAAAAACCTGAAAGTTAAACTTTGTCCCCAACCATTAAAAAGACCGAAATCGCAACCGGACGGTTTTCGGACCTGTGCGGTTTGGCACACTTTTTGTATAGGTGCTTATTTTTTCGGCCGCGGCAGAAAGGATTTATCAATTAATCCCTAAATTTGCAAGCCGGAGGCCGTCCCCGTCCGGAGAAGGCGGAACGGACACGCTCCCTGCTCAAACACACAACTATATGGTACTCAATTATATCTGGATAGCCTTTTTCCTCATCGCTTTCGTCATAGCGACGGGAAAACTGCTTTTCATGGGCGACACGGAAGTGTTTCCCGCCATCATCAACTCCACCTTCGAGACCTCCCGCACGGCCTTCGAGATCTCCATCGGCCTGACGGGAGTGCTCTCACTGTGGATGGGCGTGATGAAGATCGGCGAACGCAGCGGAGCGGTGGGGGCGCTGGCCCGGCTGCTCAGCCCCGTACTGGGCCGGCTGTTTCCGGACATCCCGAAAGGACATCCCGTATTCGGCAACATCTTCATGAACATCTCGGCCAACATGCTCGGACTGGACAATGCCGCCACCCCCTTGGGCCTGAAAGCGATGGAAGAGCTGCAACAGCTCAATCCCCGCAAGGACACGGCCTCGAACCCGATGATCATGTTCCTCGTGCTCAACACGAGCGGCCTCACCCTCATCCCCGTAAGCATCATGGTCTACCGCGCACAACTGGGTGCGGCGCAGCCCACCGATGTGTTCATACCACTGCTCATCGCCACCTTCTTCTCCACCCTGGCAGGTATCATTGCCACCAGCCTGTACCAGCGCATCCCTCTCCTGAACCGTACGATGCTGCTCACACTGGGCGGTCTGTCGGCCGGAGTGGCCCTGCTGGTCTGGACATTCGCCCGCCTGGACACGGCGGCGATGAACACTGCCGGCACAACCGCCTCGGGCGTACTGCTGTTCAGCCTTATCACGGCATTTATCGTGGCTGGCCTGAGACGGCGCATCAACGTGTACGACGCCTTCATCGAAGGTGCGAAAGGAGGCTTCGAGACGGCGGTGCGCATCATTCCCTACCTCGTGGCCATGCTCGTGGCCATCGGCGTGTTCCGCGCCTCGGGCGCCATGGACGGCTTGACGGATGCGGTGACACGATGTGCCGAACTGGCCGGACTGGACACTCGGTGGACCGGGGCCTTGCCCACGGCGCTGATGAAGCCCCTGAGCGGCAGCGGCGCCCGTGGCATGATGGTGGATGCGATGACCGCCTATGGCGCGGACTCGTTCACCGGCCGCCTATGCAGCATCCTGCAAGGCTCCACCGACACAACGTTCTACATTCTGGCCGTCTACTTCGGCTCCGTCGGCATACGGCGCACCCGCCACGCCGTGGTATGCGGCCTGCTGGCCGACGTGGCCGGCATTGCGGCGGCTGTGGGCGTATGCTACCTCTTCTTCGGCTGAAAAAAAGAAACATCCCGACCTCTCTGAACCCGAACCATCATGGCAAACCTGAAATCGCTGGCCAAAGACACGGCCATCTACGGCCTGAGCAGCATCGTGGGCCGTTTTCTCAACTATCTGCTCGTTCCGCTCTATACGGCCAAACTGGCGGCCGCTTCGGGCGGATACGGTGTCATCACCGAAGTGTACAGCTACGTGGCCCTGCTGCTGGTGTTGCTGACGTTCGGCATGGAGACAACCTTTTTCCGCTTCGTGAACAAAACGGACGAGAACCCCGAACGCGTCTACGTGACCGCCCTCGCGGCCGTGAGCGGTGTGGCCATACTTTTCGCAACGGCCGTCCTGCTGCTGCTGGACCCCGTCGCCTCAGCCATCGGCTATGCCGACCACCCGGAATATATCGGAATGATGGCTGTCTGCGTGGCCATCGACGCCTTTCAGTGCATCCCCTTCGCCTACCTGCGCCACCAGGGCCGCTCGCTGAAGTTCGCCACACTGAAGCTGCTGTTCATCTTCCTGAACATCCTGCTGAACCTGCTGTTCTTCCTGGTACTCGACTGCGGCGACGTGTTCTACGCCTTCGCCGTGAACCTGTTCTGCACGGCCTTCGTCACCCTGTTCTTCCGCCGGGAGCTGACCGGCCTGCGCCAACGGCCGGACCCGGCCCTGCTGCGGCGCATGCTGGCATACGCCTGGCCCGTGCTGATACTGGGCATCGCGGGCATCCTGAACCAGACCGCCGACAAAATGATATTCCCGCGGGTGGTGGAGGGAACCGAAGGCAAGGTGCAACTGGGCATCTACGGCGCCTGCGTGAAGATCGCCATGATCATGGCCATGATCACACAGGCCTTCCGGTATGCCTACGAGCCTTTTGTCTTTGCAGGACAGAACGACAGGAACAGCCGCGAGACATACGCCCGAGCCATGAAATTCTTCATCATCTTCACGCTTCTGGCCTTTCTGATGGTGATGGGCTATATAGACATACTGAAATATCTCATAGGCCGCGACTACTGGGAAGGCCTGCGCGTGGTGCCGGTGGTGATGGCGGCCGAGATCATGATGGGCGTGTACTTCAACCTGTCCTTCTGGTACAAGCTGACCGACCGCACCGTCTGGGGCGCATGGTTCTCGGGCGCGGGCTGCCTGGTGCTGGTGACGGTGAACGTGCTCTTCATCCCCCGCTACGGCTATATGGCCTGCGCGTGGGCGGGCTTTGCCGGCTACGCCACGGCCATGGTGTTGAGCTATTTTGCGGGACAGCACTACTATCCCATCCGCTACCCGCTGAAAAGCATCGGCGTGTACGTGCTGCTGGCCGCCTTCTTCTTCATCGTGATGAAAATGGTGCCGGAGGCCTGGCCGCTGTGGGCCCGGCTGGGGACCAACACGGTGTGCATCGCCCTCTTCGCCGCCCACGCCATGCACTATGATTTCCCGCCCTCACGCCTGCCGGTAGTGGGACGCTACTTCAGAAAAAAATAACACTTCACCACACACTATGCCGATACATCACGAGACAGTCCTGCCCTCGGGCCTCCGCGTCATCCACGAAATGTCGTCCTCGCCGGTAGTCTACTGCGGCTACGTAGTCATGGCGGGAACACGCCACGAAGACCCCGCCGACGCGGGCATGGCGCACTTCATCGAGCACATGAGTTTCAAAGGCACGGAACGCCGCCGCGCCTGCCACATCGCCAACGGACTGGAACGGGTGGGCGGCGACCTCAACGCCTTTACCAACAAGCAGGAAACGGTCTATTATGCCACCGTGCTGCGCCCGGACTTCGCACGGGCCGTGGACCTGCTCACGGACATTGTCTTCCACAGCACCTATCCGCAGCACGAGATAGACCGCGAGGTGGAAGTGATCTGCGACGAGATAGAAAGCTACCGGGACGCACCGGCCGAACTGATTTTCGATGAGTTCGAGGCCATGCTTTTTGACGGGCATCCGCTGGGCCGCGACATTCTGGGCGAAGCCGGACGGCTGCGCAGCTACACAACGGCCGATGCACACCGCTTCGCGAAGAAGTTCTACCATCCGGCCAATACGGTCTTCTACGTCTACGGCGACCTGCCCTTCGGACGCATCGTACGCTGTCTGGAAAAATACCACTCCACTCCCGTTCCCGCAACAGGGCCCCAAATATGTACCGCCGCCGGCAATACCCCGCCACCGGCGCTCCGGCCGGGCACGACACGCATCGTAGAAAAGGGCACCCACCAGGCCCACGTGCTCATAGGCGGGCCGGCCTACGGCGGACACGACCGGAGGCGCTTCGCCCTGCTACTGCTCAACAACCTGCTGGGCGGACCTGGAATGAACTCGCGCCTCAACATCACACTACGCGAGAAGGCGGGACTGGTATATTCCGTGGACTCTTCGCTCTCCACCTACCCCGACACAGGATGGTGGACGGTATACTTCGGCTGCGACACGCACGACACCGACCGCTGCCTGCGGCTGATACACCGCGAACTGCACCGGCTGGCCGCCACTCCGCTGACAACCGCACAACTCGCGGCCGCCCAAAAACAGCTGACAGGACAGATAGGCATTGCCTGCGACAACTCCGAAAGCTACTCGCTCGCATTGGGAAAGACCTTCGCCCACTACGGAGTATGGCGTGACGTGGAAGGCCTCTGCGGCTGCCTTGCGGCGCTCACGCCGGAAGAGGTGCAGGCGGCCGCCGCCGAGATATACGCTCCCGAACGACTGACAACCCTGATTTACCGATAACGACCATGAATCCCCATCCCCTTGCCTCGTTCCGGTTCTGCCCGCGCTGCGGCGCCTCCGGCTTTGCCGACCACGACACGCGGAGCCGCCGGTGTCCGGCCTGCGGCTTTGTATACTACCACAATGCCTCGGCCTCGACCGTGGCGGTCATCTTCAACCCACGCGGCGAACTGCTGGTGACCCGTCGGGCGCTGGAACCGGCCCGCGGTACACTGGATCTGCCCGGAGGCTTCGTTGACCCGGGCGAGAGTCTTGACGAAGGCCTGCTGCGCGAAGTGCGCGAGGAAACGGGCGCGGAAGCGGAGATAGAGGAATACTTGTTCTCCCTGCCCAACACCTACACGTATTCCGGCTTCGAGGTACACACGGCCGACGCCTTCTTCCGCTGCCGCCTGAAAGCCGGCGAGCAGCCGCAGGCCGCCGACGATGCCGCCGAACTGCTCTGGTTGCCGGCCGAGGAAATACGGCCCGAAGATTTCGGACTCGCCTCCATACGCGAAGGAGTGCGCCGCATCCTCCGGTCTCTCCCCTCCGAACATCCTCAAAAAATCGGTTTTACCAAAAAGTAACGGAAATATAGGCCCGAATTCTGTAAAAAATAGCTAACTTTGCCACATTATCGGTGCTACAGGAAAATGCGGCACTCCGTGGCCCGTCTCCACAAACAGGGAACGACACGGATATTGTTACACTAATTCAATTAAAAATGGGGCTATTACTCCTTTATCTTTTTTCAGCACTCTTTATCTCCTTTATGTGTTCGGTGCTTGAGGCCGTCCTGCTCTCGGCACCCATGTCCTTCATCACCATGAAAGAAATGGAAGGCAGCAAAACGGCCTTGAGGCTCAAAGACTATAAACAGGACATCGACCGGCCCATCTCGGCCATCCTTACCCTTAACACCATCGCCCATACCGTCGGAGCCGCCGGAGTAGGCGCACAATCCGAAAAAATATTCGGCAACGAGTTCTTCGCCCTCACATCGGCCATCCTCACGCTATTGATCCTCGTAGTTTCCGAAATCGTTCCGAAGACCATCGGGGCCAACTACTGGCGCATACTGGCCATACCGTCCACCCGGATCATTCACGCCCTGGTTGTCGTGACCTATCCGCTCGTGCTGCTTTCCGAATTCATCACCCGCATCATCTCGCCCAAGAAAGGACACCCGCTCACCGTCAGCCGCGAAGAGGTTTCGGCCATGGTCTCCGTAGGAGCCGAGGAAGGGGTGTTCGAGAAAAAGGAAAACCGCATGATCCAGAACCTGCTGAAACTGGATGACATAACGGCCCGTTCCATCATGACCCCGAGTTCTGTGGTCGAGATGGCCGAAGAGAGCACCACCCTGAAGGAGTTTCACGAGAATCCGGCCTTCCGCGCCTATTCCCGCATCCCCATCTACAACGAAGAGAACGATGACTTCATCAAGGGATATGTGCTGCGGCAGACCATTCTGGAAAAACTCTCCGAGGACAAATTCAACCTGCGCCTGACGGACATCGTGCGTCCCGTGCTCACCTTCCGCGAGGAAGAACCGGTGTCGCAGGTATGGAAGACGCTGCTGGCAAAGAAAGAACACATCTCCGTCATCATAGACGAATACGGCTGCTTCCGCGGCATTGTCACCATGGAAGATGTCATCGAGACAATGCTGGGCACCGAAATCGTCGACGAGAAGGACACCGTGACCGACATGCAGGAACTGGCACGCGAAAAATGGCAGGAACAGCAACAAGGCTGACGATAGTAAGTTGCAAAACAATATGAAGGAGGCCGGTTCTCTCATCTTTTGAACCGGCCTCCTTCATATTTTATTTAATTATTTAAACAGGAAGAACTGCGGACGGCCGTACAGGCGGAAGTCCTTGACACACCCCGGCATAGAGGCTCCGCGCTGACGCATCTCGACCGTGGCCACCGTCTGTATCTCGCCGAGGTCGATGATGATGCGGTGCGGGAAGGGTGCGGTCTTGTCTTTCCACTGCGAATGCCAATAGGTCTGGACATTGTCGTCCGCCAACAGTTCGGCATCTCCCTCCACCGGCTCTTCCGTGCTTACGTATGCGATCTTCCAGTCGTCCTTCGAGAGTTCCTTTCCGTCCTTGTCTCTCAGCACCAGTTCGGACAGGCAGGAATGCTTGCCGTCATAACCCGTCAGCACCTCCAGACAGAGATGACGCAACGTGGCCGGAGTTTTCAGGTCGAAGCGCTGCCATCCGTCCTTCCGCTGCATGCTGTCGGCCAGAATCATGTCACCTTCGTCAATGACGGGAGTTCCGGTGAAATCGCGCTTCACCGCCGTGTGGCGGTTTCGGTCCGTTCCCAAAGAGTCAAGGATAGGTTCGGGCAGTCCGGCCACCGCACGCCGTCCTTCCGACTCGAAATCGAGCACCACGATCTCGTTCTTTCCCTTCTTCACCCAGGGCCCGGGAACATACAGCGTATGCTGCGGACCGATGTTCCAGTGCTTTCCGATACTGCGGCCGTTCACCCACACGGCACCTTTGCCCCAGCCACGCATGTCCAGGAACACATCGCCGCTCTTGTCCAGACGGAACGTTCCCCGGCGGAACACGCTCTCCGTGGTCCGTCCGTCATCGGCCGCCGTGGCCTTGCGGAACGATTTGCGGAACTGCTTATACACCTCGCCGCCCGGCACCACACTCGCGTAAAGCGGGAGGGGTGTCACGGTCCAGTCCTTCAGTTCCTTTCCGCAGAGCGTCACCTTTTCGGTAATGCCCTTGCGGTTCTGGAGCAAGGCCGCACCGTAATTGATACGTCCCACGTTCTCTACCAGAATCTCCAGACGCGCGCCGGCGGGGATGTCCACCTCCAGCTTGTTCTGCCGGTGACGGCGGTCCAGGCTTCCGATCCTTTTTCCGTTCACATAGACCACGGCATAGTCGCGCGGTTCTCTCACCACCAGCATTCCGCGGGCGGCTTCCTTCACCACCGTCTCGTAATGGATATAGCCGAAGTCCATGTCCACATCCTCCATCGTGAGCGGCTTTTCGCTCCTGACACGCCGGCCGAACGCCGCGCGCAGCGGTGCCGTCTCCGTCAGTTCCACCGGGGCGAAGGTGGCCACGGGGTTCAGCTCCGGCACATCGGGCAGAGTCTCTCCCTCGGGCAGATACTTGCCGATCACCTCCCGGAAAGCATGGTATTTGGGCGTAGGATTACCGTATTCGCCGAGTGGGGCGTCATAGTCATAGCTCGTAGGCTGCGGCTCGTAGCCGTAGCTGTCGTTCGCTCCGTTGGTATAGCTGAAATTCGTTCCGCCGTGGAACATGTACATGCTGATCGAGACCCCGTGCGAGAGCATCCAATCCAGCTGACGGGCCGGGCCTTCGTGGTTGCGACGCGAATGGCGCTTGCCCCATACATCGAACCAGGCGGGATAGAACTCAGCCACGAAATACGGACCTCCCTTATGGAAACGGTCTATGCTCTTCATGATGTCCTCGCCCACGGCACCGTTCACCGTGGGAAGCGCGCCTTCCAGCCATCCGTTGGGCATCTGGCCCGCGCCGTCGCACGTGATCAGGGGAACATTGAAACCGGCCTCGCGAATCATGTCGCGCAGCTTGCCCAGATAGACACGGTCACTGGCATACGAGCCATACTCATTCTCTACCTGCACAAGCAGAATGGGGCCGCCGTTCGTCACCGTCAGCGAAGCCAGCTCCTTGCCCAAACGGTCGATATAGCGCTTGCAGGCGGCCAGAAAGGCCGGATTGTCGCTGCGCCACACCATGTCCTTGTTCTTCTGCAACCAGTAGGGATAGCCTCCGAAGTCCCATTCGGCACAGACATACGGACCGGGACGCAGCACCACATACATGCCCTCCTCCTGCGCCGTACGCACGAAACGGGCCAAGTCGGCCTGTCCCGTGAAATCGAACTCGCCGGGACGGCGCTCATGGATGTTCCAGAACACATAGGTGGACACCGTGTTGATGCCCATAGCCTTGGCCCGGCGGATGCGGTCGCGCCAGTACTCCTGCGGAATACGGGGATAGTGCATCTCGCCGCAAATAAGTTGCAGGCTTTTCCCGTCAAGCAGGAATTTTCCGTTCTCGATCTTAAAATCGTGCGGAGCGGCATTCATTCGGAACAGTGCGGCCACAAAAAGCAGCAACCAAAAAATTCTTTTATTCATCAGCAAAAAATTTATAAAGTAAAAAAGATTCGTCGGGTCAGGCCCTTTCTGCGGCCCATCATGTCTTATCCGCACAAAATTAACAAAGAAAATAAAGGATTGCCACAAAAGTCCGTACATATCTCATTGCAAGAAAAAGCAAGCGGGCTTTTTTCGCCCAAAACAGGTAAAACTTATCAAAAAACACTATCTTTGCTTTTTGAAAAACAATTTACCAATAAATAAGTATCATGAGTACTCTCAAAAAGATCTTTGCCGGAAAGTTACTCGACATCAAAGCTATCAAGCTACAGCCCGAGCAACCTTTCACCTGGGCCAGCGGATGGAAATCTCCATTCTATTGCGACAACCGCAAGACCCTCTCCTACCCCTCGTTGCGCAATTTCGTGAAGCTGGAACTCAGCCGCCTTGTCGCCGAAGAATATCCGGAGGCCGAAGCCATTGCTGGTGTTGCCACAGGTGCCATCGCACAAGGAGCGCTGGTGGCCGAGGAGCTGTCCCTGCCCTTTGCATACGTGCGCCCCAAACCGAAGGACCACGGACTGACCAATCTGATCGAAGGAGAACTGGCCGCCGGAGCCAAAGTCGTAGTGATTGAAGACCTCATCTCCACCGGCGGCAGCAGCCTGAAAGCCGTAGAGGCCCTGCGGCAGCACGGCTGCGAGGTCATAGGCATGGTGGCAAGCTACACCTACGGCTTCCCCGTAGCCGAAGAGGCATTCCGCGAAGCCGGAGTACACCTGACAACCCTCACGGACTATGAAGCCGTAGTGGAAACCGCTTTGGCTACAGGCTACATCCGCCCGGAACATGTGGAGACACTGGCCGCCTGGCGCAAGGATCCGGCCCATTGGAACCAATAATCTATCAAGGCTTCACTTTCTCTAATAATCAAACGATATAATGAATTTTATCTCTGCGGCTCTTCTTGCAGCCCTTCCCGCAGGAATGACAGCCGACAACATCACCGTCTCTCCCCCTGCCGGAGAGAACATCTGCCTGCTGAGTTCGCTGGATCTCAGCACAATCAGCTGTCTGAACGGAGAACGCGTACGTGCCGACAAAAGCACGGCCAACAACCCCATCACCATCCGCGACACCGTTTATACCAGCGGAGTGGGTACGCACGCCCCGAGTATTGCCATCGTGAAACTGAACGGAGCCACGCGCTTTGTGGCCCGTCTGGGAATAGACGATGAGGCCGAGAGTGCCGACGCGAAAGCCGGCCACGGCATTGTCAACTACGTGATCCGCAAACACGTAAACGGAGACAAGACCGGAAAAATCATTGCCCAGGGCACTGTTGACCGCCGCGACAAGGAATCCGTCAAATTAGACATCGACGTAACCGGATGGGACTACATCACACTGGACGCGCAACAGGGCTCACAGGCATGGGCCGACCATGTGGACTGGGCCAATGCCTACTTTGAATACAGCGGCGAGAAACCCGTGACCGTAACCTCGCAGCAAATGTACAACGATAATTCGAAAACCGTCAATCTTCCCACAACCGGAAAAGACGGAGCCGACATCATTCCGCTCAGTTCCCTTGAAATATCGAAAGCCCTGAACGGCTGGGGAACGATCAAGGCCAACAAAAGCATTGACGGCAATCCCATCACCCTGAACGACACCGTCTATACCAGCGGAGTGGGCGCCCACGCTACGGGACAGATCATCGTAAAACTCAACGGTGCCGTCACACGTTTCGAAGCCCGCTTAGGCATTGATGACGAGGTGAAGAACAACGTGGCCGGCCACGAAGGCAGCTATGGAATCTGCAACTACCGCGTCTCGCTGAAAGCCGAAAACGGCGATGTTCACGTCGTGCAGGAAGGCACGGTACGCTACGGACAGAAACCAACTCCACTCATTGACGTGGACTGCAACGGATGGAAATATCTCATCATTGATTTTCCCGAAGGAACCGGCGGAAACGCCTGCGACCATTTCGACCTGGCCAACGCCTACTTCGAATATCAGGAACAGAACTCCACGCCACCGGTCATCGTCTCGGCCGAGGAGATCTCCTCCAAACTGGCCTGTGCCACTACCGTCTATTCGCTACCGGGAGTACGCTTCATGCAAAAGATCAAGACGGCCAGTCCGGATGCCACCGTCACAGTGGGCGGACTGCCCGAAGGACTGAGCTGGAACGCCCGCCGCAACCTGATCGAAGGCATCATCACCACAGAGGGCGAATACAGCTATACCGCAACCGTTACCAACGGAAACGAATCCTCCAGCGAGACAATCAAGCTGACAGTTTCTTCCGGCATCCAGCAGCCCGTGCCCTTCATGGGATGGCTCTCGTGGAACGTCTTCGAGAATGAAATCAACGATGACAAGGTACGCGCCGTAGCCGATGCCTTCGAACGCTACGGACTGATTGACGCAGGCTACCGGTATCTGTGTCTGGACGACCTCTGGCATGCCGCAGCCCGCGAGAGCGGCACAAACAAACCTCTTTACGACACCCGGAAATTCCCCAAAGGCCTAAAAGACCTTGCCGACTACGTACACGGCAAGGGGCTGAAATTCGGCGTATACTCGGATGCTGCCGCCCGCACCTGCGCCGGAGCTTTCGGCTCCTACGGCTATGAGGAGATTGACGCCAAACAGTATGCAGAATGGAACTTCGACCTTCTGAAATACGACTACTGCGGCGCCCCGGGCGACCGGCAGAGTGCCCTCCAACGCTACAAGAAGATGGGCGACGCGCTGAAAAACAGCGGACGCGACATCCTTTTCTACATGTGCGAGTGGGGAGCAAGAGAGCCGTGGAAATGGGGAGCCGAAACCGGTGCCACAACCTGGCGTTGCACCTATGACACCCGCGACTGCTGGATCGGCAGAAACGGAGGAATAGGCATCGTGCAAAGCATCGAGGGCATGAAGGACATCTGGCCATACGCCGGTGTGAACCGCTTCAACGACGCCGACATGATGTGCGTAGGCCTGCACGGCAAAGGCAAATCTTCCAACGACCTCTGCCAGACAGGACCCGGAATGACACAGACCGAATACCGCACACAATTCGCCTTGTGGTGTATGTGGGCCTCTCCGCTGACCCTCTCCTTCGATGTCCGGAACATCAGCAACGAAGACCTTGCCATCATCACGAACGAGGAACTCATCGCCATCAACCAGGACCGCATGGGCCAGCAGGCAGAATTCATCGGCGAGAAGGACGGCATACAGATCTATGCCAAAGACCTGGAAAACGGCGATGTGGCACTGGGCATCCTCAACCTCAACTCCACCGCAAAGAATGTCACAGTAGATCTCCACTCGATTCCGGCTCTTGAGGCATCCGCCAGCTATCTTTTCCGCGACCTCTGGAAAAAAGAGGCTGTCGGCAATTTCTCCGACACCTATCAGGTAAGAGTGGCTTCGCACGAAACCAAGGTATACCGTCTCTCCAAAGCCGATGACACCGGCATTCAGACCGGTAGTACGGCTCCGTCCATCCGGGTAAACGGGAAAAAGGACGCCGTTTCCGTAACCTGCTCCGGAACTAAGGGACAATCCAAACGTATTCTTGTTTCCGACCTGACAGGCCGCGTTCTGGCATCGGCCCGCGGAACGGGCGAGAGTTTCAGAATTCCGCTCAACGCTCCGCACGGCGTATATGTTGTCAACGTTATATGCGCCGGACACTCTCAGAATGTCAAGGTGAAACTGTAAGCTACGGTTTCCATAGCACATCTCCATAAAATAGTTCCCGCTGTTCCATGAAGGAGCAGCGGGAACTATTTTATGGAGATCGTGAAAAAAACCTCACACTTATTTCCGCAGTGCCGGGATGCTCCGCTGCAACCACGGCCACAGCCTGTTCCACGTCAGGAGGCGCAAACGGTCTGCCAGAATACAGGCCATCCCCACCGCCAGCAGGCAGCACGGTGCCAGGAGGAGATACCACGCACCGCCGAAGCGCTCATACAGCCCGCTGAAGAAGCTGGTGAAATGCGGCAACACCAGCGGATGGCAATGATACAGATAGATGGAGAAACAGGAAACGGCCAGCCAGTTGACCGCCTTGCTCCGGAAATCAAGACGCGAGAACAAAAGCAACAGACACAGACTCCCGAAAATGACAAACGGAGAATTGTAGGCTGTAAACCTTGCGACTATGCTTGGCTTCCCAAGTGCAAGAGCCCCAAGACTCAACCACGCGGAAACCAATGTGGAGACCGCATATCCTCCCGCATAGACACATCCACGCTTTCCGGACCAGTTCCCTGGATACATCCGCACATACCGCGCCAGCAGATAAAGCCCTATAAAAGAAAGCACCGAATAGCCGTTATTAAAGCCCGAAACATTTTTAACCCAGCCGTAAAAAAATTCCCAGACAAAAAAAGCAATCAGAAAATTCCGCAGCTGCCGCCGCGTAACGCTCTCGACAAAAGCATTGAGCAAAGGAGCCAGCACATACAAGCCTATATATGCCAGAGCAAACCACCAGGACAAGCCCACATACAAAGACTCCGCTATCAGGATACCTGGCACCGGCCTGCCGGAACAAAGAAAAAACAACAACACCAGAACACCGCAAAACAAGAGCTGATACATGAGATTCAGAAATCCCCGCCAAGCAGGCCGGATGCCAAACCAGCCGGATATGAGAACAAAAACATTGACACAGACAATGGCCGCCTGCTCGATGCCTACACGCACGGCCATTGCGACGGGAGACCGGGAGAGTTCTTCGGCTGTGGGATCTCCCAGACTGAGATAATCGGCATGAAGCACCAGTACAAACAGCATGGACAACAGACGCAGCAATTCCATATTGGATTGCCGCTCTTTCTTCGGGGCAAGGGCAGAACTCTCCCTCATTTCCGCAACATTCTTCATTGTATGTTTTTAGTTTGAATTTTATATCCATCCATACAGCCCCACTCATAAAAACTAAAAACAAAAGCCAGAACCAAATACGCAGAACGCGGACAACAACTCGTCCACGTTCCGGGTACTTGGCCTGACCCACTCAAAGAGACAAGTTGTGCCCGCGTACAACTACGCAGGCATTCGCAACTTATTCTTACTTTGAGTTCTTCTACGGCCAAGTTTCGGAACGTTCTCAGAATAATAGCAAACGCTGTATGAATAATCTTACTTCATATATTCAGATAACCGATATGTCACCACACACCGGAACTTATCGGCTGCAAATTTACGACAAAACCAGAAAAAAATATCAAACTTTCATCCAAAAAGACGCAACGGCAATAATCTATCAGCCTGAATGGAAATACCACAGCCTTTGCCCCCTTGTCCGGAAGCCACTTCACCGCAATTGCCAGAAAGCCACGGCGGCGGCAGCGGCCACATTGAGCGAGTCCACTCCATGGGACATCGGGATACGCACCACATAATCGGCAGCGGCAATGGTCTGCGCCGGCAGACCGTCTCCTTCCGTTCCCATCACAACGGCCAGACGCGGCTCGGCAGCCAGCCGGCAATCGTCAATCGGAATGCTACGGTCCGTCAGGGCCATGGCCGCCGTGCGGAAACCCAGGCGCGCGAGTTCCGAAAAAGTCCCGTCCGTCCAGGCCCAAGGCACCAGAAAGACCGATCCCATCGAAACACGCACGGCACGGCGGTTCAGCGGATCACAGGAAGTGGGCGTGAGCAGCACGCCGTCCATGCCCAGCGCCGCGGCCGAACGGAAAATGGCCCCGATGTTCGTGGTGTCCGTCACCCCGTCAATCACCACCACGCGCCGGGCTTCGCGACAAACCTCTTCCACCGTAAAGGGGCGAGGCCGCCTCATCGCACACAGCACTCCGCGCGTCAGGATGTAACCGGTCAGGGCGGCCAGCAGCTCCCTCCCGCCGGTATAGACCGGTACATCCCCGCAACGCGCCACGATGTCCGCGGCGTCGCCCGTAATGTGACGCCGCTCGCACAAAAGAGACAGCGGCTCATATCCGGCCTCCAGCGCCACACGGATCACTTTGGGGCTTTCGGCTATGAATATGCCCTTTTCGGGCTCCAACCTACTGCGCAGCTGCGCCTCGGTCAGCATGCCGAACACTTCAAGACCGGAGTGTCCGAGAGAATCTATTTCAATAACTGGCATAACTCTACTTTCTGTATCCAAAAAACAAACTGAGTTTTCCCGCACGGACGGGAATAACGCAACGACAAAATTAAACAATTCCTGTGACATCCCATACCGCCTGACAGCAGAATATGACCGCCGCGTCTGTTCATTTTCCGATTCATCTTCCAGGAATCGGAAATCCACCCAAATCCACCGCTGCGACCGCCCCGAAAAATCGCCCTTTGCGTGCCACACCCATTAGAGTTCTTTAAGAATCAGGCAGACTGTTTAACTTTCAGTTTTTTGGGAAAACATACAGAAAGGGACCTTTTTTTCACAACATAGTATCTTTTTTGAACAAGATAGGACCTTTTTTAAAAAAGATAGGATGTTTTTTTCACGTTAAGCGACGAAAAAAGCCGCCCGATAGGCGGCTTTTCAGGGATCTTCTGCTTTGCTGGTGCAAATATAACACCTCAGAGGGCGAAATCCAAATGTTAATTAGCTTCCGTTCAGATTTCGTGGCATGCCAAGGCTGTGGAAAACTTCCGGTTTTCCACAGCCGGAACCTGAATTTCGGACACCATGGAAATGCAGTCGGGGCTTTTTCAAAAAATCCCGTTTTTCCCCGAAAAATTTGCCGTGCTCGAAAATAAGGCCTATATTTGCAGTGGAAACACAACGTTCAAGGTGAAATGAAAGGATTCCCGCCTCTCAGAAAAAGAGTAAGGAGTTCTTTCGGTTTTTTTTACCTCACCGGCCAACTAACATTCAATTAAAACAAGAAGACACATTATGGCTTACATGACCCAAGAGGGCTACGACAAAATGGTAGCCCAGCTACGACACATGGAAACAATAGACCGCCCCGCCGCCTCGGCAGCCATTGCCGAAGCGCGCGACAAAGGCGACCTCAGCGAGAACAGCGAATACGATGCCGCCAAAGAGGCTCAGGCCATGCTCGAAACAAAAATCAACCAGCTCAAGGCCACCATTGCCGAGGCAAAAATCATCGACGCCTCAAAACTGCGCAGCGACATCGTGCAGATCCTCTCCACCGTGGAGATGAAAAACACGAAAAACGGCATGGTCATGAAATACACCATCGTCAGCGAAAGCGAAGCCAACCTGCGCGAGGGCAAAATCTCATCGACCACTCCCATCGCCCAAGGTCTGCTGGGCAAGAAAATCGGCGATGTGGTGGAGGTGAAGATCCCGCAGGGAACCGTCAGCCTCGAAATCCTGAACATCACCGTGGGCTGACCCCTCACTCTTCCCTCCCCTCCATCATCATCATCCCATCAACAAAGCACTTTTCGCATCATGACCATTTTCAGCAAAATCATAGCCGGCGAAATCCCTTCCTACAAGTGCGCCGAAGACGAGAGTTTCTATGCTTTCTTAGACATCAGCCCCGTAGCCAAAGGCCACACGCTGGTGGTGCCCAAACGCGAGACGGACTACCTCTTCGACCTTGAAGACGAGGAACTGGCGGCAATGGCCATATTCGCCAAGCGCGTGGCCCGGGCCGTCAAGACGGTCTTCCCCTGCCGCAAGGTGGGCATGGCCGTGCTCGGCCTCGAAGTGAACCACGCACACATCCACCTCATCCCTCTGCAAAACGAGGGCGATATGGACTTCCGGAAGGAGAAACTGCAACTGCCTGCCGAAGAAATGCAGAACATTGCCGGACGCATTCTCGAAGCCTTCGGCAAAGAATAAAAAAACGTTCACCGCCACAACCCACATCCATCCATGAAAAAAGAACTGCTCTGCAGCGCGCTCTGCCTGCTTGCGACGACAACACTGCCCGCACAAAACACCGTCTGGTTCGACCAGCCTACCAGCCTCAAAGGCCGCGCCGCATGGTATGGTGGCCATCCGGAGAACTTCACCAACGGCCGGAAACCCGTCAACGCCGGCGACTTCAACGGAAACTCCGACCCCGAATGGGAACAGCGCTCCCTCCCGCTGGGCAACGGCAGCATCGGAGCCAACGTGATGGGATCGGTGGCCGTAGAGCGCATTACGCTCAACGAGAAGACCCTGTGGCGCGGCGGCCCCGGAACCGCCAAAGGTGCGGCCCACTACTGGAACGTTAACAAGCAGTCGGCCCCCGTGCTGAAAGAAATACGCCAGGCTTTTGCGGAAGGCGATGACAACAAAGCCGCACGGCTGACAAGGCAGAACTTCAACAGCCCGGTACCATACGAAGCCCTGGGAGAACCGGAATTCCGCTTCGGCTCGTTCACCACGATGGGTGAGCTGTGCATCGAGACCGGCATCAATCCGGAGGGCATCACATCCTACCGCCGTGCACTCTCCGTGGACTCGGCCTATGCTACGGTCTCTTTCGCCTCGAACGGCCTGCGGTACGAACGCCGCACCTTCATCTCCTACCCGGACAACGTCCTGGCCATCCGCTTCTCCGCCTCGCAACCGGGGAAACAGAACCTGCGCCTCACCTATGACAAGAGCCCGGTGTCGGAAGGTCAGTGGACGGCCGACGGCACCGACGGCCTTTGCTTCAAAGGCCGGCTGGACAACAACGGCATGGAATATGTGGTGCGGCTGAAAGCCCTGACACAGGGCGGAACCGTCAGCAACGCAGGCAACGCGCTTACCGTGAAAGGCGCGGACGAAGTGGTGTTTCTGCTCACCGCTGATACCGACTACCGGCCCAACTACGACCCTGACTTCAACGATCCGAAGGCCTACGTAGGGACAGACCCGTCGGCCACTACCGCCCGATGGATGAAGAACGCCGCCAAAAAGGGCTTCGCAAAACTTTTCAAGACGCACTATAAAGACTACGCCTCGCTCTTCGGCCGCGTACGCTTCCACCTCGCGGGAAAAGGATCGGAACTGCCTACCGACCGCCGGCTGGCAGCCTACCGCAACGGCGCTACAGACCCCGCCCTCGAAACACTCTACTACCAGTACGGGCGCTACCTGCTCATCGCCTCCTCCCGCCCCGGCAACCTGCCGGCCAACCTTCAGGGCATCTGGCACAACAACGTGGACGGACCGTGGCGCGTGGACTACCACAACAACATCAACCTGCAAATGAACTACTGGCCGTCGCTCCCGACCAATCTGACAGAATGCGCCGAACCGCTGACGGACTTCATACGCCTGCTCCGCAAACCGGGACGTGAGACGGCACGCGCCTACTTCGGTGCCCAGGGATGGGCTGCCAACATCTCCGCGAACATCTTCGGCTTCACCGCGCCGCTCAGAGATCAGGACATGTCATGGAACTATAACCCGATGGCTGCCTCGTGGCTGGCCACGCACCTGTGGGACTACTATGACTATACGCGCGACACCGACTTCCTGCGCGACACGGCCTACCCCATCATGAAGGAATGCGCCCAGTTCACGGAAGACTTCCTCTGGCACAAGCCCGACGGCACCTACACGGCTGCGCCGAGCACCTCGCCCGAACACGGTCCGATAGACCAAGGCACGACCTTCACACACGCCGTGGCCCGCGAAATCCTGATCCGCGCCATCGAGGCCGCCCGCATCCTGGGCAAAGACGAGACGGACGTAAAGCAATGGGAAAACGTATTGGCAGGCATCGTCCCCTACCGCATAGGACGCTACGGACAGCTGCTGGAATGGAGCCGCGACATTGACGACCCGAACGACCACCACCGCCACGTGAACCACCTCTTCGGACTCCACCCCGGACATACCATCTCCCCGCTCACCGAACCCGAACTGGCAGAAGCGGCCCGCGTGGTGCTGAACCACCGAGGCGACGGGGCTACCGGATGGAGCATGGGATGGAAGCTCAACCAATGGGCACGTCTGCACGACGGCGACCGCTCGTACAAGCTCTACGGCAACCTGCTCAAACACGGAACGGCCGACAACCTCTGGGACGTGCATCCGCCCTTCCAGATAGACGGCAATTTCGGCGGAACGGCCGGCGTGACCGAAATGCTGCTGCAAAGCCACGCCCGGTGCATCCACCTGCTGCCCGCCCTGCCCACAGCCTGGCAAGAGGGAAGCATCGAAGGCCTGCGCGCGCGCGGCAATTTCGGTGTCAGTCTGAGATGGAAAGCCGGCATTTTGGACAGTGCGGTCATCACTTCCGGCTCGGGCGAGGCATGCCGTTTGCTCTACGGCAACTCTATACTCAGTTTCCCCACAAAACGCGGAAAACAATACACCGTCACGCTGAAAGACGGCCGGCTTGTAAAAAAATAGCCGGCAAAAATTTGTCAGAAAGCAATAAATTCGTATTTTTGCAGCGGAAAAACAAAAATATTTCCGCATCGGACTTGTAGCTCAGTTGGTTAGAGCAACAGACTCATAATCTGGAGGTCCTAGGTTCAAGCCCTAGCTGGTCCACAAAAACAATCAGGCAGTTACAACAAAAATGTAACTGCTTTTTTAATGGAAAACACGGCGGTTTTTGGGACTGACCCCTAATTGCGGCTCAGTAGAAAATCAGTGGGGATAAGCATAAAGGTTTGCAATACGGAAAAGGAAGAATTTCTTATCCACAACACCTCT
>VSQE01000052.1 GCA_009775705.1 Prevotellamassilia sp.
GACCTTTCCTATCGTCTGCGTCTGGCTGGCTACAGAAACTACTATCTTCCCACTCCCATCCTTCACTACAAAGGAGAAAGCACCCAAAAGAGTTCCTACAAATATGTGCATATCTTCTACGAGGCTATGCTCATCTTCTTCAAAAAACACTACCGCCACTACGGGGTATTTTTTACCTTCCCCATAAAAATAGCGATTCTCGTGAGAGGCCTTATTGCACTTATCGGCCAGCAGATTACAAACATAAAAGCATTTATCACTCCCTACCGCCGAAACCGGGAAATCCGTTATCTCTATTTAGGAACACACTCCGGTGCCATTCGCGAGTTGGCCGCCCAATGGAGCCTGAACATTGATATCATAGAAACAACAACCAGACAGACTCCTGAGGGGCACCTCACTTCCGGCATCAGCACGGCCCCCTATACCTACATTGTGTATGATGTCTACGATTTCTCACGTACGGACATCCTGAACTTGTTCTCACGCTCCGACTATCGGAAATTTATCGGGACATTCGACCCTCAGACCCACGTCCTTATCACAGGTGCCGACACCTTTTTCTTCAATCCGGTGAATAATGAGTAGCAATTCATCTGAAGATACCTGCATCCTCCTACGGGCACCCGAACCCGAAGATCTGGACTTCCTGTACACAATTGAAAACGATCGTGACCTTTGGGAAGTAACAGCACTTGGCGGCCCCTATTCCCGTTATGCGCTCCGGCAATACATCGCATCACTGCCCACATCCCCCTACTCTGCCGAGGCCATACGTTTCATCATCTCTCACTCCCAAAGCGGCAAAAGCCTGGGACTGATAGATCTCACGGATCTGAATCCGAGAGACAGAAGGGCGGAAATCGGAATAGCCCTTCTGCGTTCGGAAAGAAACAAAGGATATGCCCGGGAAGCCCTTCGAAGCCTAGAACATTATGCCCGCGATATTCTGAACCTACGCATCCTCTATGCACAAGTTCCGGCCCTGACAAATCCGCGAAGTTCCGGCCTGTTCCGGCAGGCTGGCTACGGTCTCGTAGCCAGCCTGCCGGAATGGCATTACCATAACGGAGAATACGAAGACATCTGCATTTTCCTAAAAAAACTCTCAAAAAAAGTATGAATTCTTTGCCGGAATAAAAATAAGTCTTAACTTTGCATCCGCATTCAAGAGAGAATGCTTTAAGTGAAACATTGGTGCGTTAGTTCAGTTGGTTAGAATACATGCCTGTCACGCATGGGGTCACGGGTTCGAGTCCCGTACGCACCGCAACAAAAAAAATACGCAGCCCTTGAAAGTCAATCACTTTCAAGGGATTTTTTCTTGGGGTCTCAATCGGGAGACCAATCCGATGACACACCGTGACGCATTACTGATACATTGCGGTTTGTTGCAAACCACCCTCTTATTATATTCCTGTCTGCAAATAGCCTTTTCCCACAAATCGCTGTGTTCTGAAATTGACTAAACACCCCAATAACTTTTGCATAGTCCCCCCGATTGATACCGATAGGGAGACCAACGGTGTAGCCCACAGTATGCGTATTGTAGGCGCATAGTAAACGTGGGTGAAAACGGGCAAATCACCGGTAAGGGGAGTATGACCTTTCTTTTGAATGCGATTTACCGAGCCATCGCAAACCGCTTACTGCTTATATTCTCTGGATATTGCCAATCTTGAAAAACCATTTCGGATTCAGATATTTTGCGTACCTTTGTGTGTCCGTGGACACACCATGTTTGCCACAGTCTCCCGCATACTGCACAATTATTAACCTATATCTCTAAAACTTCACCATGACCAAAGAACGTATCGTTTGGTGCGACGTATTGCGCCTGTTTGCCTTTATCCTGTTACTGGGCTGCCATGCCGCCGATCCCTTCAATGCCGCCGCCACCTACGGAGTGTCCGGTGAAACTACCTCACCCGAGTGTCTGGCATGGGGTGCCCGCTGGGGTTCGCTGGTAAGATCTTGCGTACCGCTCTTTGTGATGCTCACGGGCATCCTCTCACTGCCGGTACGCCAGCCTATGGAGGCTTTCTACCGCAAACGGCTGCCGCGTGTGCTATGGCCTTTCCTCATCTGATCTGTCGTCTACTATCTCACACCGTGGCTCACTGGAGTCATGGGATTCGACAAGAGCGTTGTGTTCTGCCTCTTCTGCTGGGCCGAGACCGACAGCCAGGCCCTCTCCACTGGTCTGGCCAACGTGGCGCGCATTCCCTATACGTTCAATTTCATCGCCTGCCACATGTGGTACATCTACATGCTCGTGGGACTTTATCTGTACCTGCCTATCTTCTCGGCCTGGGTGGAACGTGCCACACGACGACAGAAAGAAATTGTGCTCGCGCTTTGGGCTTTGAGTACCTTCCTGCCCTACTTCACCGAGTTCGTGAGCCGCTATGCTTTCGGCACGTGCGAATGGAACTCCTTCGGACTATTCTACTACTTCGCCGGCTTCAACGGCTACATACTGCTCGGCCACTATCTCAGCCTCTACGTACATCCGCGTCCTGCCAAGGCACTCGCCGCAGCACTTGTGCTGGTGGCCGCAGGATTCGCCATAACCCTCACAGGCTACGAATATATCCTGGCCCTTCCCGAGAAGACTCCTGAACAGATCGAACTTTTCTGGACCTACAACACGCCCAATGTGGTTCTGATGACCGTGGGATGGTACCTACTGGCACGCCTTGTACCCGTAAAGTCAGGATCGCGCACGGCAGCACTGCTGGCCAATCTCACGGCATGCGGTTTCGGCATCTACATGGTCCACTATTTCTTTGTGCGGCTGGGCTACGATGTCGTGTCGTGGCTCCATCTGCCCGCAGCGTTGTGTGTACCGGTCTCAGCATTCGTCATCCTCGTATGTTCATGGATGGTGGTAGCCGCAGGTCGCCGGCTGCTCGGCCGGCGCTCGGTGTACCTGTTGGGCTGATGACTCTCTCCCATGGCAAAAACTTTATACCGGACTACAATTGGACAGTCTGAATATTATCCGAACCTTTACACTCAAATCTGAAAACAAGTAGTTTTGCAATTCTCATTCGGAGGTTCTGCGGTCCGCAAAAGTCATGCCATGAAAAAACAGTTATCTTACGGCCTTGATACAAACAGCGGCTCCCCGACAGTCCGCTCCCATAGGAGGATTGTTCTTGCAGACCTCTACCTCAGCCTCCGATACTTGCGGAAAACGTTCAAAAACAGCAGAAAGGATGCGGCCGCCCACATGCTCTATGAGGGCGGACGGACGGCCCATCTCTTCCTTTACCAGTTGGTATGCCTCGGCATAATTTACTGTATCGGAAAGATTGTCGTGGAAAACGGCTCCTTCCGCTTCAGCAAGCCTCAGACGGAGACTCACCGTAAAGTCCCCGCCTGTAAGCCGTTCCTGCTCCATCACTCCGTGACGGGCAAACAGACGGATGTCCTTCAAGTATATTTCCATATTTTCTATTCTCATAGCATATCTTTTGCTGATTCCGTATTCCGCCCCCACCGGGTATGTTTCCATCCCGCGGCCTCGTACCATTCCGTATGGCGAAAGGCCTCATTCAGATCTCCCAATGGTGTGAAACGGCTATTGCCACCATACACCTCCTGAGGCACAAACATGGACAGACCGCAATAGTGCTCCTTGTCCACCGTTCCGTATGTCCAATAGCCCGGCCCTATCCAAAAACAGTCCGTAGCTTCCTTACGCACAATGATTTCGTCCAGCAGGCGGTCCATCCGCGCGTAATCCCCGGCCGACAGGAGACGGCGCATGGCATCACGCATGTCATAATTGTGCGGCCGATAAAAATAACTGGACGTATAGGCCTGATAATACTGTACTCCGCTGACATCCGGCCAAAGTTCCCGGGCCGCCTCAGAACGAGGCAACACTTCGGCCATCAGCGCCGCCAGCTCTTCCAGCCGTCGGGTACGCACTGCTGAAATGACGATGCCATAGTCATCATAATCATTCCAGAGGACCTCGTCCGTCACATCCTGCCAATAGGTGCCGACGATTTCCGTCGGGTCGGCGGCAAAAAGCCCGTTCTGCATCTGATGGGTATAAAAGGCTCCGGCCGCCGGAATGCTCATAGGCGAGGCAATCACATAGTCCGTCACTCCGCGCAAGGCATAGCAGGTCTCGATGTTCTGCATCAAACAGGCATCGAAGAAAATATACCGAAAGTGCATGCCACCCGCAACAATGGCGCGGGCCATATCCCGCACGTCCATCTGCGGTCCCTTGTCGCCCCGCATAGAGGAAGATCCGGTGTCAATGCCAAAGGAGTAAGGCCGTACGTAGTTTCTGTCCGTAGCAGGCAGCCATCCGTCGGCATGCGACCACATCACCAGTCCGTATTCCCGCGAGGGATAATTCTCACGTGTCCAGTTCAGCACCTCGGCAAATGTCTCCGGCTTCGTCGAGCAGATGTCCTCCGTCCAGCGACGGACCACACGAGGATGTTTCTCGTCACGCGTAAAAAGATAAATGCGCGGTTTCCCGCCATCATCGAGAAACACCAGCAAACGGTCTTCGTCCGCCAGAAACTTCCGCCCTTCCGCCAATTCGGCCGAATCACTCCGATGACGCAAGTCCGCCCCCAGAGAATTCTGGGCACACATATAGACAAGTACGGTACGGCCTTCCACAAAATCTCCGGAAGGCGGCCGGACAGGAGACATTTCGTCTTCGGAAGAACAGCCCGTTACCAGACCGAAAATGAACAGAAGACCCGTCTGGACAACGGATGCAAAGAACCGGAACACGACTTTGGGGAAATATAAAGAGGGACGGGACACGGCAACGGTAATTTTATTTTTTCGAAGGTTCAAAAGTAATCTCTACCGTTCCGAAACCGAAGGAACGGAATATCTTCTCAAACTGCTCACGGGCATTCTTTTCGGCCTGCTCCAGATTCTGACGGGTCAGACAACGCCGAAGCATGGCCTTGCGCGCTTTCTCGTACAACTTTTGCCGGGCTTTGGCATCCCAATGTCCTTTCTCGTAGAACGAACGTGTGCGGGCCTCGTCTATAAAATCAGGGTCAAGCAACCCTACGGCCGGCAAATGCAAAAAGGCAGTATCGCCACGCGCCTCGAACCAATGATCGTCGCTACAGCCCAGGTCGATGCCCAGCCGCAATGTTCCGGTATAGATACGCACCAGTTCCTTGTCTCCCAACAGGCCAGCCTCATTGAGTTCCACCAGTTCCTCGGTATTGACCGACAGGAACTCCCATTCTCCGATGTCACGGATGGCACGGATTTCCTCGGGCGAGACGTCTATCGACTTATCATGCTCTATCGCCAACGGTACGTCTTCCCGCACGCAGCCACGGTATATCCAAAAGGCCGCTCCCGCCAGCAAAAAAAGCGCCAATATCTGCCAGTATTTCATCAGGGACCAGAGGAGTCGGAACGGTCTGGTCAAACAACTTCGCATAGTCGGTTTCATATCAGTCCGGTTGGTTGAAAGTAATCATTGTGCGCCAGTCATCCGGCGAAAAATTCTTGCGGAACTTCACCGTAATGTCTCTCTCCTCATATCCCATACGGCGCAAAACGGGCAAAAGGGTTTTCACCGCACTACGCCGGGCTGATTCCTCCAGCCCGTACCGATAAGCATGGGCTACAATGCTATCGGCTCCCTGTCGGGCGAAATCAGCCAGTTCACGGTCTGAAAACCGTGAGCGCGTCAGGTCGACGTATTGCCGCGTAGCTTTATGATCAACGCGAGATGCAGTAGCGACAATATGCGGATCGGGCAAGATGATAACAATCCGGTTGCTGTCCCGCTGGACATGGCCGGCATCGAACCCGGCAAAATCTATATAGGCTTTCAGGGTCACGTCGATAGGAATAGCTGCTTTGCGGCTGCCGACAGACAGATTCATATCTACAGGAATGGAAAGGATTCGCCCCTTGAGACGGCGCACGTCCTCATGCGTCACAACTTTGTGAATCTTATACTCGGTAGTATAAAGCCGTGCGCACCGCGTAGCCTGCATCACGATCAGGGCGGTCGTATCGGTAGCAGGTCTCGTTGCTTCCGGCTCAGACGATCCATGTTTTTTACAACCGCACAGACTGACAACGGCCAGACTGATCAGGACCATAAAAACTATCCGGACAGGTTTTGCGTGAGTCATGATTTTCGTATTCATTCTGACGGACAAAAATAGAAAAATTCCAGTTCCGGTACAACAAAAGACCTATTTTTTCTTGTACGGGTCCGCAAGTTTTTGTTAATTTGCCGTCAAAAATTTTACAAACTTACGAATCATGAAAAAGACTCCTTTGATAATCGCATTCTCTTCTCTGGTTCTTCTGACCGCCTGCGGCGGCCGCACCAAACCGTCACAGACGGATGTGGACAGCACCGCACTGACGGCTCCTGCCGATGGCCCGCGCTCGGCCGACGGAGATCTGCAACGCGAATCGTCCGTCACACTTGGCGGTCACCAATACACCATCAGCATCCACCGCTATGCCGACAAATCGCTCTCCACGGTCAAGGACGAACTGGGACAGGAATTCTATGACAACAGTGTAGAGATACGAATCCAACGCGATGGCAGCAGTTTTTATTCCAAGACTTTCACCAAAGAGGCTTTCCTCAATCATCTCTCCGCAACCGACCGCACTTCTACTATACTCTTGGGCATGGCTTTTGACGCTGAACGCTCCGAGGCAAATACGCTATGTTTTGGAGCACAGATAGGGCAGCCAGGCATAGAGTCCGGGCCAGCCTTTACCGTACTTATTCCGACAAACGGCAGTGCTGTCAGCATTCTGCGAGATACGATTCAGGACACTTCCGGCAGCGAACCGGAGGGTGACTGATTTCCTCTCACCTAAAAGCCGACAAAAGACAGAAAGAAAGCAAAGCTACCATCAAAGGAGCTTTGCTTTCTTTCTGTCTCTTGTCAAATCCCTGTCAGAGATCTATCCACAACGGCTGGTCCCGCAATTCTTGCAAATGAGACATCCCTCCTGATAAATAAGCGTTTCCTGACCACAGTTGGGACATTTCTGCCCGTGCGCTTCCGTGCCGTCACTGATATACTTCTTGAGGGCACGCTCCACACCGACTTTCCAGGTATTGATGTTCTCGCTTTCGAGCTGGAGCGAACCTACCAGCTTGATGACATTCTCAAGAGGCATGCGGTAACGCAAAACACCGGAAATAAGTTTGGCATAATTCCAATACTCTTTGTTGAATTTTTCGGAAAGCCCCTCTACCGTGGTCTTGTAACCGCGTTTGTTCTCAAACTGAAAGTCGTAACGTTTGCTTCCATCCTGACCGGTATGCTTGACGATGCGTCCTTTGGTGACAGTCTTGGGCAGGACAATGCCTTCCTCGTCATCTTGCAGTCCGGTAAAAATCTCGTAGGGCCGTCCACCAAGCAGACCGACAAAAGCCACCCATTTCTCCTTATTGTTCTGAAAGCGCACTACATCGCACTCCAACACATCGGGGCGGCGTTCCGTTACCTCCGGAGGAGCACAGAGAGGAAGCACTGAAACGGCACTTTCTGTCTTTTTCTCTTTCTTTTTGGTACTCACCAAAACTCCAGACCGAGATCCGTCACGATAGATGGTACATCCCTTGCATCCGCTCTTCCACGCCTCCACGTAAAGACGGTTGACCAGTTCCTCGCTCACGTTGTTCGGAAGATTCACCGTTACGCTGATACTATGGTCCACCCACTTCTGTATGGCTCCCTGCATCTTCACTTTCATGAGCCAGTCCACATCGTTGGCCGTGGCCTTGTGATAGGGAGAACTGGCCACAAGACGGTCAATATCCTCCTGAGAATAGTTGCACGAAGTGTCAATACCGTTGGCCTGCATCCAGGTAAGGAACTTGTGGTGATAAACGATATATTCCTCAAAGGCATCTCCGGTTTCGTCGGTATAGTCCACACGCACTTGGGGATCATTGGGATTCACCTTACGGCGACGTTTATATACCGGCAGGAAAACCGGTTCTATACCGCTTGTGGTCTGTGTCATCAGACTGGTTGTTCCTGTGGGAGCAATGGTCAGACAAGCGATGTTGCGGCGACCGTACCGGCGCATTTCCTCATAGAGAGCCGCATCGGCCTCCTTCACGCGGAGAATGAAAGGATTCTTCTCCTCACGGACTGCATCATAAATACCAAACGCCCCACGCTCTTTGGCCATCTGCACGGAAGATGCATAAGCCGCCAGAGCCAACGTCTTCTGAACAGTGACGGCAAAATCAGTGGCTTCCTGAGTTCCGTAACGCAAACCGAGCGCTGCCAACATATCGCCTTCGGCGGTAATACCGACACCGGTACGCCGGCCCTGAGAGGTCTTGTGACGGATCTTTTCCCACAGTCTGTATTCGGTACGCTTTACCTCCTCGTCCTGAGGATCGCTTTCGATCTTCTTTTCTATGAGGTCTATCTTTTCCAGTTCCAGATCAATAATATCGTCCATCATACGTTGGGCCAATGCCACGTGTTCGCGGAAGAGATCAAAATCGAACACTGCTTCGGAAGTAAAGGGATTCTTCACGTATGAATAAAGATTGATAGCCAGCAACCGGCAACTGTCGTACGGACACAAAGGTATTTCGCCGCAAGGATTGGTCGAAACCGTACGGAATCCCAGATCCGCATAGCAATCGGGGATGCTTTCTCTGAGAATCGTGTCCCAAAACAATACTCCGGGTTCCGCACTTTTCCAGGCATTGTGCACGATCTTTTTCCACAACGCTGCCGCGTTTATTTCCTTCTCTGTCAAAGGTTTTTCAGCATCAATGGGATATTGCTGCCGGTAAGGACGGCCCTCAATGGCACAGCGCATAAACCCATCGTCTATTTTCACGCTGACATTCGCCCCCGTCACCTTTCCCTCCGTCATTTTGGCATCAATAAAAGCCTCCGAATCAGGATGCTTGATACTGACAGAAAGCATGAGAGCGCCCCGTCGTCCGTCCTGAGCCACCTCACGGGTAGAATTGCTGAAACGTTCCATGAACGGCACCAGGCCCGTAGAAGTCAGAGCAGAGTTCTTCACCGGCGATCCTTTCGGCCGGATCTGTGAAAGATCGTGCCCCACTCCACCACGGCGTTTCATCAACTGCACCTGCTCCTCGTCTTCTTTCATAATGGCTCCATACGAATCGGCATTACCGTCAATACCAATCACAAAACAATTGGACAGCGAAGCGATTTGCTGATCATTGCCGATGCCGGTCATAGGACTTCCCGCAGGAATGATATAACGGAAATGATCCAACAATCCAAAGATACGTCCCGCACTGACTGGATTAGGGTACTTGGCCTCGATACGGGCAATTTCGTCGGCCAATCGTTGATGCATGTCTGCCGGAGACTGCTCATAGATATTGCCGAACGAGTCTTTCATGGCATATTTGTTTACCCAAACCCGGGCAGCCAGTTCGTCACCTTCGAAATAAGCCAGAGAGGCTTGGAAGGCATCTTCGTAACTGTAAGTTCTTTTTTCCACGACAATCGTATTAATAGTGTTTTATGTATCTGCCGCCAACAGGAAAGAATCCTTCCTTTTTGATTGGCCGTGCAAAGCTACGTATAACTTTCCGATAGGCAAAAACTAAAAGCCCAAAGTTTTCCACACTTCCGAAAATTTTCCATTTCAGGAAACTATATATCTGATTATCAAAATTATACATTTTATATACAAGAAAAAAGTTATCCAAAAAGATCATTTTACAACTGAGAATCCACCATTTAAGATATTTTCAGCACCGCTTCTTTTCAACAAGTAATTCCCATGCGGTCAAATTTAATCCGACTTCCTTTGTCACATCTATCGGTAAATGCTAACTTTGCGGAAAATAGACAAGAAGATATGAAATACCTGATAGTTTCCGACATTCACGGTTCCTTACCGGCACTCGACAAAGTTCTCCGATTCTATGAGAAAGAGCAGTGTGACATGTTTTGTATTCTGGGAGACATCCTGAACTACGGTCCCCGTAACGGTCTGCCCGAAGGCCTGGATCCACAGGCTATAGCAACACGGCTGAACCGCATGGCCGGACAAATCGTGGCTGTACGGGGAAATTGCGATTCCGAAGTGGACGGCATGCTGCTCAACTTTCCCATCTCGGCAGATTATGCCCTGATTGTAGACGAGGGAATACGGCTCTTTCTGACACACGGACACATCTACAATGAAAAAAGCACACCACAGACAGGTTACGATGTCCTCTTTTACGGACATACCCACTTATGGAAATTGCAAGCAACAGACCGGATGCAATGGATCTGCAATACCGGTTCCATAACATTCCCGAAAGAAGGCAACCTTCCGACTTTCGCTGTATATGAACAGAAGGTAATTTCCATCTACAGTCTGGACGGATCCTGCCTGAAAACTCTTGACGTACGTAAGCACTGACTTGCTACGGCCGGCCCTCAACAAGCGGAACAGCATAAATCCTTTTGCTTTCGCCTATGAAGATAAAACGTATAGAAAGAAACAGAAAGCAATTTCTGGAACTGCTTCTCATCGGCGACGAGCAGGGAAGCATGATAGACCGCTACCTGGAACAAGGAGAGATGTATGCCGGATATGCAGAAGGCAAAGTTGTGGCCGTATGTGTCATCATACGGGAGACCTCAGATGAAATCGAAGTGAAAAATCTGGCTGTATACGAAGAGTTCCGCCGCAAAGGCTACGGACGCGCCATGCTGGAATATGTGGAACGCGAATGCGGAGCCACTACCATCCGACTGGGAACAGGAGAAACCCCGGCCACCCTCGGTTTCTATGCAGCCTGCGGTTATACTTTCTCACACAGAGTTCCGGATTTTTTCACCCAAAACTATGATCACCCTGTCATTGACGAAGGCATCACACTGAAGGATATGGTGTACCTGAAAAAACAGTTGGACACCGAATCCCAATAACAGACACCCCTCACAAAAAAACCGCCGCTATCTCTCTGCAAGAGGACAGCGACGGTTTTATCTGGAAAAAATCGTTCCTACGATCTTAGAACTTGTAACGATGGTCAACTACGTCTGCCTTCAGCGTCAGATAGTTGATCAGCCATTCGCTGGCTCCATTGTAAGACTGGCTGTAAACATAACGGAAGTTACGCTGAGCGGTCTGGAGCATTTCGGCATCCTTATCAAACTTCTCGGAACCTTTGTTCTTACCGGAAACCTGTGCCATATATACTCCGGCCGCACCTTTGACCGGACCGGTATATTTTCCTGTTCCCGTCTTAGATATCGCACCGGCAACAGCAGGTTCGGAAACTCCGATTGCTCCCAACTGGGGGTAACCGTAAAGCGTCACGCCTGTCAGATTCTCGACCACGGCTCCTTTCTGCTTTTTAGCTTCGCCGATGGATTTCACATTCTTCAGCTGTGCCATCAGCTTCTCTCCTTTCTTGTCCTGCAATACCAATTTGGTGAGAAAATCCTTCACTCCGGCATTATCCCAAGGCAGGAAACCCTGCTTGTAAATATCTGACACGGCTACGACCAGAAGATGATCGTTGTTACGTCCACATTCATAGAGTTTGGAAATATCACCCTTTTCGGCTTCGTCAAAGATCCAGCGTACAGCCTCTTTGGTGCCGGAGCCACCGATGTACTGCTGCAAAGAAAAGTCCGAACTGCTGAAATTCTTGACATCGCGGACAAGATAGCCCTCTTTGCCAGCATTCTTTTCGATGCTTTCCAATGTACGGTTGGCAGCGAGGAAACGATTTATCTTGCCAAGAGCGTCATTATAGGTTGTCTTGGAAAATTCGAGAGGACACTTGATGATGGCAACATTATATTTGGTTGTCATGGCACGACGGTCCAGAACCTGCAAAACGATACTTCCCTGATTGGTGGAAACCACCTCAATGCCATTGGTCGGAATCGTGTTGATGGCAGAAATCAGTTTTGCATTGTCTTCACCCAGTCCGGGTCCTTCGTACTGAGAAGAAACGGCCCAGGACGAATCACCCGGCTGCTGGTATTTCTTTGCCAGAGCCTTGAAGTCGGCACCGCCCTGCAAAGCCTTGAAGATGCTGTCGGCAAGAACCTTGCTCTTTTCCGGCGATTCGGCAGGAGCAAAAATCTGACGGCAGAGAACAGAGTCGGGAGCCTGGATCTTACTGATCAGTTTATAGGTATTCATCGTGTTGTCTGCGGCGTTGTAATAAGTGCCCTTCACACTGCCTGTAGACATGGAATCCAGCGAAGCGGAAATATCGCTCATACGTGAGAACGCATTCTTGCTCATGGCAAGATTGGAATAAGGATAAGCCGTCTTGCTGCTGTTAACTACAGCTGCCACGTCATCCGTACTTTCAAGTTTTGCCTGCAAAGCCTCAACCTCTTTCTGCAAAGCGGCACGATCGGCAGCACTGGCAGTAACGGGAACATCAATGAATTTGATATCACGCGTCTCGACCGTCGTAAGGAAATTCTCTTTATATTTCTCATACATAGCCTTAAGTTCGCTGTCTGTAATCTGGACGTCCTTGTCTGCAATGGTAGAATAAGGAACGGCAGCAATTTCGGCATTGCTCTGCTCGGTACGTGCCTCAAAGTCATATTTGGCCGTAACAGGATTGGAAATGAAGCTCTGTGCCAGAAGAACATAGAACTTATTGCGAAGGATTTCCTTACGGAGTTCCTTCTCGGCATATTCCCACAGATTCTTGATAGACTGCAACTGCTCTACCTGCTGAGGAGCGGTCTGAGCGGCCTGGGCAACCATCTGGTCATACTGTTTCAGGAAGTTCTGAAGAGAAGCCAAATCGAACTGTCCGTTCTGATTCCCGAAGAACGGTGCCAGAATCATAAGAGACTGGGCACGGCCTTCGCGCAAGGTATTCTGAACGTCTTCATCCGTCACAAAAAGACCGAACTTCTCCGTCTCATGCTCGATGACTTTGTTGTTCACGTATGACTGCCACACCTGCTGACGGATGTTCTCCATGTCCTGTTCGGAAAGGTTGTCAGTCTGTCGCTGGATTTTCATTACTTCCGAGGCCTCTTCCACCATGTTCTGGAAATCCTGTACGGAGAGTTTCTCACCATAAACTTCGCCCACCTGTTGTTTGTTAATGGCCGAAGTCGTCTCGATGGAACGGAAAAATTCTTCGGCAATGAAGGCAAATAAGGCAAGGCCGAGTCCCGCTATCAGCAAACCGCCCTTACTTCTGATTTTTTGTAATGCTGCCATTGGTTGTTTTTGTTTTGTTATTTTTTTGTATTTGTTCCTATGTTATGCCTATTTATGACGCGCAAAGATAGTAAAAAAGAACGTACTTACCCCTCTTTTTCTGAAAAAAACGGACTGAACGGCAATATTATCTTAAATAAAAAATGAATGTCTTTAGGTGGCATTCCTATATTCGCTCTCCACACAATTGAAAATCCGATCCAATTATTTTACAGGTCCGCCAAACAATTACAAGCTAATCACAACATCATTTGCCAACCTTTTACCGCCCGATAAAAGAACCGACATTTCTCAACAAAAAAAGGGCTTCCGCCCTTCCCTAAAAGTGGTGCGACGCCTGCCTTTCGGCTTCGCGTTCGCCCACCGGTCCCCTCGGACCTACATCTGCGTTATCCTTTCTAACAAACCTTTTAACCTGACAACCAATACTTCTTCACTTCTCACGAAGTGGTTCTTTCTTTTTACCTTAATTCTAACAATACACCTTAATTTCTTTAAATCAGGATCCGGTGCTGCGTTGTTTTAAGTTCCGTGTATGCAACAACCGTCATTCAGTTTGTTGATGCAAATGTAAAGAATAAATCCGACACGACTTCGCACGAACTGAAAATTTACCATATTTTATTTCTTTAATTCTTCTTTTGACAAATGTTGTTTGCAAACCTTGAAATATTTTTCATATTTTATAAAAGATTCAACAATTGCGGAAGGTCTGTGATGACGGCATCGGACAGGGACCTATCCACTTCCGTAGGTTGCCACTCCTCTCCCTTCAACCACACAGTACGACACCCCGCCTTCCTGGCCGGCACGATGTCCTTTTCATACGAATCGCCCACTACGACACAAGCTTCCGGCTCACAACCGGCCGCCTCGACTCCAAGTCTGAAAATGGCCGGATCAGGCTTGCGCACTCCTACAACAGCACTCTCAATGATCCGTCCGAAAAAGTCCAGGCTGAAATCCTGCAACACGGTTTCTATGTTTCCGTAGAAATTGGAGACAAGAACAAGCTTGTATTTCTCCTGCAAAGACAGCAGCACCTGACGGCTACGGGCTGTCACACGACATGCGTATGTATAACAATAATCAGCTACGCTCCGGACTGTCTCCATCCGCCTTGCCTCGTTCATGTCCAGAATGCCTTCCTCGCACAAGAAAAAGGTCTCGCGCTCTATTTTCTTCTCCAACACAACGCGGAAATTATCCTGAGGACAGACTATCGGCGCTTTCGCCAACGCCCGCTCTCCAAAGACATACGCCAGACGGAACTGCTCTTGCGTAAGTCTGCCGAAGTAACCGGAATGGAGATAACCTTCCCACAGAACATGGGCCCAGTGACGGGCATTCGTGTCAAGCGTCCCGCCGTAGTCAAAAATAACGGCGGATATACCGGTGCGGTCAAAGACCATTCCGGACGACATGGATGGAGACGTATTCATAATCTTTTCTGTTATTACTGTTTATACTCTAAAAAAATAATCACCGCATGCCCTCTTGTCCGCCTTCTGGCAGTTTCTTCATGAGGCTCTTGTTGCCAACCTTGACCAACCCTACCCCGATAAAGATCCAGACCATCTCACGGATGCGCGTATAGAAACTGGTGAAAATACCGACAGAGGGAGAGCTGATGCCCAGAATCTTGATGATAATGGCCAAACCGCCTTCACGGGCTCCCAACTGCATGGGAAAGAAAAACAGCAAGTTGCCCAGCAGGGAAGAGAAAGCCAGAATGAGCACGGAATCACCGAAACCTACCGGCACGGAGAGGGAACGAAGGATGAAGAAGTATTCCAAGGCATTGACCACACGTGCCAGATATTCCAGCAACAGCGAAGAATAGAAGGCCCGCGACTGCTCATGCAGATAGGCGATGTTACGGTCTATCTGGATCATGTTCTCCTCGTTGCGTTCATAGAACCGCCGGGCATATTTCCGGGCGAAAGGTATATGCAACAATATGCTGTAGAGCTTGACTATCATGCCTCTCTTGTAACCTACGTAAAAGAAATAAAGCACAACGAAAAGTATCACCGCAAAAATTCCGAAAAGCGTCCAGAGAAACGAATTGACCTTTTCAAAATACAGCACGATGAAAAGTACAACCGAACTGGCCCAAAGGCAGATATGCGAAAGAATATGCATCATCGAATACAACACCACGGACGACATGGCCCGCGTGGTTCCGATGTACGAACTCAGTTCCATCACACGATAAGGGCCGCCACCGAATCCGAATGGCGTCGTATAGCTGAAGGCAAACCCGGAAACAGTGAGTTTGAAAGCATGCGGAAACGAAAGATGCCGGTCGTGCTTTCCGCTGTTCACGATGATACGGAAAGCGGCGGCATTGAAAGCGTAGACAATGACCCATACACCGATCACGGCGGGAAGATACATCCCCGCACGGGCCAGATTGGCACGCAATTCCGTGAAATCCACACCAAAGGTATAAAGCATCACAAAGATTGAGAGGATGCCGAACGACAGAAAAAGATTGCGGTAGAGCGGTTTCATTTGCTGGCAGAATGGATGGTTGAAACTGAAACGGACTTGGCAAGACGATGGCAGAGTTTCTCGTGACGCGAACGCATACGGAAGAACAGCAGATTCATCACCGTCACCTCAAAAACCGGATACAACCAGGGGTGACCTGCCAACAAGGAGAGATAAAGAACAATGGCACGGGTATTGAATGTCAGAATATTGGCATATTTCATAAGCGGACGGCTGCCTGCACGGAAGTCCTGACGCAATGACAGCGGCAACGCTCCTCCGCGAAAAGCCTCTTCCCAGCAAACTCTGAAACGTTGAAAACAAGGGGTCATCTGTTCCTGCGAACGGGTGTAGTTTCCATAAAAATAAAGGAAGAGTTTCCACACCCCGTCCCGCTTCCACGAAAGCGAACGGAACTCCTCACGCAACTTTTCGGAACGGTCCAACTCGCTGCCCTCCTCCCCTTTCAGGAAAAACAGATGGATGTTGCGATAATAGTCGGCCAACTGGCACTGCTTGCCATGGCAGACAAATCCGGCAAAAGCACAGAGCAACCAGATCCAGATGCCCCACTCTGCCTGCAACCGCAGGCAGATGGCAGCATAAATCGTAAAGAACCACACATCGCCGGCAAATCCGTCCAGCACACGTCCCCAACGGGTTTTCTTACCGGTCATACGGGCCAGCTGACCATCGGCACTGTCATATAAATTAGCCCATACCAACAACAATATACCGATGACAGTATGGGACAGATCTTCAAAATAGAACATCACACCGGCGGCAGCTCCGAGAAGGATGGACAAAACAGTCACCACATTGGGGTGAACACCAAAATGATTAAAGAATCTTGCCCACAACAATCCCAACGGACGGGTAAAATGAATATCCAGCCACTCTTCCGTGTCCATGGACTTGAACGTGGCAGCCAGATTATTGTTTTCGCTCATTGCTTTTATTATTATATATATTATGTGTATTCTAAAAAATCATCTTGTCACGCTTTCCACCAGTCGGCAGGCAATGGCCCGCGCAGCCTCGTCACGGCACGGCGAGAAACTCGGCCAGTCATTAAAGTCGATCAGAAGAAAACTCCCGTCAGACCGCACAATACAGTCACCGCCATACACCGTCAAACCGCTCAGACGAGCAGAACGGTCGGCACAAGCCTTCAAATCTTCCACATCAAAAGAAAATCCCGACGGGACACCGTTAATCTGTTCCAGTCCGAATTTGCTGAATCCCGGTTCTGCCGTCGGATAATAATAATAGAAAAAATCCGTACCTTCCACACCGTAGAATTTCACCAGATCCCCTTCCACATGCTCACATACCAGCAAATCGCAAATGCCGGCTGAACGGAATTCCGCCATAGCGGCCTCCAGTTCTTTTTCATCATGCAAAAAACGCACGTCACCGGCCGTTTGGGCGCAGGCATCTCCCCTTTTCAACCAAACCGGGAAATCCGGCCGTCTCCCCCGCTCCGAAAAAGATTTCGTATAGGGAACAGGAATTCCCGACTGCTGGAAAAGCGAAGTCAATGCCGAACGGGAGGCCTTCAGCAAGGCTGATGCGGAATTGAGAACCCTCACTCCATCTTCCTCCGCAAGCATCAACCTCTTCAAGACGTCCTCCCTGCGGGCCATATTAAAGATTCCGTCCGCCCCGTCCGGTAAACGGCTGTCATCTTCGCACACACAGTTCACGACATGGCCCATTCTTCCCAACTCTTGTGCAACCGCTTGCAGAATGGCGTCATCACGACTGACCGAATTGGGCGAAAAACGGGGCGAACGCCCTATACCGAGAAATGTCAGCTCCCCCTTAGTCCCCATGTCGCAAAAAATCTTCCGCTTTTCGGATGTCACCGGCATGGTCCACATCAAGAATCTTACTGAACGGATAAGCCTTCAGGCACAAGCGGTCCTCAAGCAACGCACGCTGGAAATTACGCATCCGGCTACGCCCTTCCGCCATGCAACGGTGCAGCGTAGCCAACGCTGACGGACGCAGACAATATATTCCACCCGAGATATAGGCGTCTCCGCAATCGGCATCATGGAAGCCATTGATACAGTTCTCCGCATCTACTGAAACATAGAGCGGCTTTTCATCATCAACAAAATCCGTCACGGCCATCATGCCATCTGAATCCGAGGCGTTGAAAGCCTTAATATATTCGGTAAATTCCTTTTCGCGAAAAATGGTATCGACCGTGGTGAGACAGAATTTTTCGTCTTTCAGGAACCGGCTGATTTCATAAAAACTATGCATCGAACTCGGCGTTGTCTTCGCCACGATCCGCAACGGGCCGAAACGGCCATCTTCTGCCATCTTCCGGACATGGACCTCTGTTTCGGGATGCAGACGGTTCACAATAATCACCGTCTCCTCCGCACCATTTTCATGAAAAATCCGTGCAAGACGTTCTATCATCGGTTCGCCGCCCACCGTCACCAAAGGCTTGGGCAAATCCACTCCTTCCCGGGCCAGACGGGATCCCTCCCCCGCCGCTATAATCGCAAACTTCATTCCGCCTTCTCCTGAGTAGTATGCCGCTGACGGTCTCCGTCTTCCCGGCGTTCATGATATTGTTTTTTCAACGGATGGGCACAAGCCTCATCGTCACTCAGGCGGTTGCGGTAAACATCAATAGCCATATAGACGGCCTGACGGAAGGAGTTCTCATCGGCGGTCCCTTTTCCGGCAATGTCGTATGCCGTCCCGTGGTCGGGCGAAGTACGTACATAAGGC
>VSQE01000053.1 GCA_009775705.1 Prevotellamassilia sp.
TAAGCCACTTACTCATTGGATACGCAAAACGAAAAATGCGTTATCCGGAACATCATAAAAAGATACAGCGTCCGCACCATCCTGTTCATTACCCATCGGCCCGAAGTTCTGAAATACGCGACACAGAAGCTCGTTTTGCGCAGATGAGCACCGGCTATTTTTTACAAGGCATGTAAAAATTTTTACAAGGCGTGTAAAAAAAATTACAAGGCATGTAAAAAGATAATGGTCTCCGTTTAAGATTTACTGACGGAGTTACCGATTAGAATAATGCAATAAAAGGAAACAGTCAGTCCGTTCATTTAGAAAAAAAGACTAACTTTGCCTTCTCATAGCAAATTTCTCTATAATAAATCAAACATCCATCTGTGTCTGGCATGGTTTTTGCATATAATATTTGTTATTGTGAGAAATTCCTGTGATATAACATAAAAATCAAGACTAAGACAATGAGCAGAGACGAAATGCCGCAAAATCCCTTTTCGCTGATAGCAGACTTTGATGGAGACATGAACAGTTTGTTTGAAAAGGGCATAGACAATAATCTTCCTATCCTGCCCCTGCGCAACATGACTCTATTCCCCGGTGTTGTTGCCCCAGTCGCAGTGGGACGCCCTTCTTCACTGAAACTGATAGCCCAAGCCGCAAAATCCGAAAGTCTGATCGGAGTAGTGTGCCAACAAGACCCATCAGTCGAATCGCCCGAAGAAAAAGATCTCTATCCGGTAGGTGTCGTAGCCAAAGTCATGCGCGTATTGGAATTACCGGACAATGCGACCACCGTGATTCTGCAAGGCTTTGCCTGTTTCGAACTGGGGGAAGTCACGCGCAAAAAGCCATACATGTGCGCCAATGTTACCAAGCTGACGGAGATTTTGCCAGAAGAACATGACAAGGAATATGCCGCATTGGCAGATGCCTGCAAGGACATGACCATCCGGTTACTTAAAACCAGCGAGTCTGTCAGGGAAGAAGCTGTCTTTGCCATCCGTAACATCAGTCATCCGATCTACCTCATTAACTTTATATGTACCAACCTTCCTTTCCCCATTGAAGAGAAGGAAGAATTACTGGCCGAAAGAGATCAGAAAAAAAGAGCATTCAAGCTGCTGTCCATCCTGAACAGGGAATGCCAGTTTGCCACACTGAAACTCTCTATCCAGAACCAAACGCGGGAAGAGCTGGACCAACAGCAAAAAGAATATTTTCTTCAACAACAGATCAAAAACATACAAAACGAACTCGGAGACACTCAGAACGAGGATGTCAAGGAATTGCGCCAGAAAGCGGGTTCCTTGCAGATGCCGGAAAAGATCAACGAGACATTCAACAAAGAACTGGAGAAACTCGAACGTATCAACCCGCAAAGCCCAGACTACAACGTACAACTGAACTATCTCCAGACAATGGTGTCCCTGCCTTGGGGCAAAGAAAGCAAAGACAACCTGAACGTACGTAATGCCGGACGAACCCTGAACCGCGACCATTACGGCATGGAAAAAGTGAAGGAACGCATCCTGGAGCATTTAGCCGTCCTGAAAATAAGCCGCGACATGAAGGCTCCCATCCTGTGCCTGTACGGGCCTCCGGGAGTGGGAAAGACTTCGCTCGGACGAAGCATCGCCGATGCACTGAACCGTAAATATGTGCGCATATCTCTTGGAGGTGTACACGATGAAGCCGAGATTCGCGGTCATCGCCGTACCTATATCGGCGCAATGCCCGGACGCATTATCAAGAGCCTGATCAAAGCAGAGACTAATAATCCGGTTTTCATTCTTGACGAGATAGACAAAGTTTCTCAGAACAACTACAACGGAGATCCTCAGTCTGCCTTGTTGGAAGTTCTTGACCCCGAGCAGAATTCAACCTTCCACGACAATTATCTGGACATTGACTATGACCTTTCCAAAGTGCTGTTTATTGCAACGGCCAATAATCTGAATACCATTCCGGGACCTCTGCGCGACCGTATGGAAATCATCGAAGTGGAAGGCTATCTGACAGAGGAGAAAAAAGAGATTGCCCGCCGGCATCTTATTCCCAAAGAGCAGAATGGGCTGGATTTCGGCAATCCCAACGGCATCAGATTCTCTGCCCCCGCCATTGAATTCCTCATTGAAAAATACACGCGTGAAAGCGGTGTGAGGCAGTTGGAAAAACAAATCAGCAAAATTTTCCGCAAAATAGCTTATCAGACAGCAACCACCGGCACAACTCCATATACGGACACTCCGATAAAGCCTCAGGACATCGAAACACTCTTGGGAAAACCGCTTTTCAGCCGTGACAGGTATCAAGGCAACCAATATGCAGGCGTAGTTACAGGACTTGCATGGACAGCCGTCGGTGGCGAAATTCTTTTCATCGAGACCAGCATAAGCCGCAGCAAAGGTTCCAAACTGACACTGACCGGAAATCTGGGAGATGTGATGAAAGAATCGGCAGTACTGGCATTAGAATATGTTAAGGCACATGCAGACATGCTTTCGCTCGACTATCGCATTTTCGACCACTGGAGCCTGCATATCCATGTACCTGAAGGTGCAACCCCCAAAGACGGTCCTTCGGCAGGTATAACAATTGCCACCTCCATTGCCAGCGCACTGACACAGCGAAAAGTACGGGCCAATACGGCCATGACCGGAGAAATAACCCTGAGAGGTAGAGTCCTTCCTGTAGGCGGCATCAAAGAAAAGATTCTGGCCGCCAAACGGGCAGGGATCACAAATATCATAATGAGCGAGGAAAACCGAAAGGATATAGAAGAAATCAACGAAAAATATATCCACGGACTTACCTTCCACTTTGTAGAAAACGTGGAAGAAGTCTTTGCCATCGCTCTGCTCCATGAAAAAGTGGCCAACGCCATAGAACTGGTCGTGGAGGAGGAACCCCAAAACAATAGCAATGAAATTTGAACTACAACATACAGACAGCGGTTGCGCTGCCCGAGCCGGAGAGATTACTACCGACCACGGAAAAATACAAACCCCGATATTCATGCCGGTTGGAACACTTGGCAGCGTGAAAGGTGTCCATCTCAGAGAAATCAAAGACGACATCCAGGCGCAGATCATACTGGGAAACACCTATCATCTCTACCTGCGACCAGGTCTGGACGTTTTGGAAAAAGCCGGAGGCTTGCATAAATTCAACGGATTTGACCGCCCGATGCTGACAGACAGCGGCGGTTTTCAGGTGTTCTCCCTCACGGGCATACGTAAACTAAGTGACGAAGGATGCGAATTTCGTTCCCACATTGACGGAAGCAAACATTTTTTTACCCCTGAAAAGGTGATGGACATCGAACGCACCATCGGAGCAGACATCATGATGGCCTTTGACGAATGTCCTCCCGGAACCGCAGACTACGGCTACGCCCGCAAAAGCCTCACACTCACTCACAACTGGCTGAGACGTTGTATCAAACGTTTCAATGAGACCGAACCCAAATACGGATACGGACAAACGCTTTTCCCCATCGTGCAAGGATGTGTCTACAAGGACCTGAGACAGGAAAGCGCCAAATTCATGAAAGACTTCGGGGCGGAAGGTTATGCCATCGGCGGACTGGCGGTTGGAGAACCGGCCGAAGTGATGTACGAAATGATCGAAGTGGTCAACGACATCCTTCCTCAGGATCGCCCCCGATACCTAATGGGAGTAGGCACACCGGTAAATATTCTGGAGGGCATTGAACGGGGGGTAGATATGTTTGACTGTGTCATGCCTACCCGAAACGGCCGCAACGCCATGCTCTTTACCTCGGAAGGCATCATGAATCTGCGCAATGCAAAATGGGCCAATGACTTTTCTCCTGTTGATCCTGCCGGACATTCCTTCGTCGATACACAATATTCACGAGCCTACCTGCATCATCTGTTCAAAGCCAAAGAACTGCTGGCCATGCAGATTGCAAGCATACATAATCTGGCTTTTTACCTTTGGCTGGTACGAGAAGCGAGAAAACATATCCTGCAAAACGATTTTGTCGTTTGGAAAAATCAGATGGTAGAGAAACTTTCCAGAAGACTATAAGCCCTGAGAAATTATGAAACGGATAAACATGACAGGGCACGGCTCCATGGGAAAACTGTTCTCAAAACTTTTCGGTTCTCTGAAGATTACGCGCATAGACCGCTACATCATCACCAAGTTTTTGAGCACATACATTTTCCTTATCGCCATCATCATCTCGATCGCCATCATTTTTGATTTCAATGAAAAGATCGACAAGATCACGCAAAGCCACGTCTCCATTCAGAAAGTCATATTTGACTATTATCTGAATTTCGTTCCGTATTTCTCCAATCTTTTCAGTCCTCTGTTTGTATTCATTGCCGTGATATTCTTCACTTCGAAACTGGCAGACAACTCTGAAATCATCGCCATGAAAAGTACCGGCATGAGTTTTCGCCGTCTGCTCAGACCTTATATGATTTCTGCCGGAATCATAGCACTGACCACATTTCTGCTGGGTGCATACGTCATTCCTCGCGGTAATGTTGCACGAGTGAACTTTGACAACACGTATATCAAAAAAAAGAAAATAACTTCAGCGGACAACATACAAATGCAGGTCGATACGGGAGTAGTAGCCTACATCACACATTTCGACAACATAACCAAAAGTGGCTACGGATTCTCGCTTGACAAGTTTGTCAATAAAAAGTTGGTTTCACATCTTACGGCGCAGACCATTCAGTATGATACATTGTCGGAACGGCGGTATAGCTGGAGCCTGCTGAATTACCAAATCCGCACCCTGAAAGGCATGAGAGAGAAAATCACAAGCGGAGAAAAAATGGATACAATCATCATGATGGAACCTTCCGACTTCTTCTACACCAACAACCAGCAAGAAACAATGACACTTCCACAACTGGACGAGTTCATTGACCGGCAAAAACTGCGCGGTGCGGCCGGGGTCAGTACTTTTGAGGTGGAGTTCCACAAACGGTTTGCCATGCCTTTTGCCGCCTTCATCCTGACTATCATCGGGGTCTCACTGTCATGCGAGAAACGCAAAGGCGGTATGGGAACCTCTATTGGCATTGGGCTTGCCCTGAGTTTTTCGTATATTCTGTTTCAAACAATCTCTGCCACTTTTGCCATCAATGCCGGATGGCCCCCGATGATTTCCGTATGGATTCCCAATCTGCTTTTTGCTCTTATAGCATTTATACTGTTCAAAAAGACACCCCAATAAAGGTAACCAATGAATTTTGAAGACTTAGAACTCAACGAAGACTTACTCGACGCGCTCTACGACATGCGCTTTGAAAAATGTACCCCCATCCAAGAACAATGCATACCATATATTCTTGCCAACCGAGACTTGATAGGAATAGCGCAGACCGGAACAGGAAAGACCGCGGCCTATCTGCTCCCGCTCCTGACTCTGCTGCGACGGGACCCGCATCCATCCGATGCCGTCAACTGTCTGATTATGGCTCCGACACGCGAACTGGCACGCCAAATTGATCAGGCGCTTCAGGGCTTCAGCTATTATATGGATATAAATGGAGTAGCCGTATATGGCGGAAACGACGGCATACGCTACGAACAGGAAAGGAAAAGCCTGACAAGCGGAGCAGACATCGTAATCGCTACTCCGGGCAGGCTCATCACTCACCTTAACCTGGGAACATTGGACCTGAGCCGCACCACACATCTGATACTTGACGAGGCAGACCGCATGCTGGACATGGGATTCTGCGAGGACATTCTGAAAATTGTGGAACATCTGCCGGAAAAACGACAAACCATTTTGTTCTCGGCCACAATGCCCGAGAAAATTGCAGAATTGGCACGCAACATCATGCACGACCCGGCAGAAGTTCGTATAGCAGTCTCCAAACCGGCCGAAAAAATCAGTCAGAGCGTATATATCTGTAAAGAAGGAGACAAAACCGGAATCATCAGACATATATTCACGGAAAGAAAACCGGAACGTGTCATTGTCTTTGCATCCTCCAAACAAAAAGTAAAGGACCTGCATATCAGGCTCATGAAGGACGGCTATAATGTTGCGGCCATGCATTCGGATCTGGAACAGAAGCAACGTGATGATGTCATGCTTGCATTCAAGGCACAACGCATTGACGTACTTGTAGCCACTGACATCGTGGCACGCGGGATTGATATTGACGACATCACCCTTGTAATCAATTACGATGCTCCGAGAGATGCCGAGGACTATGTTCACCGCATAGGCCGCACCGCACGTGCGGGACGAGAAGGACGTGCCGTTACTCTTGTCGGCGAAAGGGACCGAATGGCCCTCTCAGCAATAGAAAAACTCCTGAACGAGAAAATTCCCCGTGCCGATCTGCCAGAAGGGATGGAGACTCCCGCCAGAACAAAAAGCGGCTTTTCCGAAAAATCTGCCAAAACAGGACAGGGAAACCGGAAAAACAAGCATCCAAGAAAAAACAAACCGCAGGTAACATCTGAGAAATCTGAAAAGGATGCTCCGACTTCACGTCCTCGCTCCGAGACTTCTTCTCCCAAGAAGTCAAACAATCGCCACAGAAGAAAGACAAGAGGACAAAAGAAGCAGGCAGAAACTTCTGATTGAACCGTCTGAATTTTTCCACGTAACATAATAAAAGGTGCATTCTCGGGGAGAGAAATGCACCTTCTGTCTACCCAGTAAAGCTCTCCCATCCAACCATAAACATGGTGGCAAACAGAGACATGACTGGATTCAAATTAGGAAAAATAAAAAGAATGCATGATTATTAAATACATAACAGGCTAACTTAGGATATGTTATGTTACGTTAGGCCTGGCGTATAGCAGAAATTCTTACCTTTGCACTTGTGTTAATTCATCAATTTATTCACAGTAAACAATAGGAGAAAAGACTATGTCATGTATGAGAGTTATTTTATGCATCTTGTTTCCGCCCCTTGCTGTATACGACCAAGGAGTAGGTTCCATTCTTATCGTTTTGGCTTTGACTTTACTGGGATGGATTCCCGGAACGATAGCCGCACTGGTTATTCTGAACCGAGCCTATTCATAAAAAATGAATGAACGAAGAAAGGAGAGTTGAAGCGATTTTTTGTTCCAGCTCTCCTTATCTTATTATTATGATTCATTCTTCTGACCAAAAAGTGAGAAGACCTCCTCTGCGGAAAGACGGGGAAAAATATGATGCAACATTTCCCGTGTCAATACAGGATCTGCCTGAAACGCTTGCTGCAATAAACTTAAAATTTGCGTTGAAGAATAGTTCAACCGGCAGGATGCAACTGCTAAATATGGGGAAATATTCCTGAATTCTTTTTTCTCTGCCATATCAATCAACTCATGCCACAATTCTTTAGCTCCATCATAACATTGATATTTGCACAGCAGAGAGGTTATGGAAACAAGTTCTTCCTCCAAAGAAGTACCGAGAGGAATTTTATGAAGAGTATCTACGCCCATCCTGTCATACCGTTCGTCAAAAAGAATAGCTGCCGCACTTAAATGAATTTCTGCAAATGTAGCTCCCGCAACAGATGCACAGGTGAGGGTCGGAAGGACGCGCTGAGGTTGAGAAACTGCGGCATAAGAATGGGCCAGACTTGACAGCAAGCGACTAAAAACACTGCCTTCATGCGGGATATGACGATAGGCTTTTTCATAAAACGGTATGGCTTCCTCATGTCTGCCATGTTGTGACAACAATTCCGCCAACGTAAGGGGCACTGTATAATCCGTCGGATAACTCTTCATATACTGCTTCCCCATTTCAATGGCAGTGGTCCAGAGTGCAGACGCTGCCGCCGACAATGTCTTCAGCCGTACAGCCTCATGACTGCCGGGATGAATGGCTAAGGCATAGTCACAACTGTCAATGGCTTCGTTATAATCTTTATTCTCATAATGAACCTCCGCCTGTTGGACCCACGCACATTCATCGTATGGATTTGTGTCGAGTATTTTTGTCAGCAGTTCCTGTGCTTTTCCATTTTCTTTGAGATGGAGATAATTCTCAACCAAAAGCCTATCAGCCGCATCACGATCAGGATAGTCTTCGGGAAGATGCAGGAGCCACACAACAGCGTACTCGGAATGTCCATAATCCGTCAAAATCTCTGCGGCATCATAAATCAGATCATAATCTGAGAGTTGTGAAGGTTTCTCACAAACATCGGCAAGTTGGTGAAAAGCTTCATCAATATGTAGGATACTGAGATAATATTCAAAATTAAAAAGAAGCACGTCTGAAGAAGTCTGGTCAGAGATAGTGCTCACCAACTGTCTGGCAGCCTCCCATTGTCCCTGTTCTTTGAGCCGGTAAGCTTGTGTTATGATTACTTCCGGATGAGATGGATGTAATCTCTTTGCTATGCGAAGACAAGTCTCGGCATCGTAATCTGCGTGGCGGTTCATGTAGTAGTCCATGATGTCGATCAGATCCGAGGCATCCATGTAAAAAGGCTGGCCACTTGATAGATTTCGTTCATAGTCGCTAACCAAAGTCTTTATTTCTCGGGAATTTCGCATTGATACCTGATTATTTGGTGTTGTGGGAGGAACTTTATGATTTCCTGATATTCCAAAAATAAATAATGTGCTAATGAATAAATTCTTCACCGAATTTATTCATTAGCATATTGACAATAGCTCCTCTATTTATTTCTTTTGAGCCCAACTGTCTTTTAATCCTACCGTCTTGTTGAATACAAGACGGTAGGGAGTGGAAATCTTGTCAAAAGTGAAATATCCGATGCGTTGGAATTGCAAATATCTGTTTTCCATATTTTCCATCACATATTTTTCGATGTAGCATTCGTCCAGAACTTTCAATGATTCAGGATTCAGCAACTCTCGGAAATCCCTTTCGTCAGCCGAAGGATTCTCTACGGAAAAAAGACGGTCGTATAATCTCACTTCGGCCTTAAGGCTGTGCGCCACACTGACCCAATGCAGGGTGCCTTTGACCTTTCGGTTAGCCCCCTCCATACCGCTTTTACTCGTGGGGTCGTATTCACAATAAATCTCTTCAACTGTTCCGTCAAGAGCCTTCTTGCAACCGGTGCATTTAACAATATACGCATTTTTCAGCCGCACTTCCTTTCCGGGAACCATCCGGAAAAATTTCTTGGGAGCCTCTTCCATAAAATCGTCACGCTCCATCCACAGTTCACGGCTAAAAGTAATAGTATGTGTACCGTCGGCCTCATTCTCCGGATTGTTAACAGCCTCCATTTCTTCGGTCTGGCCTTCGGGATAATTGGTAATTATCAACTTGACGGGATTCAACACGGCCGATACTCTGAGAGCTCTTGCGTTAAGGTCCTCTCGGGCTGCGGCCTCAAGCATGGCATAATCATTCAACGCATCGAACTTTGTATATCCGATCATATCTATGAATTTCCGAACTGCCTCCGGCGAATAACCGCGTCTTCTCAATCCGCAAATGGTAGGCATACGAGGATCGTCCCAACCGTCTACCAATTTTTCCTGCACAAGGGCCAACAATTTGCGTTTGCTCATGACGGTATAGGTAAGATTCAGTCTGTTGAACTCAAACTGACGTGGCCTGTTGTCCTCCAGATCTTTGCCTTCTTTCAGCAAATCAATGAAATAATCATACAAAGGACGGTGAGGAACAAACTCCAAAGTACAGATTGAATGAGTAACCCCTTCAAAGTAGTCACTCTGTCCATGTGCAAAGTCATACATGGGATATGCTTTCCACTTACTTCCTGTACGGTGATGTTCTTTATTGATAATACGGTAGATCACCGGATCACGGAAATGCATATTAGGATTTGCCATATCAATTTTTGCACGTAAAACCATCGCCCCCTCAGGAATCTCACCGCTATTCATTTTCTCAAACAGTTGCAGATTCTCTTCTATTGGGCGGTTACGATAAGGACTTGTAGTTCCAGCTTGAGTAGGTGTTCCTTTCTGACGGGCAATCTCTTCGCTGCTCTGTTCATCAACATATGCCTTTCCCTCTTTTATCAGACGGACGGCAAAATCCCACAATTGCTGAAAATAGTCGGAAGCATAATATATATTATTCCAATGGAAACCCAACCATTGAATATCTTCCTTGATGGCATTCACATATTCCAGGTCTTCTTTCTCTGGATTGGTGTCATCCATTCGAAGATTACAGATTCCTCCAAACTTATTGGCGATTCCAAAATCCATGCAAATGGCTTTGGCATGACCGATATGCAAATATCCATTAGGTTCAGGCGGGAATCGAGTTTGCAATCTTCCTCCATTTTTCCCGGCTTTCAGGTCGTTATCCACAAATTGCTCTATAAAATTAAGCCCCTTTTTCTCTTTTATTTCCGTAACATTATTATCTGTCATAGCATTGGTTATATTTGATTTCTATTTCATATCAGAAGTAAGTTCAACTTCAGATTTAATTTGCCATTTCTGAGATAAACATGATTCTTACCAATCTGATTTCCTCTTCTGTATATTCATTGCCTAACTCATCAATTGCAATATTCAAATCATCCGTATCAGACTCCTTGAAGTAAAGGTAGATGTCGTTGATATGATCTTCGTCCATCACATCTTCTATGAAATAGTCTATATTTATCTTGGTTCCGGAATAAACTATGGCTTCTATTTCGTCCAGAAGTTCGTCAAACTCTATGCCTTTGGCAACAGCTATGTCATCCAATGCGACCTTACGGTCTATACTTTGAATGATACTGACTTTGATTTTCGATTTATTGGCAACTGTACGGATACGCAGATCCTCAGGTCTCTCTATCTCATTTTCCTCACAATGCCTCTTTATCAATTTACAGAATTCACTACCATATCGTTTTGCCTTTCCCGCACCAACACCCGGAATGTTCTGCATTTCTTCCATTGTCTGGGGATATATAGTAGCCATTGCTTCAAGTGATATGTCTTGGAAAACAACGTATGGAGGAACATCCAGTTCTTTAGACATCCGTTTCCGAAGATCCTTCAGCATTTGGTATAGTGCGGGATCGACAGCGCATGCTGCCCCACCCTGTATTGGTCCGGCGTTCTCCTCGCTGTCAAAATCATGGTCCTCCACTATTTTAAAAGACTTCGGTTCCGTCAGAAAATCCCGGCCTTCCTTCGTTACTTTCAATACACCGTAGTTCTCTACATCTTTTTTCAAATAACCGGCAATAAGAGCCTGATGTATGACGGCACTCCAAATCTTTTCATCTATGTCTTCCCCACATCCGAATTCTTCCAATTCATCATGCCGGTGTGCGCTGATTTCATCAGTTTTTTTACCGAGTAAAATGTCTTTGATATAGTCATCTCGGAAGTTTTCCTTTGTTTCAAGGATCACTTCAATTACTTTGCATAAATGTTTCTTTGCTTCCACTTGTACTTTGGGATTTAAACAATTATCGCAATTTCCACAATTCTCTTCCGGATAATTTTCACCAAAATAATGCAGAAGAAGTTTCCTGCGACATAGGGACGACTCGGCATAAGCAGCTGTTTCTTTAAGTAGCTGACGACCTATATCTTGCTCTGCCACAGGCTTTCCTTCCATAAATTTCTCCAACTTGACCAGATCTTTATAAGAATAGAAAGCTATACATTTGCCTTCGCCGCCATCACGGCCGGCTCTTCCGGTTTCCTGATAATAGCCTTCCAGACTTTTGGGAATATCATAATGTATGACAAAACGTACATCAGGTTTGTCTATACCCATACCGAATGCTATTGTTGCCACAATCACGTCAATCTTTTCCATCAGGAAGTCATCCTGAGTCTTTGAACGGGTTGAAGAATCCATTCCGGCATGATAGGCTTCCGCTTTTATTTGGTTGGTTCTTAAGACTTCTGCAAGTTCTTCTACTTTCTTTCGGCTGAGACAGTATATGATACCGCTCTTTCCGGAATGTTGTTTAATGAATTTGATAATGTCTTTGTCTATATTCTGTGTTTTGGGACGAACTTCATAATAAAGATTCGGACGATTGAACGAACTTTTAAATTCAAGTGCGTCCAATATGCCCAGATTCTTTTTTATGTCGGTTCTGACTTTGTCCGTTGCCGTTGCAGTTAAAGCGATGACAGGGGCATTACCGATCTGACTAATGATCGGACGGATTTTTCTATATTCCGGTCTGAAATCATGTCCCCACTCCGAAATACAATGAGCCTCATCAATAGCGTAAAATGAAATCTTCACCGTTTGAAGGAACTCCACATTCTCTTCTTTGGTGAGAGATTCCGGTGCAACATACAACAGTTTTGTTTTTCCACTTAGAATGTCATGTTTTACTTTGTCTATCGCAGCCTTATTCAGAGAGGAATTGATGAAATGCGCAATTCCGTCTTCTTCACTCATGTGACGTATCGCATCAACCTGATTTTTCATCAAGGCAATCAGCGGGGAAATAACTATTGCCGTTCCTTCCATCAGCAAAGACGGCAACTGATAGCACAACGATTTGCCTCCACCCGTCGGCATCAGTACGAACACATTCTTACCATCTAACACACTTTGAATGATTCTTTCCTGATTTCGCTTGAATTTTTCAAATCCGAAATATCTTTTCAGTTGTTCGTGTAGTGCCAGTTTTGTATTCATAACATGTCAGGTTAATGCGTCCAAAATTTTAATGAGTTACAGGCGGGTAGCATTGGATTGTATGTACTATAAATTTTCTAACAAAGTTATAAACATCTTTTGATTCTACGCAATATTTCTAAAAAAATAAGCGAAAAAAAACTATAAGTTTGACTTTCCAAGTTGTTTTTGAGCATATTCGCGAGTAACCTCAAATTTCGCCTTATTCTCAGACGGTATCTCAAACATGGCGTCCATCATGATATTCTCCACGATTGAGCGCAACCCACGTGCTCCCAACTTATACTCTTCAGCTTTCTCTACAATGAGATCCAAGGCATCACGGGTAAATGTCAGTTCTACCCCATCCATCTCAAACAACCGGACGTATTGTTTTATGATCGAATTCTTCGGCTCTGTCAGGATGTTTCTAAGAGCGTCCTTATCCAATGGCTCCAAATAAGCCAGAACCGGCAATCGGCCTATGATTTCAGGGATCAGACCAAAAGATTTCAGATCCGAGGGCTCAATGTATTGCATTAAATTTTTAGAATCAATAGATTGTGCATTCCGTACGGAATTATATCCTACGACATGCGTGTTCAGACGCTGGGCAATCTTCCGCTCAATGCCATCAAAGGCTCCGCCGCAAATAAACAGGATATTGCGAGTATTGACCTGTATATAATCCTGATCCGGATGCTTTCGTCCTCCCTTTGGGGGAACATTCACAATGGAACCCTCCAAGAGTTTGAGCATACCCTGCTGAACACCTTCTCCACTGACATCTCTCGTTATGGAAGGATTATCACTTTTTCGGGCTATTTTGTCAATTTCATCAATAAATACAATTCCACGCTCTGCCCGTTTTACATCAAAATCAGCTACTTGCAGCAAACGGGAAAGAATACTCTCGACATCTTCTCCCACATAACCGGCTTCAGTGAAGACTGTGGCGTCTACAATAGTAAAAGGAACATTCAACAAACGCGCAATAGTACGAGCCAGTAACGTTTTTCCCGTACCGGTCGAGCCTACCATGATGATGTTCGATTTCTCGATCTCGACATTTTCGTCTTTCCGGTCTGTCTGCTGAGTCAATCGTTTATAATGATTGTACACAGACACAGCCAAATAACGTTTTGCCGCTTCCTGCCCAATAACATACTGGTCCAGATATGCCTTGATATCTTTTGGTTTGGGAATGTCAGATAAACTGACTTGCATGTTATCTTCTTCCGGCTCCTGCTTCAGTGTATCCTTTACAATCAGATATGCCTGCTCAGCACAGGAGTCGCAGATATTACCATCGTGCCCCGTAATAAGAAAGTTCACTTGCGACTCATCACGGCCACAAAAAGAACATGACCTTTTATTTTTCATCGGAACCCTTTGTTAATATCTGATCAATCATGCCATACTCTTTCGCCTCCTGAGCAGTCATCCAATAGTCACGATCGGAATCCTCCCATACTTTATCAAATTCCGTATGAGAATGATCAGCGATTATGGTATATAACTCCTTTTTCAATTTTTGTATCTCCCGGGCTGTAATTTCGATATCCGAAGCCTGTCCCTGTGCTCCTCCCATCGGTTGATGGATCATGACACGACTATGAGGAAGTGCCGAACGCTTACCTTCTTTTCCGGCTACCAACAGAACAGCAGCCATTGAAGCAGCCATTCCAGTACAGATCGTAGCGACATCACTACCAATGAACTGCATGGTATCATATATACCCAAACCCGCATAGACTGATCCTCCGGGAGAATTTAAATAGATGGAAATGTCTTTTCCCGGATCTGTCGAATCCAGGTACAGCAACTGTGCCTGAAGAGTATTGGCAGTATAATCATCTATTGGTGTGCCCAAAAAAATGATACGGTCCATCATAAGCCTTGAGAACACATCCATCTGTGTCACATTCAACTGTCTCTCTTCCAAAATATAAGGATTCAGATATTGATTCTGGCTTTTTATGACATCATCCACGACCAGAGAGTTTAGACCAAGATGTTGGGTCGCATATTTTTTGAAATCATTCATGGATATTCTTTTTATAAAGAGAATAATTAGGACCTTACAGAACAAAAGTTCTTGAAGGCCCTAATTTTCATGTGTTTATTAAAGGGATTCCTCGGATAACGAAGAATTAGTTAAACATTTTTCTGAAATCTTCCACCGAAATGTTCTTGTGGTTCAAAGTAACGATGCCTTTCAGGGCTTCTGTCAATTTCATGTCAATACAACGCTCGAGCAAAGCATTTACCTGCTCTTTCTTTTTGAGCATTTCCGAAGCATACTGCTCCAGATACTCGTCAGGAATATTATTCAAGCCGTATTGCGCAAACTGATAGCGGGTGGCCTGGATTGCCTGTGCTTTCAGATCACTATCATCAACCTTGATATTATTGGCTTTTACCAGTTGCTCCTTAATGAGATGCCATTTAAGTTCCTCAATGCTCTTGGCATAATTGTCTTCTACAAATTTCTCGTCCTTGTCTTTGTTGTTTGCCTTCATGATACGTTTCAGCAAATCATCCGGGAACTGGAGATCCCCCACTTTCTGGTCAAAATGAGCACGTACATCCAACAGAAATTTGTAATCGCTGTCCGCAGTGTGCTGGATACCAATATTATCTTTCACTTTTGCACGGAACTCATCTACGGATTTCACTGTTCCTTCACCAAATACCTGATCAAACAGTTCCTGATTCATTTCTGCCGGAACAAACCGACTGATTTCCTCTACCTGGAAAGAAAAATCACCAGTATGCTGAGCTGCCTCCTCTTTCTTTATTTTAAGAAGAGAAGCTATTTCCGTCTCGTTGTTTTCGTATGCAGAACTTACATTGAAGACGAGAACCTCATTCTTCTTGGCATTTTCAAAAATCTTTTTCTGTTCATCATTCTTGAAATAAGCAGGCATCAAAGAAGCATTATCTACCTGAATGCCGTTCTCTACCGGTTGTCCGTTCTCATCCAGTTCTGCCAAGATACCGCGCAGAATGTCACGATCTTCATAGCTTTCTACAGGTTGGGGCTGTCCGGCACGGTTCGCGATGGCTTTTACCTGCTCGTCAATTTGCTCTTCGGAAACCTCTATGTCGTAATAGTCGACCTGATCTTCAGCAGTAGCTTCCACACTGAACTCGGGAGCAAGCGCAATATCAAAAATGAATTCAAAATCATCTTGCGATTCAATATCCTGAGGCTGCTGTTTTTCGTTGCTCAGAGGCTCGCCCAGCATATTGATCTTATTCTCATTGATATATTCAAACAATTTATCGTTCAGCAGTTTATTCACTTCTTCTGCTTTTGCCTGCCCTCCGTACATCTTCTTTATAAGTCCCATGGGAACTTTTCCCGGGCGGAAACCTGGCATTTGTGCTTTCTGACTGAGTGTTTTAAGAGCTTTTTTAAGATTTTCTTCGTAGTCTGCCTTTTCCATATTGACGGTCAGGACTGCGCTTACATTACTTACCTTTTCTAATGAAATATTCATTTCTTAATAGGGTTGATATTGTTAGTCTTATTAAGTATTACTTTTATGAGTTTGCAAAAATAGTGTTTTTCTTTTTTTCTTCAAATATTTTTTGCCCCTATTTTCTCTTCCGAAGTGTTTTCTCGTAAAAAAACTCAAAATACCTATATATATTTATTTTGAATAACGTATCTTTGCGTCATTAAGTAAAAGCAACATAACGTAGTTTTAATATTTTACACTTATGCAGTATTCACACGAAGTTCAGAACATGTGTTGCGTGGCTAAAGGCCCCAACCACGGACCTGCTCCCATTCCCGAAGAAGGAAAATGGGTGCAAGCTAAAGAAATCAAGGATATTTCCGGATTGACCCACGGAGTCGGCTGGTGTGCCCCGCAACAGGGAGCCTGCAAGCTTACGCTCAACGTCAAGGAAGGCGTTATCGAAGAATGTCTGGTTGAGACCATCGGCTGCTCCGGTATGACACACTCCGCAGCAATGGCCAGTGAAATACTTCCGGGAAAGACCATACTGGAAGCCTTGAACACAGATCTTGTCTGCGATGCCATCAATACAGCCATGCGCGAACTCTTCCTCCAGATTGTATACGGCCGTACACAGTCAGCCTTTTCCGAAGGAGGTCTCGTTATCGGTGCAGGTCTTGAAGATCTTGGAAAAGGACTTATCAGCCAAACCGGAACATTGTATGGAACAAAGTTGAAAGGTACACGCTACCTCCAGCTCACCGAAGGCTATATCACCAAAATGTTCCTCGACAAGGATGATCAGGTTTGCGGTTATGAATTCGTACACATGGGCAAATTCATGGATGCCATCAAAAAAGGTGTACCTGCCGACGAAGCCCTCAAGAGCGTAACCGGAACCTACGGCCGCACGAAAGAGGAAGATGGCGCAGTAAAATCAATTGACCCACGTAAAGATTAATTAAGGAGGACTGCTATTATGATTAGAGAAGTAAAATTTGAATCCCAGGACCGTCGTATCAAGCAGATTCTCGCTTGCCTTAACGCACACGGAATTTCTTCTATCGAAGAAGCTAACCAGATTTGTGAATCCGCAGGTTTAGATCCTTATCAAACTTGCGAGGAAACACAGATGATTTGTTTTGAAAATGCAAAATGGGCATACGTTGTAGGTACGGCCATCGCATTGAAAGAACAGGCTAAAAATGCAGTGGAAGCAGCCGAATATATTGGAGAAGGCTTGCAGGCATTCTGCATTCCCGGATCTGTAGCCGATGATCGTAAAGTAGGTATCGGGCACGGCAAACTCGCAGCTCGCCTTCTTTCTTCCGAAACCAAATGCTTTGCTTTCCTGGCCGGTCATGAAAGTTTCGCTGCTGCTGAGGGTGCGATCAAGATTGCACAGATGGCAAACAAGTCAAGACCTGCAGACAAACCTTTGCGCTGCATCCTTAACGGTCTTGGCAAAGATGCCGCCATGATTATCAGCCGCATCAACGGTTTCACCTACGTACAGACAAAGTTTGATTACTTTACCGGAGAACTTCAGGAAGTGGCTCGTATTCCGTACAGCGAAGGCCCCCGTGCCGCTGTAAACTGCTATGGGGCCGATGACGTACGCGAAGGTGTGGCCATCATGTGGAAAGAGGAAGTTGATGTTTCCATCACCGGAAACTCCACCAACCCCACCCGCTTCCAGCATCCGGTAGCCGGTACATATAAAAAAGAACGTGTCCTCGCCGGCAAGCCTTATTTCAGCGTAGCTTCCGGTGGTGGTACCGGTCGTACCCTGCATCCGGACAACATGGCTGCCGGTCCTGCTTCTTACGGAATGACTGACACATTAGGCCGTATGCACAGCGATGCTCAGTTTGCCGGTTCCTCCAGCGTTCCTGCTCACGTTGAGATGATGGGCTTCCTCGGCATCGGAAACAACCCGATGGTAGGTTGTTCTGTTGCCTGTGCTGTAAATGTAGACTTGGTTCTCAATAAGAAATAAGAATCGGTTTTCACACAAAAAATCAAAAGAAGTACCTGCAATGCGCATAATCCGTTTGCAGGTACTTCTTTCTTTACTGCATTTTTACATGCCTTGTGAAAAATAGGCAAGTTGGACATTTGAATAGAAATATTCCGCCGCTTTTTACAAGGCGTGTAAAAAATTCATATTATAATATTGCTGTCCGATAAAACACAAATAGCGCAATAAAGTATGGCTCGAACGCTGATTCTACGGTGTTCGAGTCTTCT
>VSQE01000054.1 GCA_009775705.1 Prevotellamassilia sp.
ATTTAGGGCTGACTCCTGCAATAGGTGTCAGCCCTAATTTTTCAATCGCTCAAAAAAAGTTTAGCGGACAGTAATAAAAGTTTTTACGTGCCTTGTAAAAAGATTTACATGCCTTGTAAAAATACAGGGACTGTAGTTTGATGTTTTTGGGGAGAGCTGCTTTCAGTCTTATTCGCCCGATAGGTTGGCGGTGGTGATAGTTAGCTGTAGGAAGTGTTGAGAGACGGTGTCTGCCTGATATTATTTCTTACGCAGGGGAAAATATAAATCAAAGAAAATGAGTAGGATTTGTTTGTTATATTAAAATAAATTTGTACTTTTGCATCCGAAAAGTAGGAAACGTAAGATAACTGCTTTATTCTTAACGGTTAGAGATAACACGCCGCCCCGGATTCCGGAAAGGGAGGACGGGCTACGGGAGAGAAAACAAAATTAATTATTCATAGATAAATAAAACTGAAATGCCAGGATTATTAGGAAAGAAAATCGGAATGACATCCGTATTCAGTGCCGACGGCAAAAACGTGCCGTGCACTGTTATCGAAGTTGGTCCTTGCGTGGTAACTCAGATTAAAAGTGTTGAAAAAGATGGATATGCTGCCGTGCAGGTAGGCTTCCAGGAAGCAAAGGAGAAGAATACTTCCGCTCCTTTGATGGGACACTTCAAAAAAGCCGGAGTTACCCCCAAGCGTCACTTGGCTGAGTTCTCGGGTTTTGATCAGGAACTGAATCTGGGCGACACCCTTACGGTGGAGTTGTTCAACGATGCCGCTTTTGTGGACGTTGTCGGAACCTCCAAGGGTAAAGGATTCCAGGGAGTTGTTAAGCGTCACGGTTTCGGTGGCGTGGGTCAGACCACACACGGACAGGATGACCGTTTGCGCAAACCGGGTTCTATCGGAGCCTGCTCCTATCCCGCGAAGGTGTTCAAGGGTACGCGTATGGGCGGCCAGATGGGCGGCGCACGCGTTACGACCCAGAACTTGAAAGTGTTAAAAGTTATCCCTGAACACAACCTGCTCCTTATCAAAGGTTCTGTTCCCGGTTGCAAAGGTTCAATCGTAATAATTGAAAAATGATGGAAGTTAGTGTACTGAATATAAAAGGTGAAGATACCGGCAGAAAGGTGGCCCTGAACGAGGCTGTCTTTGGCATTGAACCGAATGATCACGCTATCTATCTGGATGTGAGACGTTATCTCGCCGCACAGCGTCAGGGTACGGCCAAAGCAAAAGAAAGAAGCGAGATGAGCGGATCGACCCGCAAGCTGGGTCGTCAGAAAGGTGGCGGCGGAGCCCGTCGCGGTGACATCAACTCTCCGGTGCTGGTAGGCGGTGCCCGCGTGTTCGGCCCCAAGCCCCGCGATTACTCCTTCAAGCTCAACAAGAAAGTCAAGGCTTTGGCCCGTCGCAGCGCACTGAGCTACAAGGTGCAGGAAAATGCGCTTGTAGTGGTGGAAGACTTCAACATCGAGGCACCTAAAACCAAGTCTTTTATCGAAATTTTAAATAACCTTAAAATTTCTGACAAAAAAGTGCTTATGGTAATGCCGGAAGTTAATAAAAATGTATATTTGTCAGCTCGCAATTTGCAGTGTACAAAGGTTGCTGTCGCTTCGGACGTGCATACTTATGGTGTGCTTGATGCCGGAGTAATGGTAGTAACCGAGAGTGCACTCGCAAAAATGGAGGCTGTCTTAACCAAATAAGGAGGCTGAAAAGATATGGCATTTATCATAAAACCCCTGGTCACGGAAAAGATGACCGCAATCACGGAGAAGGAGAATAAGTTCGGTTTCATTGTCCGTCCTGAAGCCAACAAACTTCAGATTAAATCGGAAGTGGAGGCCTTATACGGCGTGACGGTAGTAGCTGTCAACACGATGAACTATGCCGGAAAGAACAAGTCCCGCTACACGAAGGCAGGTTTGCTCCGTGGTCGCACCAATGCCTTCAAGAAGGCAGTAGTAACCTTGAAGGAAGGCGATACGATCGATTTTTATAGCAATATATAATAACAATGGCAGTACGTAAATTTAAGCCCACGACACCGGGGCAGAGACACAAGATTATTGGTACGTTCGAAGAGATTACTGCATCCGTACCAGAAAAATCTCTCGTTTGCGGTAAACGCGCGACGGGTGGCCGTAACCATGCCGGTAAGATGACGATGCGTTACATCGGCGGCGGTCATAAGAGAAAATATCGTTTCATAGACTTCAAACGTGAGAAAGACGGTGTTCCCGCAGTTGTAAAAACCATTGAGTACGATCCGAACCGTTCGGCCCGTATCGCATTGCTGTTTTACGCAGACGGTGAAAAACGCTATATTATTGCTCCTAATGGATTGAAGGTGGGCGACACGCTGATGTCGGGAGCCGAAGCCGCTCCCGAAGTGGGCAACACCCTTCCCTTGCAGAACATTCCCGTCGGTACGGTGGTTCACAACATTGAGCTCCGTCCGGGTCAGGGTGCCGTTCTCGTGCGTTCTGCTGGTAATTTCGCACAGCTGACTTCTCGTGAAGGCAAGTACTGTGTCATCAAATTGCCCTCAGGCGAAACCCGCCAGATTCTTAGTGCTTGTAAGGCTACCGTAGGTAGTGTAGGTAATTCAGACCACGCTCTCGAAAGCTCCGGAAAAGCCGGTCGCTCGCGTTGGCTGGGCCGTCGCCCTCACAACCGTGGTGTTGTCATGAACCCTGTGGATCACCCGATGGGTGGTGGAGAAGGCCGTCAGTCCGGAGGTCACCCGCGTTCACGTACAGGTCTGTATGCTAAGGGCTTGAAGACAAGAGCTCCGAAGAAGCAGTCCAATAAGTACATCATTGAGAGACGTAAAAAGTAACAAGTACTATAAAGAATAGATTATATGAGTCGTTCATTAAAAAAAGGTCCGTATATCGCTGTTTCTTTGGAAAAGAAGATTCTTGCCATGAACGAGAGCGGCAAGAAGAATGTGGTGAAAACCTGGGCCAGAGCTTCAATGATATCTCCCGATTTCGTGGGACATACAGTTGCAGTTCACAACGGAAATAAATTTATTCCTGTTTATGTTACGGAAAACATGGTAGGCCACAAGCTGGGAGAGTTTGCCCCCACGCGCAAGTTTGGCGGACATGCCGGTAACAAGAAGAAATAAGCAGGATCTTCAATCCAGAATTAATAAAAAGACAAATAAATAATGGGAGCTAGAAAAAGATTAGCGGCTGAGAAAAGAAAAGAGGCCCTGAAGACCCAATATTTTGCAAAATTGCGAAATGTCCCCTCTTCTCCGCGAAAAATGCGCTACGTCGTAGACTTGGTGCGCGGCATGGAAGTGAACCGTGCCCTCGGAACGCTCAGATTCTCCAAAAAGGCAGCGTCGCAGGATGTAGAGAAACTGCTACGTTCCGCAATTGCCAACTGGGAGCAGAAGAATGACCGCAAGGCAGAAGAAGGCGAATTGTTTATAACCAAGATTTTTGTTGATGAAGGTGTTACGCTGAAGCGTATGAGACCGGCTCCGCAGGGTAGAGGTTATAGAATTCGTAAACGTTCAAACCACGTGACACTTTTCGTGGGAACTAAAACTAATGATTAATAAAAAGAAGTATGGGACAAAAAGTAAATCCGATAAGTAACCGACTTGGAATTATTCGTGGTTGGGATTCTAACTGGTTTGGCGGTTCTAACTTCGGCGACAACTTGCTTGAGGATAGCAAAATCCGCAAATATCTGGATGCACGTCTTGCCAAAGCCAGTGTTTCGCGTATCGTAATTGAGCGTACTCCCAAACTGATTACCATCACCGTGTGCACTTCGCGCCCGGGTATAATCATTGGTAAAGGCGGTCAGGAAGTTGACAAGCTGAAAGAGGAACTCAAGAAAATTACGGACAAGGATGTCCAGATCAATATTTTCGAGATCAAAAAGCCCGATGTGGACGCAACCATCGTAGGCAAGAGCATTGCCCGTCAGGTAGAAGGCAAGATCGCCTATCGCCGTGCCATCAAGATGGCTATCGCCAATGCCATGCGCAGCGGTGCCGAGGGTATCAAAATCCAGATCTCAGGCCGTCTGAACGGTGCCGAAATGGCCCGCAAGGAAATGTTCAAGGAAGGCCGTACCCCGTTGCACACCTTCCGTGCCGACATCGACTACTGCCAGACAGAGGCTCTTACGAAAGTAGGTCTGCTCGGTATCAAGGTATGGATCTGCCGTGGCGAGGTTTACGGAAAGCGTGACCTGGCTCCGAATTTCACACCGGAGAAGGAAACGGGACGTGGCAACAACAATGGTCGCAAATTCCGCGGCAAGAGAAACAATAACCGTTAATCAGATTTATTGTAGAGTATTATGTTACAACCTAAAAGAACAAAATACAGAAGACCGCAAAAAGGCCGTTGTAAAGGTAACGCACAGCGCGGAAACCAGCTTGCATTTGGCAGCTTCGGCATCAAGAGCCTTGATACGCATTGGCTCACCGGTCGTCAGATTGAGGCAGCCCGTGTAGCCATGACGCGCTACATGCAGCGTGAGGGTCAGAGTTGGATTCGTATCTTCCCTGACAAACCCATAACCAAGAAGCCTGCCGACGTACGTATGGGTAAGGGTAAGGGAGATCCCGTAGGCTATGTGTTCCCCATTACCCCCGGACGTATCATCTTTGAAGTAGAAGGTGTTCCTTTCGAAGTGGCCAAAGAGGCGCTCCGCCTTGCCGCGCAGAAACTTCCCGTTACGACTAAGTTTATTGTAAGACACGACTACGACAAAAATGCTTGATTATGAAAACAGCAGAAATTAGACAAATTCCGGCTAATGAGTTGGCTGAACGCCTGGACGCTGAGGTGGCAAAATACAATCAGATGTTGCTGAACCACAGCATTTCTCCTCTGGAAAATCCTGCACAGATCAAAGAGACGCGTCGTACGATCGCCAAAATGAAGACTGTGTTGAGAGAAAATGAACTTAACAATAAATAATGTCCGGATGGAAGCAAGAAATTTGAGAAAAACAAGACAGGGTGTCGTTGTCAGCAACAAGATGGACAAGACTATCGTAGTTGCTGCTAAATTCAAGGAAAAACACCCTATTTACGGTAAATTTATCTCCAAGACAAAGAAATATCACGCACACGATGAGAAGAACGACTGCAATGTGGGAGATACGGTGCTGATTATGGAAACCCGTCCTTTGAGCAAGACAAAGCGTTGGAGAGTTGTTGAAATTGTAGAAAGAGCTAAGTAATTATGATACAAGCAGAATCCAGATTGGTAGTTGCAGATAATAGCGGTGCCCGCGAGGCACTCTGCATCCGCGTGTTGGGTGGTACCAAGAGACGCTATGCTTCTGTCGGGGATGTGATCGTTGTTTCTGTAAAGAACGTGATCCCGTCCAGTGATATTAAAAAAGGTGCCGTATCTAAGGCTTTGATTGTACGTACAAAGAAAGAAATCCGTCGTGCCGACGGTTCTTACATCCGTTTTGATGATAATGCCTGTGTGTTGCTGAACAACGCCGGTGAATTGAGAGGAAGTCGTATCTTCGGTCCGGTGGCCCGTGAGCTCCGTGCCGTAAATATGAAAGTCGTATCTTTGGCACCTGAGGTACTTTAATATAGAAACAAAGATAACAAATGAGCAAGTTACATATTAAGAAAGGTGACACTGTTTATGTAAACGCCGGTGAGGACAAGGGCAAGACTGGCAAAGTCGTCAAAGTCCTCGTTAAAGAGCAGCGTGCTATCGTGGAAGGTGTCAATATGGTGTCCAAGAGCCAGAAGCCTAACGCAAAGAATCCTCAGGGAGGTATTGTGAAGATGGAGGCTCCCATTCATATTTCTAATTTGAACGTACTTGATCCGAAAAGTGGCAAGCCCACAAGGATTGGCCGTAGACTTGGCGAGAACGGTAAATTGGTGCGTTATGCAAAAAAATCAGGAGAGGAGATTAAGTAATGAGTAACACTGCAAACCTTAAAAAGGAATATGCCGAGCGGATTGCTCCGGCCCTCATGAAGCAATTCAGTTATTCTTCTTCCATGCAGGTTCCCGTTCTCAAGAAGATTGTGATCAATCAGGGTCTGGGCATAGCAACTGCCGATAAGAAGATCATTGATGTTGCGATTAACGAATTGACGACGATTACAGGCCAGAAGGCTGTGGCAACCGTGTCGCGCAAGGACGTCGCAAACTTTAAGTTGCGTAAGAAAATGCCCATCGGAGTTATGGTAACCTTGCGCCGTGAGAGAATGTATGAGTTCTTGGAGAAACTGGTTCGCGTGGCCCTGCCCCGTATCCGTGACTTCAAAGGCATCGAAAGCAAATTCGACGGAAGAGGAAACTACTCGCTGGGTATTCAGGAACAGATCATCTTCCCGGAAATCAATATCGATACGATCGACAGAATCCTGGGTATGAACATCACGTTCGTGACCTCGGCCAAAACCGATGAAGAGGGATATGCTCTCCTGAAGGAATTCGGTCTCCCGTTCAAAAACGCAAAAAACAATTAATACGATATGGCAAAAGAATCTATGAAGGCTCGCGAGGTAAAGAGAGCCAAGTTAGTAGCCAAATATGCCGCCAAACGTGCAGCGTTGAAGGAAATCGTCAACAAGTCGGCCGATCCTGCCGAAGCATACGAGGCTGCGCGTAAACTCCAGCAGATTCCCCGCAATGCAAATCCGATCCGCCTTCACAACCGTTGCAAGCTGACGGGCCGTCCCAAAGGCTATATCCGGATGTTCGGCCTTTCGCGTATCCAGTTCCGCGAGATGGCTTCCAGCGGTTTGATCCCGGGTGTAAAGAAAGCAAGTTGGTAAATTTTTTAATATTGTCGGGGTGGTCCCGATTAATTAATAATTTTATAATATGACTGATCCAATAGCAGATTATTTGACACGTCTGCGCAATGCCATCAAGGCAAAGCATCGTGTAGTGGAGGTTCCTGCCTCCAACTTGAAAAAGGACATCACGAAGATCCTTTTCGAAAAAGGCTACATCCTGAACTATAAGTTCATTGAAGACGGTCCTCAGGGAACGATCAAGATCGCCCTGAAGTACCATCCCCAGAGCAAGGTTAACGCCATCAAGAGCCTGACCAGAATTTCAACGCCGGGTATGCGTAAGTACACCGGCTACCGTGACATGCCGAGAGTAATCAACGGACTGGGTATTGCCATAATATCTACGTCTAAAGGTGTAATGACGGATAAGGAAGCAGCAGAATTGAAGATTGGCGGTGAAGTCCTTTGCTTCATCTATTAATAAATTAGGAGGAATAAAATGTCAAGAATAGGTAAATTGCCGATTAACATCCCTACAGGAGTGACTGTTACCCTGAAGGATAATGTAGTGTCTGTAAAAGGACCGAAGGGTGAAATGAGCCAAGCCGTTGATCCTTCTATTATTGTCTCGATCGAAGAAAATGAAATAAAATTCTCTATAGACGAGAAGAATGATACTGTTGAGCAGAAGCAGAAACAAGCTTTCCATGGCCTCTACAGAGCTTTGGTGAACAACATGGTTGTTGGTGTTTCCGAAGGCTACAAAAAGGAAATGGAACTTGTCGGTGTAGGTTACCGTGTTTCCAATCAGGGCAACCTCATCGAGTTCTCTCTGGGTTATACTCATAGTATTTTTATTCAGTTGCCGCCTGAGATCAAGGTAGAAACGAAGTCTGAAAGAAATAAAAACCCGTATATTTGCCTGGAATCCTGCGATAAGCAGCTCTTGGGACTTGTATGTGCTAAAATACGTTCTTTCCGTAAGCCTGAACCTTATAAAGGAAAAGGTATCTTGTATGTTGGCGAACAGATTCGCAGAAAGTCTGGTAAGTCAGCCGGTGCAAAATAATTTTAATGTAATAAGATTATGACAACGAAAAAAGAACAGCGTCGTATAAGAATTAAATATCGGGTACGTAATAAAATTTCCGGAACAGCCGAGCGTCCCCGCATGAGTGTGTTCAGAAGCAACAAGCAGATTTACGTCCAGATCATTAATGACGAGACTGCCACGACTTTGGTGGCCGCATCCTCTTTAGGCATGGAAGCCATGCCTAAGAAGGAGCAGGCAAACAAAGTCGGAGAGGAAGTTGCAAAGAAAGCAATGGAAGCAGGAATAACAGCCGTGGTTTTTGACCGTAACGGTTATCTGTATCACGGCCGTGTAAAAGAAGTTGCAGAAGGTGCCCGCAAAGGTGGACTTAAATTCTAATTGATTATGGCAAACAGAGTAATTGTTAATAGCGAAGAATTAAAGGATAGACTGGTTGCTATCAATCGCGTAGTTAAGGTAACCAAAGGCGGACGTACTTTCACTTTTGCTGCAATAGTCGTAGTAGGTGACGGAAAAGGAGTGATCGGCTATGGTCTTGGTAAGGCAGGAGAAGTGACTGCCGCCATTGCCAAAGGCGTGGAGTCTGCCAAGAAGAATCTGATCAAGGTGCCTGTAATCAAGGGTACTGTTCCTCATGAGCAAGCTGCAAAGTTTGGCGGAGCCGAAGTATTGATCCTGCCTGCCTCCGAGGGTACGGGAGTTGTGGCCGGTGGTGCCATGCGTGCCGTTTTTGAGAGTGTAGGAATCAAGAACGTACTGGCAAAGTCCAAAGGATCTTCAAATCCTCATAACCTGGTAAAGGCAACCATCTTGGCACTGAGCGAGATGAGAGATGCCTATACGGTTGCACAGCATCGTGGAGTATCAATGGAAAAAGTATTCAGAGGTTAAATTATGGCAACTATAAAGATTAGACAGACAAAGAGTAGAATCGGAGCTTCTATCGATCAGAAGAGAACTCTTGATGCACTTGGGTTGAAGAAGATGTACCATACGGTGGAAAAGGAGGATTCTCCCGTTGTTCGTGGAATGATCCGTAAAGTTCATCATTTGGTTACGGTAGAATAAAAAGTTTAAAATAGTAAGTCATGAAATTACATACTTTAAAACCTGTAGCAGGCTCTGTACATACGCGTAAAAGAATTGGCCGTGGTCCCGGTTCGGGAATGGGCGGTACTTCGACGCGTGGTCATAAAGGTGCCAAGCAGCGTTCCGGTTATAGCAAAAAAATAGGATTTGAGGGCGGCCAGATGCCTTTGCAGCGTCGTTTGCCCAAGTTCGGTTTTAAGAATATCAACCGTGTAGAATACAAAGCCATCAATCTTTCTGTTCTTCAGGCGCTTGCTGAAGCAAAGAATCTGACCAAGATTGGTGTGGACGAACTGGTCGCAGCCGGATTCATTTCTTCCAAGCAGTTGGTGAAGATTCTTGGCAACGGCGAGTTGAAGGCCAAAATAGATGTTACGGCCCATGCATTCTCCAAGAGTGCCGAGGCTGCTATTCAGGCTTTGGGCGGAACTGCCACTAAACTCTAAAATTTTAAGTCTATATCGATGAAAAAAATAATCGAGACTATAAAGAACATCTGGAGAATTGAGGATTTGAAAACCCGAATCCTCATCACTCTCCTTTTTGTTGCTATTTATCGCTTCGGATCGTTCGTGGTCTTGCCAGGTATTGATCCCGGCCGTTTGCAGCAGTTACAGGAACAGACCAGTGAAGGTCTGATGTCGTTGTTGAATATGTTTTCGGGTGGTGCATTCTCCAATGCTTCGATTTTCGCGTTGGGAATCATGCCTTACATTTCGGCATCCATTGTAATTCAGTTGCTGGCTGTAGCTGTACCTTATTTTCAGAAGATGCAGAGAGAGGGCGAAAGTGGCAGAAGAAAGATTAACCAGTACACTCGTTGGTTGACAATTGCAATTTTGCTGTTTCAGGCTCCGACGTATTTGATCAACTTGAAAGGACAGACTGCGGGCTCTGGGGCATTTCTTGTCGGCGACGGATTTTGGTTTATGTTCTCGTCTACGATTATCCTTGCAGCAGGCAGTATGTTTATCCTTTGGTTGGGTGAGCGCATCACGGACAAAGGTATAGGTAACGGTATCTCAATCATAATCATGGTGGGTATCATCGCCCGTATGCCGAGTGCTATTGTCGAGGAATTGACTTCTGCGCTGACAGCGGCCGAGGGCGGTGGACTTATCAAATTCCTGTTTGAGATCATTGCCTTGTTGGCAGTAATGGCTCTTGCCATCATGCTTGTAAAGGCTACGCGCAGGGTGCCTGTTCAATATGCAAAGCGTATTGAGGGCAATCGCCAGCTTGGCGGAGCGCGTCAGTACATACCGTTGAAGCTTTTTGCTGCAAATGTAATGCCTATCATCTTTGCGCAAGCCATCATGTTTATCCCCTTGACGTTGGCGCAGGCCGTCGGAGAATCCAGCACTTGGGCTTTGAGCCAGTTCCTTGATCACACAAGCGTTCTGTATAATCTGGTATTCGTATTCCTGATAGTGGTATTCACATATTTCTATACGGCTATTACGCTGAATCCGGTTCAGATGGCCGAGGATATGAAGCGCAACAATGGTTTTATTCCCGGAGTGAAGCCCGGAAAGAGCACCGCTGACTACTTGGACAATGTAATGTCGCACATTACTTTGCCGGGGTCCCTGTTCATTGCGCTGATTGCCATAATGCCGGCTTTTGCAGGTCTGTTTGGCGTGAAGCAAGGTTTTGCACAGTTCTTCGGCGGAACCTCACTGCTGATTCTTGTCGGCGTTGTGCTTGATACGCTTCAGCAGATAGAGAGCCACATGTTGGTTAGACACTATGACGGATTGCTCAACTCCGGACATGTACGTACGCGTTCCGGTGGTATGGCTGCCTATTAAGACAACGCTGTCTGATGATTTATTTGAAGACTGATGAAGAGATAGAGCTACTGCGTAAGGCTAATTTATTAGTGAGCGGTACTCTTGCCGAGATAGCTAAAATTGTTCGGCCGGGAATTACAACTCTTGAGATGGATGCACTGGCCGAGCAATATATCCGCGACAACGGAGCGGTTCCGACCTTTAAGGGTTTTCCGAACCCGAACGGTCCTGCGTTTCCTGCGTCGATCTGCACTTCTGTCAATGACGTGGTGGTACACGGCATTCCGGACAGTGTTCCCTTGAAGGAGGGAGATATAGTCTCGGTGGATTGCGGAACGTATATCGATGGTTTTTGCGGAGACTCCTGTTACACATTCTGTGTGGGGGAGGTCGCGCCGGAAGTCAAGACCCTGTTGGAGGTTACCAAGCGGTCTTTGTATCTGGCCATCGAGCAGTCCAATGCCGGAAACAGACTCGGGGATATAGGCTTTGCGGTACAGTCTTATTGTGAGCGTAACGGATATGGTGTAGTGAGAGAGTTTGTAGGTCATGGAATCGGGCATGAAATGCACGAAGATCCGCAAGTTCCGAATTACGGCAGCCGTGGTACGGGCAAACAGTTGAAGAACGGTTTGTGCATTGCCATAGAACCTATGATCACCATGGGGAGCAACAAGTTGCGGATGCTGCCAGACCGTTGGGGAGTTGTTACCTCAGACGGGAAGCCTGCCGCTCATTTCGAGCATACCATAGCCATTCACAACGGAAAGGCTGACATCATGTCCTCATTTGAAGAAATAGAGAAAATAGAAAGACAACAGAATTGATATGGCTAAACAAACAGCTATCGAGCAAGACGGTACGATCGTAGAGGCTTTGAGCAATGCAATGTTTCGGGTAGAGTTGGAAAATGGGCATGAGATAACGGCTCATATTTCAGGTAAGATGCGGATGCATTACATCAAAATTCTTCCCGGAGATAAGGTGAAAGTCGAGATGAGTCCTTATGATCTTTCAAAAGGAAGAATCGTGTTCAGATATAAATAAAAATCAAGTATATGAAAACAAGAGCATCTTTAAAGAAGCGGACAGCCGATTGCAAAATCGTTCGTCGCAAGGGCCGCTTGTATGTGATTAACAAAAAGAACCCTAAGTTCAAAATGCGTCAGGGTTAATACGGTTTTCGCAAAATATCAAAAAAGTATATGGCAATAAGAATTGTTGGTGTTGATTTGCCTCAGAACAAGAGAGGCGAGATCGCTTTGACCTACATCTACGGTATAGGTCGCAGTAGTTCGGCTAAGATTTTGGACAAGGCCGGAATTGACAGAGATTTAAAAGTAAAGGACTGGACCGACGATCAGGCTGCAAAGATCCGCGAGATCATTGGTGCCGAGTTTAAGGTTGAAGGTGACCTTCGTTCGGAAATCCAGTTGAACATCAAGCGACTGATGGATATCGGCTGTTATCGTGGTGTGCGTCATCGTATCGGTCTTCCCGTGCGTGGCCAGAGCACTAAGAACAACGCCCGTACTCGCAAGGGTCGCAAGAAGACTGTCTCAAACAAGAAAAAAGCTAATAAATAATAAATGATATGGCAAAGAAAACAGTCGCAGCTAAGAAGAGAAATGTAAAGGTTGACGCTATGGGACAGTTGCACGTTCATAGCTCTTTCAACAATATCATCGTGTCTTTGGCAAATAGCGAAGGCCAGATTATCTCTTGGTCTTCTGCCGGTAAAATGGGTTTCAGAGGCTCCAAGAAGAACACCCCCTATGCAGCCCAGATGGCCGCTCAGGATTGTGCAAAGGTAGCTTTTGACTTGGGACTTCGTAAGGTGAAGGCATATGTGAAAGGTCCCGGTAACGGCCGTGAGTCAGCCATCCGTGCCTGCCACGGAGCCGGAATCGAGGTGACCGAGATCATTGACGTTACTCCGCTGCCGTACAACGGTTGCCGTCCTCCGAAGAGAAGAAGAGTATAATTTGTTGTAACGCATTAAAATTTGATTTAGAAAATGGCAAGATATATTGGTCCCAAGTCTCGAATTGCCCGTAAATTCGGAGAGGCAATTTTCGGAGCAGACAAAGTACTTTCTAAGCGCAACTATCCTCCCGGACAGCATGGAAATTCCCGTCGTCGCAAAACTTCCGAGTACGGTGTCATGCTGGCGGAGAAGCAGAAAGCGAAATATACTTACGGAGTTCTGGAGAAGCAGTTCCGTAATATGTTCGACAAGGCTGCCGCAGCCAGCGGTATTACCGGTGAGTTGCTGTTGCAGAAGTTGGAGTGCCGTCTGGACAATGTCGTATATCGTTTGGGCATTGCTCCTACGCGTTCTGCGGCCCGTCAGCTGGTGAACCACAAGCATATTACCGTTGACGGCAAGGTTGTTAATATCGCTTCCTATAGTGTAAAACCCGGACAGATTGTTGCAGTGCGTGAGAAATCCAAATCTCTCGAAGTGATTGCAGATGCGCTTGCAGGCTTCAACCACAGCAAATATCCTTGGATCGAATGGGACGAGAACGTGAAGGGCGGCAAACTGCTGCACATTCCCGAGCGTGCGGACATCCCTGAGAACATCAAGGAGCAGTTAATTGTCGAGTTGTACTCTAAAAACTAATTAAAATAGATTTAGTTCATGGCGATATTAGCATTTCAAAAGCCCGATAAAGTAATTATGTTGGAAAACGACTCCAAGTACGGAAAATTTGAATTCCGTCCTTTGGAGCCGGGTTTCGGCACTACTGTCGGAAATGCTTTGCGTCGCATCCTGCTCTCCTCGCTCGAAGGCTTTGCCATCAACACCATCAGAATTGCCGGTGTTGAGCACGAATTTGCCTCGGTGCCCGGAGTGCGTGAAGACGTAACCAACATAATTCTCAACTTGAAACAGGTACGTTTCAAGCAGATAGTAGAAGAATTCGAGACTGAGAAAGTTAGTATAACTGTTGCGAACGCTACGGAGTTCACGGCAGGAGATATTAGCAAGTATCTAACTGGATTTGAAGTGTTAAATCCTGAATTAGTGATTTGTCATTTAGATTCCAAAGCCACGATGCAGATTGATCTTACGATCAACAAAGGGCGCGGATATGTGCCGGCCGATGAAAACCGGGACTTCTGTACCGCCGTTGACGTAATTCCAGTCGATTCTATTTACACCCCTATCCGTAATGTCAAGTACGTTGTAGAGCCTTTCCGCGTAGAGCAGAAGACGGACTACGACAAACTTGTGCTTGAGATTACGACCGACGGTTCCATACATCCGAAGGATGCCCTCAAGGAAGCTGCCAAGATTCTGATATACCACTTCATGCTTTTCTCTGACGAGAAGATCACCATTGACGATTCCGCCAATATGGAGAATGAAGAGTTTGACGAAGAAGTGCTTCACATGCGTCAGTTGCTCAAGACGAAGCTGATCGACATGAACCTTTCGGTCCGTGCCCTCAACTGTCTGAAGGCTGCCGATGTGGATACGCTTGGCGACTTGGTGCAGTTCAACAAGAACGACCTCTTGAAGTTCCGCAACTTCGGTAAGAAATCGCTCACTGAGCTTGATGATTTGCTCGAGAGTCTGAATCTGTCGTTTGGAACGGACATCTCTAAGTATAAATTAGATAAAGAATAACGAAAAATGAGACACAATAAAAAATTCAACCATCTGAGCCGTACTGCTTCTCATAGAGCGGCTATGCTTTCCAACATGGCTTGTTCTTTGATTAAGCACAAAAGAATCACTACGACTCTCGCTAAGGCCAAGGCGCTGAAGAAGTATGTTGAGCCGCTGATCACGAAGTGCAAGAACGACACCACCAATTCCCGTCGTGTTGTCTTCAGCTATCTTCAGGACAAATATGCCGTGACGGAACTCTTCAAGGAGATCTCCGTTAAGGTTGCCGACCGTCCCGGTGGCTATACCCGCATCATCAAGACCGGTTTCCGTGCCAGCGATGCTTCCGAAATGTGCTTTATCGAGTTGGTTGATTACGATGAGAACATGGCCAAGACCAAGAAGAAGGCTACCCGTACCCGTCGTTCCAAGAAAGCTGCCGCTACGGCAGAGGCTCCGGCCGGAGAAGCACCCGTTGCAGAGACTGCAACCGAGGCTCCCGCTGCTGAGTAAATCATTACCGAAAACTTATTGCAATCCGCTCCGCGACCTGCATCAGGCAGGTCGCGGAGTTTTTTATTGCCGGCCGGCATCACGAAAAAATCCGGCAGATTTTTCGTACTTTGGAATAATGTTCGTAACTTTGCGAACATTATTCGAAGAACATGGAAGACCCTTATTCCGTACAGATGGAGAAGTTGGCGCGTTATGCCCGTGCAATGGGCAATGCGAAACGTATTCTGATCCTTCGTTATCTGGTGTCGAAAGGACCGTTGTACTTCTGTGACATCCACAAGATACTGCCTATAGCCAAAGCCACTGTCTCGCAGCATCTGGCTGAGTTGAAGAATGCCGGGCTGGTGGTGTCCGAAGAGCTGCCGCCGAAGGTGAAATACAGCATAGACTGTGAGGCTTGGTGCGAGGCCAAGAGACTGATGACACGTTTCTGGAACGAAGAGGACAGTTGCGGGTGTTTTTCCCTGGAAAAGTAAGATATGGCAAAAAAATTCAAAGCGGAGAACGAGCGCGACCGTTGTGTGGCATGTGGTGTCTGCACCAAGGTGTGTCCGCGCGAGGCCGTGTATGTCCATCAAGGTTGCTACGCCGTTGTGGACGGTGAGAGATGTATAGGTTGCGGGTTGTGCGTGAAAGCCTGTCCCGCGGGAGTGATGCACAAGATTAGAATCAATGCCGATGGCTGCGCGTAAGAAAGTATGGAGCGACTGGATGTGGATCGTCTCCGCCACCTATTTCACCCTGGGATTTTTCAATATCCTGTTTGCCTGGTTGGGGATGGTCTGTTTCGCCTTGCCTTTGCTCATCGCTATTTTCGGCGGTAGCAAGGCGTATTGTAACAAGTATTGCGGGCGCGGCCAGCTGTTCCTGCTGCTGGGGAACACCTTCGGCCTTTCGCGCGGGAAGGTGGCGCCCCGCTGGCTGTCGTCCTCTTGGTTCCGCCACGGGTTTCTGGTATTCTTCATGGCCTTCTTCGTGCAGATGATCTATGTCACCGTGCTCGTGTTCCGCGATGTGCGCGGCCTGTCCCAGACGGTGCACCTTCTCTGGACGATGAATGTGCCCTGGCACTGGGCCTATTCCGGCGGGGCGGATCCGTGGAAGGCCCAGTTTGCCTTCGGTCTCTACGGCATCATGCTCACCTCGCTCATTGCGGGCATCGTGCTGACGTTGGCCTATCGTCCGCGTACCTGGTGCGTTTTCTGCCCCATGGGCAATATGACCCAGCAGATCTGTAGACTCAAACATCATAGGAAAAATGGAAACAAGAGTGAGTCAGGCCGTTGAGAAGAAGAAAAGCGGCCGTTACAATTGCGCCCAGTCCGTGGCCTGTACTTACTGCGACCTGGCGGGTTTGGACGAGGAAACGATGTATGCTGTTGCCGGAGCCTTTGGTGCCGGCATGGGCAATATGGAGGGAACGTGCGGAGCCTTGTCGGGTGCCGGCATGGTGCTGGGGGTGCGTCTGCACGACCGTGCCGCCGCCATGAAGGCCATGCGGCGCGTCATGACGAAGTTCGGGGAGCGCAATGGCGCCACCGTGTGCAAGTTGCTGAAGGGCAACGGAAGCGGCTGTGCGTTGCGGGCCTGTGATGATTGCGTGGCCGATGCCGCCGAGTTTGTCGAGGACGAGCTGAACGCTGTGGGGGCATGAAGAAGAGAAAGATACCAACAGGATAAAAACGACCAAAACGATGAAAGTAGCTGTACCAGCAAGAGACGGGCATGTGGACGACCATTTCGGTCATTGTGCCGCTTATGAGATTTTCGAGATAGACGACAATCGCCGGATTGTCTCCACCGACAGTCTGCCGGCTCCCGGCGGATGCGGATGCAAGTCCGGCATCGCTATGGTGCTCCGCAACATGGGAGTCAGCGTGATGCTGGCCGGAAACATGGGGCAGGGTGCCGTTGGCAAGCTCGCGGAAAACGGCATCGAGGTGATCCGCGGTTGCCACGGGGAGACCGGCGAGGTGGTGGAGCGCTATCTGGCCGGCGGCCTGACGGACAATGCCCAGATCTGCGACCACCACGACTGCCATCACCCCCACGAGTAGACTTTTCCCGAAAACACGGAGTTACAAATTCAGACTTTATTTTCAAGCATGATTTCAGTAGACGGCCTCACGGTGGAATTCGGAGGCACCACACTCTTCAGTGACATTTCTTTCGTGATCAATGAGAAGGACCGTATCGCCCTGATGGGAAAGAACGGCGCGGGCAAGTCCACCCTTCTGAAAATCCTGGCCGGCGTGCGTACCGCCACGCGAGGTTCCGTCTCGGCCCCCAAAGGGACCGTCATTGCCTATCTGCCGCAGCATCTCATGACCGAAGACGGCCGTACCGTCTTCGACGAGGCGGCGCAGGCCTTCGCCCACCTGCACCGTATGGAGGCTGAGATCGAGGACCTCAACCGCCAGCTGGCCGAGCGCACCGACTACGAGAGTGCGGAATATATGGATCTGATTGAGCGTGTCGCCACCATGAGCGAGAAGTTCTATGCCATCGACATGACCCATTTCGAGGAGGACGTGGAGAAGACCCTGCTCGGCCTCGGTTTCGCGCGTGCCGACCTACAGCGGCCCACGAGCGATTTCTCCGGAGGTTGGCGTATGCGCATCGAGCTGGCAAAGCTGTTGTTGCAGAATCCTGACGTGCTGCTGCTTGACGAGCCCACCAACCATCTGGACATCGAGAGCATCGGCTGGTTGGAGGACTTTCTCGTCAACAACGGCAAGGCCGTCGTGGG
>VSQE01000055.1 GCA_009775705.1 Prevotellamassilia sp.
CTCCATCGCACTCTTTTTTGCAAATGTAAGAAGTTATATCTAAACACTGGCTAAACACAGGTTTTTTACCATGCGCCCACTTTGCTATGCAAGCCATCACCCCAAATGTCCAACCTGCCAAAAAAGAAGGCATCCTTTTCAGATACCTTCTTATTATTTGTAGTACACCCTCAGGGGCTCGAACCCTGGACCCACTGATTAAGAGTCAGTTGCTCTACCAACTGAGCTAAGAGTGCATTACCCTTGTTGCTTGTTTGCGAGTGCAAAGGTAGTATTTTTTCATATAACTGCCAAACAAAAAATCCATATTTTTTCAAAAAAAGAAATCACTTGCAGGCATGACTGCAAGTGATTTCTCTATAAGAGTCTCTTTTATAAAAAGATAGTGTCTGTTTGCTATTTTTTTATTTCCCGAAAGAAAAATGAGAAAAGTACCAATACAAGCAACGCATACGCGGCAAATATATACCACGAGATGCGCCAGCCTTCCAGCTGGAGCAACATTTCAGTGGACGGAACCGAATAGACGTAATGATTTACAACAGCCTGTGCACCGAACATTCCGATGGTGGCTCCCAGACCGTTCGTCATGATCATAAATAGCCCCTGCGCACTGCTGCGAACGTTTCCTTCCGTATTCTGGTCAACAAACAAGGCTCCGGATATATTGAAGAAATCAAAAGCCACCCCATAGACAATCATGGAAAGAATGAACATCCATACACCTTCTCCTGGATTTCCGAGTCCGAACAGGCCGAAACGGAAAACCCATGCCAGCATGGCAATCATCATGACGCGCTTGATGCCGAAACGCTTCATGAAGAAAGGTATCAGGAGTATGCAGCAGGTTTCGCTCATCTGCGAAAGCGAAATCAAAGCATTGGCATGGTTTGCTCCGAAGGTATCGGAAAATTCCGGAATATCTTTGAAACTCATGATAAATGGATTGGCAAATCCGTTCGTAATCTGCAAGGAAACACCCAGCAGCATCGAAAATACAAAGAATACGGCCATTCTGCGTTGCTTGAACAAAGCGAATGCATTAAAACCCAAAGCCTCGATGATGGACTTATTTTCTCCATTTCCATTTACCGGACACGAAGGCAATGTCTGCGCATAGAATCCGAGAAGGATACTCAGAGCCGCCGAGACAAAAAACTGCCCATAAGTAGTCTGAAAACCGAAAGCATCGACAGCAAGCATCGTACAGATGAAGCCTATCGTTCCGAAAACCCTGACGGGGGGGAAATCCTTTACGGTATCATAACCGGCTCTTGTCAGCGTTGAAAAAGCTACAGAATTTCCCAATGCCAATGTAGGCATATAGAACGCCACACTCATGGCATATAATAGAAAGAGACGGTTCAACTCGACGTGCTCTCCAGCCTGCATACCGTAGAATGCCGCAGCCGCCATAAAACCACCTGCCAGAAAATGGCAGATGCCAAGAAGACGTTGTGCCGGAATCCATCTGTCGGCCACAATACCGATGAGACCGGGCATAAAAATTGATACGATTCCCTGAACGGCATAGAACATCGCGATGTTGCGAGCCAAGCCGACCGTTACCAAATAACTGCCCATTGATGTCAGATAAGCTCCCCAAACTGCAAACTCTAGAAAATTCATCACGACAAGGCGAGATTTAAAAAAAGAACTGTTCATGATATTTTTGTGATTAAGATTATTCTAATTCTGATCCGGACAACACTCCTTTCACGGCTTCGGAGAGCCGCTTGTACGAGACCTGCTCGACAAAAACGTAACGCACCATTCCGGCAGCATCCGCTACATAGATACGGGGAATGGTCTGCCACGCGAATTTCTGGTATACGGTCTTGTCCGGCTGTGCCGAATAGGGCAACGACAACTTTTCCGCCTGCCAATAAGCAGCAACAGCCGTCTCGTCTTCCGCCCTGCTGATGCAAACGAATGAAGCCAGCGAAGAACACTCGTCATACACACGCTGTACAACGGGCAATTCTTTTCTACAGTCCGAACAGCCGGTATGAAAAAAAACGATCACAGCCGGTTTTCCTGACAAACTGCTGGGAGAGACCTGGGTGCAGTCATTCATTCTTACGGAAAAATCCGGCAGCTGCTGTCCCACCGTTATGATGTCGGTTTGACCTGAGGTGATTTCCTCTTCGGTAAAGCACGACACGAATGCCGGTAGCGTTAAAAGTATTTGTAAAAAAATGATCAGTCCACTTCTCATCTGAATCCGGATATTACTGATTAACCAAGGCAAAAATACAAACTCCCGACGTCTTTTCGACTGCTTTTTAAGAAAATCGTAAAAAAATTCAGACTGACCCTTTCTAATATCCTGTCTGTGGAACTTGAACTGATATTGTATGACGATAAATCAGACATTACATTCCGAAATTCCACAGACGTTGATATTAAGTCGTTTAGCGTCATTTCTCCCGTTTTTCGAGGTTATTTCAGAGATTTTCATTAATTTTGCTTTCGCTATGAAAGATAGTCCAGATACAAGCAAAAGTAAATAGGAACAAATATAAAAGTAATCGCAATGAAAATTTTAGTAATCAACTGCGGTAGCTCGTCCATCAAATATAAGCTCTATGAGATGGAAGACCGGAGCGTACTTGCCGCCGGAGGAATTGAAAAAGTAGGTCTTGAGGGATCTTTCCTCAAAACAAAAATCAACGGAGAGACAAAAATTATCGAATCACACTGTCCCACACATACAGAGGGCATCAAGTTGATGTTCGACACGCTGCTTCATCCTCAGTACGGAGCCATACACAGTTTGGACGAAATATCGGCAGCCGGACATCGTATTGTGGCAGGTGGCCGTTTTACGAAAAGCCAGGTTGTTACTCCGGCCATGCTTGAAGAGTGGCGCCAGTATATGGAATTGGCTCCGTTGCACAGTCCTGCACATCTGAAAGGATATGAAGCGGTGAAGAAGATGCTGCCAGACCTTCCTCAGGTGTTTGTCTTTGATACGGCCTTTCACCAGACCATGCCGGCCAAAGCCTACATGTATGCTGTTCCGTACAAGTATTATGAAGAGAACAATATCCGTCGTTGGGGCGCACACGGAACGAGCCATCGTTTCGTTACAGCCCGTGTCTGCGAGTTTCTAGGAGTGAAGCCAGAGGATGTGCGCATCATTACCTGCCATATTGGAAACGGGGCCAGCATCTCGGCTGTGAACCGTGGTGAATGTGTGGATACTTCAATGGGACTTACCCCCCTTGAAGGACTGATGATGGGAACGCGTTCCGGAGACATAGATCCCTCCGCAGTGCTTAGCATCATGAAAAAAGAAGGTTTTGATGCCGATCGGATGAGTGACCTGCTCAACAAAGAAAGTGGTGTGAAAGGTATTTCCGGCATATCGAGCGATATGCGTGAAGTGGAGGCAGCTGTGAAGGACGGAAATGAACGGGCACGACTGGCACTGGAAATGTATGGCTATCGTATCAAAAAATACATCGGAGCCTATACGGCTGCTATGGGCGGTGTGGACATCATTGTGTTTACCGCCGGTGTAGGCGAGCATCAGTGGGATGTTCGTTACAGTGCCGTTTCGAATATGGAGTTCTTCGGCATCCATCTTGATGAGGAGAAGAACCGCAAGAATTTCGGAGAAGAGGAAATCATATCCGCTGCCGACAGCAAGGTAAAAGTCGTAGTAGTTCCCACAGATGAGGAACTGCTTATTGCCAGCGATACGCTGGAACTGGTAACAGAATAACGGAAACAGACATTAAACAAGAAGCGGATGCCGTTCGGAAGTAAATACTTCGGTTGCGACATCCGCTTCTTGTTAAGATTCAAATTCTTATGTCAGGCGAACTACTGCCTCTTTGATACGGCGTAATGCCTCACGTATGTTGTCATCGCTGGTAGCGTAGCTCATGCGGAAACACTCTGGCGATCCGAAAGCGTCGCCGCCAACGGTAGCGACGTGGGCCACCTCAAGCAGGAACATGGCAAAATCCATAGAGTCTTTGATGATGCGTTCGCCGTCTCTCTTTCCAAAATAGTAACTGCATTTAGGGAAAAGATAGAATGCTCCGTGCGGCTCGTTTACCTCGAAACCGGGAACTTCTTTTGCCAGACTTACAATAAGGTTTTTCCTTCTTTCAAAAGCCTTTCTCATTTCCTCAACACAATCCTGCGGACCGGCAAAAGCCTCGGTTGCGGCCACCTGGCTAACGGAACAGGGACCGCTGGTATATTGTCCCTGCAACTTATTGCAGGCCTTGACAATCCATTCGGGAGCAGCAATGAAACCGATGCGCCATCCCGTCATGGCGTATGCTTTTGACACGCCGTTGATGATGACAGTACGTTCCTTCATGCCCTCACAAGCGGCAATGGAAGCATGATGGCCGGTGTAATTGATATGTTCATAGATCTCGTCGCTCAATACAATCACGTTCTCGTGTCGGCGCAATACCTCTGCCAGCTCTTCCAGTTCCTCCTTGCTGTAGACGGAGCCGGTAGGGTTGCTGGGAGAGCAAAGAATCAATGCGCGGGTGCGGGGAGTGATGGCAGCTTCCAGTTGCGCGGGGGTAATTTTGAAATCCTGTTCAATGGTAGCTTCGACATAGACAGGTTTGCCGTCGGCCATCAGTACCATCTGCGGATAGCTTACCCAGTAAGGAGCAGGGATTAACACTTCGTCACCTTCACCGATGAGTGCCATGATTGCGTTGCAAACGCTTTGTTTGGCACCGTTAGAGCAGACAATCTGGGAGGGCAGATATTCCAGCCCGTTCTCTTTTTTCAACTTGGCGACGATTGCCTCGCGGAGGGCTGCATAGCCGGGTACGGGTGAGTAGCGGGAATAATTATCATCAATTGCCTGTTTGGCTGCTTCCTTGATATGATCGGGTGTGTTGAAATCCGGTTCACCAACCGAGAGGTTGATTATATCTATTCCCTGTGCCTTTAGTTCACCGCTTTTTTGCGACATGGCCAAAGTGGCGGATGGAGCGAGACGGTTCAGTCTTTCTGATAGCTGGTTCATTGTTTTCTATTAATTATGGTTCGCAAAATTATTTTCTGTCGCCGAGAATCCGGAGAAGATAGAGGAAAAGATTGATGAAATCAAGATAAAGCGTCAGACTGCCCATCAGAGCCAGTTTCATCGTGACTTCATTGGCTTCGCTGCCATACTCCCGTAACATGTTCTTGATTTTTTGGGTATCGTATGCCGTAAGTCCGACAAAAATAAGCACTCCGACATAGGTGATGGTCCAGGAAAGTGTGGAACTTGCCACAAAGATATTTACGAGAGTCGCAATGATCAGTCCGATCAGTGCCATTATAAGGAAACGTCCCAGTCCGGACAAATCTTTTTTTACGGTATATCCCACAAGGGTCATGGCGCCGAAAGTTCCGGCCGTCACGAAGAAAGTGGTGGCAATGGATTCCATTGTATATGCCAGGAAAATAAAGGACAGGGTCACTCCGTTAAGGATGGAGTAGACAGCGAACATTATTCCCGCAGTGGCAAAGGACATTTTCATGATGCGGGCGCTCAGGATCCATACCAGTGCCACTTCGCCGATCAGAAGGGCAAAAAGAAGTCCTCGAGTCTCAAAAATAGTTTGCATCCATCCCGGATTGCCTGCGACATAGGCTGCCGTCAGTCCCGTCATGCCCAGTCCCAATGTCATCCAGAGATATACATTTTTCATTAATGTAGCGAATGCCATGCTGCGGTCCGCTTCGCGGTACACGTTCATTACTTTCTCTCTTTCCATTCTTTTGTTTTTTAGTGAAACATAGTTTGTTATTATTTCTTCAGATGAAGCGTATGCCCCATGCGTTCCTGCTTGGTGCGCAGGTAGCGTTCGTTATATTTGTTAGGGGTTATTTCCACAGATACATTCTCCACTATTTCAAGACCGTAGGCTTCCAGTCCGACTCGTTTCACCGGATTGTTGGAAAGTAGCCTGATCTTTTTCACGCCGAGCATATTGAGAATCTGGGCTCCGACACCGTAGTCACGCTCGTCAGGGTCATAACCGAGATGGATGTTGGCATCAACGGTGTCGAATCCTTGTTCCTGAAGTTTGTAGGCTGCGATTTTTGCCATCAGGCCTATGCCACGTCCTTCCTGATTGAGATACAGCACGACTCCTTTTCCTTCCTTCTCCACCATACGCATCGCCTTATGCAGTTGTTCGCCGCAATCACATCGTTCGCTCCCGAAAATGTCTCCGGTGGCACAGGAGGAATGCACCCGTACCATGATCGGCTCGTCCTCGGCCCATTCTCCTTTGATTAGGGCAATATGTTCCAGCCTGTTGTTCTTCTGGCGGAACGGTATCAGGCGGAAATGTCCGTATTCTGTAGGCATATCCACCTCTTCTCCTTTTTCTACTAGAGTTTCATTGCGCAATCTGTATGCTATCAGGTCCTTGATAGTTATGACGTTTAGATGTTCGCGGCGGGCAAATTCCTGCAACTGCGGCATACGGGCCATTGTGCCGTCTTCGTTCAGGATCTCAATGAGGCAGGCCGCGGGTTGCAGACCTGCCAGACGGGCCAGATCTACGGCAGCTTCCGTGTGTCCGGCACGGGCCAGAACGCCTCGGTCCTGTGCGTAAAGCGGATTGATGTGGCCGGGACGGCCGAATGTCTCCGGAGAACTCTGAGGATCCGCCAGTGCACGTATTGTTGCTGCACGGTCATGACAGCTGACACCGGTGGTACATCCATCCAGTTTGTCAACGGTTACGGTAAAGGGAGTACCCAACATGCTGGTATTGGTCTGTACCTGATGATCCAGTTCAAGTTGTCGGCATCGTTCGTTGGTAATGGGGGCGCACAACACACCGCGTCCATGTTTCAGCATGAAGTTTATATGTTCTTCCGTAACAAGTTCGGCCGCCATGATAAGGTCTCCCTCATTTTCGCGGTCTTCGTCATCAACTACAATAATGAACTTTCCTGCTTTGACATCTTGTATGGCTTCTTTTATGCTTGCCAGTTTATATTGTTCCATTTATTATGTGAATATAAGGGTGTTTTATTGATTCAATTTTCTGCTGCGCCGACGGACAAAGCCGCGATTCTGTTTGTCAGTGTGTCGCAACTGTGTGTGATTTGTTTCAGGTCGCGCAGTAACCGTAATCTGAAGCGCCATATCCTGATCCATAAGATGAATCCTATGGGGAAAAGAATGCCTGCCGCTTTGTTTAGTCTTGGAGATGTGAAGGGAGAGGTATGGGCGTGTTCGTAAATGACAGGCATATTATTGAGTTCTTGCAAGATCTTGGGGTCACGGCTGTTGGATAGTTCTTCAACTATTGTCTCTAATCTTTCTCCCAGTTTCTCCATTCTGTGATCGGGGCTGTTCTTGAAAAATATGTTTACGTAGTTCGGGACAGCCATTAATTTATGCTCCGTGCTATAGTCGGTACATTCATTGCGAAGAGTGTTCAGCTCATCCTGTATTTTTTTATAGTCCGGATCCGAGATAATCACTTCTTTCCGGAATATGTGCCTTTGCGAGCGCAATCCTAATATGTTACGGAAGAAGATGGTGTAGGCTTCCATATTGAAAACAATAGAATCCCGGTTGGATTTATAGGTGAGGAATACACCAAAAGGAATTAATACCCAAGAGCTTATCCACATCCCATACACCATGCTCCAGGACCCGTCTCTGGCCATCTTCATACCTGAAGTGTTGATTATATAGTAGAAGATGAAAATCAGGACGGAGATGACGGTGGGCATGCCCAATCCGCCTTTACGGATTATGGCTCCCAGCGGAGCCCCGACAAAGAAGAAGAAAAGGCAGGAAAGTGAAAGTGTTATTTTTTTGTGCCATTCCACCCAATGCCGCCTTATATTGGAGTCACCATCGTTTGTAACGACACTTTTCCATTCAAGTTCACTATAATAGGCTGCCACGTTCTGGCGGGCTGTCTGCATTACGGAAGAACGTTGCTCAAGTGGCAAGCCGTTGATGATTGAGTCGAATGTGGAAGACTTTGTCCGCTCATTGGCTAATAGTTTCAATGAGTCTTTTCGGGCCAAGGCCGGTTGTTTGTAATAACTTGCCCGTGCGGCTGCAAAATAATTTTTTCCGACGCTGTCCAGACGAAGATTCATAGAATCAACGCTGTGCCTTATCTGCTCCATGTTTTTCGTGGAAGCCATACCGCTCACCATGTTGGCATCCATCAAGTTGAAGTTGCTGTCGAAATCAATAAGCAACTCCTTATAATTGAATGTTTCGCGGTCGTATGGTGTCGTTGCGCTTCTTAATGCAGACAGATTTTGGGATTGCAGATTCTCGAACTGCTCGCCTTTCCACAAAGAGAGACGCAGATGCATCCTGTCGGCTGTCATTTCCAGTCGTCCCGAGTCTGCCAGCAGTATCTGGGCCCTGTCAAATCCTTGATCAGTCTTATATATGATGACTTGATAGAGCATTCCTGTCTCCGTATTCTTGCGTTGTACGTAAAGGTTTACGTTGGGGACACCGCTATAGAATATTCCTTCCGGAATTTCCACCGCCGGTGAAGACTGCTTCATGCTGAACAGCAACGTGCTCAGACTGATTTGTGCGCGTGGTGCCATGTTGTTCTGGAATGAGAACGACATTCCTGTCAGTCCCAAAACCATAATGAAGATGGGAAGCATGATACGGATCAATGAAATACCAGAGGCTTTCATGGCCAACAGTTCCAGTCTTTCGCCCATGTTTCCGAACGCAATGAGTGATGCCAGCAGTATGGCAAGCGGTAAAGAGGTGGGAACAAGTGTGATGCCCATGTACCAGAAAAACTTGCCCAATATCTCTATTGACAAACCTTTTCCTATCAACTCATCTATATAGCGCCAGGTAAATTGCATCATGAAGATAAATTGACAAATAAAGAAAGCTCCGACAAAAGTCAGAGTAAAGTTCTTTAATATGAAGAGGTCTAATTTCTTGATTCCAAACATATTCAGATCGAGGGCCTGTTCTAATTTGCAAATTTACAATCAGAAATGCCGACAGCCAAATTTTCCATCTTCTTTTTTCCGGCTCTGAAATAATATTAGGATTCTTTTCATGCGGAGAGACGGTGTGCAGCTTTACTTTGCTTTCCTTCTGTTCATTCAGGGTAGGGGAGTTGTCATGCTAAGATAATAGTCTTTTATAAAATTCCGCTTTCCATTCGATGGAACGCGGGTATGCGCGTGATGAAGAAGGCATTCTACACAGCTTCAGTTCTCTTCCGGCTATGGTGACCGGGCAACTGCCGCCCACAGGTAACGGGCCGGTTCCGGTCATGGTTTGCAATGTCTCCGCAGCTTTTTGTCCCGTCGCTACCAGCGAACGGCATCCGGGAATCTGCTCCAGCAGGGCTGCCACATCGGTTGGGCGGACCACTTGCAGGAAATTATCGGAGGCATTGTTCTTAAGGCGTATCACTTCCTCTGCCGTATCATATAGCGCAATGCCTTCTTTGCGGCAGAACTCCTCTATTCTTTCTTTGTCAAAACGTTTCTCGCCCGGACAGACGAAATGATTCTTGTCGCCCGAAAGGATGTATCCCCAAATCCTCCACATGTCATTCTGAAAATTGGGGTAAAACCAATCCATAGACCATCGGATTCTTTGGGGAGGAAAACTTCCCAACATCAAAATGCGCGCTCCTTTGGGCAAAAAAGGTTTCAGCGGATGAATTTCTTTCTTATTGCAGTTTTCGGTCATGGCAAAAATATGTTTGTAGCATGTTGTTTTTTAGTAGGTGACGATGCGTTTGTCAACGGTTGCGGTATTGACGTTTTCTGTTAAAGTTCAGCCCCACATAAATATTCAGATAACTTGCGGAGTTCAGCAGGGTGAAGCGGTCTCTTTTGTAATCATACATATGGCTGACCAATGAGGCTCCGGTAAACCAATGGGTGTTGTTCCATACCAGTCCCAGACGCGTGATGCAGTCAAAACTCAGGTTCTTCATGCTCATCCAGAATTCATCTCCCCGCACTCTTTCTCCTTCTGCATGTTTGAACCCCAAGGCGGGCGTGATGGATGCGGCGAGCAGGCAATTACGGGCAAACACCCAATTATAGGCATATCCTCCACTAATGCTGTAATTGTGATAATCTATTTTTCTTACTTTCAACTCTTCAATAATTCCCGCACTGTTGTCTTTCCGGTCTTTCAGAATATCAGGTAAGCGGTTATAGTCGAAATGAATCTTTTGTTTGTCAAAGCGTACTCCCAGAATCCATGATCCGCAACTCTTTCGTTGTACTGTGCTCTGGGCAAAGGCCGCAGGATAGGAAAAATGTTTGTGATTGAGTACGTAGTATAAATTGATACTCGAGGTGTAGGTGTCCATTCCGGAAAAACGGAGTCCCTTGACCGCCGTAGGTTCAAGTCCCTCGAAGCCGGTGGCCTTCCGGAGTGTAAAGTCGCCCTTATTCCGGATGTAGACAAGGTCGATGCCAAGCATGGAACTGTAAAGGCTCAGATTGAATTCTGTTGTCTTGGTTGCCCGTTGCGGGTGTCCGATGTCGAACGTATAGCCCAGAAAAATCCAGCGCCAGCCTAAGTATGGGCCTAATTTGAGTGTAGGGCCGGGAGCCATGTGTATGGCCTGTTCGTTTCCCTTTTTGTCTTTTGCTGCCATGCGGTAGGTCTGATAGAAATTGGTATTCTGGAGCATGGCCGTATAGTTGTAATAATTGGGGGAAATATAATCCGTGTCATAATCGTCAAAGCTTTTGACAATCTTGTAAAGCAGGCTGCCTGTACGCTTGATCTTTTCTTTAACTGGCACTTTGCGTTCCGTAGTCCGGTCGGACGGGATGCTGTCTTGTTCCGGCATGGAGTGGGCCTGAACAAGAAACGCATGGAGAACAAGGAACGCAAGATGCCGCATAGGAGATTGAGAATTTCAAAGTTTTCCCAAAATACGGTCTACCACCCAGTTTACGGAAGTGGCGCTTACGCAGTCGCATGTACAGACTGCTTGGTTTTGCAGATGTTTCACCACGAGTTCTATAAGGGGAAACTGCACGAAAGGAGGGTTGTCCACTTTTATTTCTTCACATCCTTTTTCCGTATGGAGGGTGATCGGATCGTAGGTGAAAACCGAGAAGTTCAACTGTCCGCGGTCGCCCGTAATCTCAATACGGTCTTTCTTGGCAGATTCGTGGGCCACGAAGCACCACGATCCGGATCCGGGCAAGCCGTTGCCGAAACGAAAACAGGCACAGACGCTGTCTTCCGTCTCATAAAGCCCTCCGCGATTGGCCGTATAGCCTTCTGCCTCGATTATGGGACCGAACATTTGCTGCAATAAATCTATCTGATGGGGAGCCAGATCATAAAAGTAACCGCCGCCTGCAATATCTGCTTGAACGCGCCATGGGAGATTAGTTCTGTTATAATCCAGATCTCGCGGAGGAACGGAGAAATGAATCTGAACGTTGATGATATTGCCTATGGCTCCTTCTTTTACCAAACTGAAAACTTTCTGGAAATAGGGTAGGTACCGGCGGTAGTACGCAACGAAGCAAGGTATTCCCGTTTTCTCGGCGATGCGGTTGATGCGCTGGCAATCCTCATAATTCGAAGCCATTGGTTTTTCCACGTAAACGGCTTTTCCCGATTTCATGGCCATAATGGCATACGTAGCATGTGTTGAAGGAGGAGTCGCTATATACACGGCATTTACTTCCGGATCGTCAATGAGAGCCTGCGCATCCGTATACCAGCGCTTCACACTATGTCGTCTGGCGTATGAGGCTGCTTTCTCTTTACTCCGGCTCATCACCGCCACAACTCGCGAGCCGGGAATCAGGGCAAATGCCGGACCGCTTTTTTTCTCGGTCACTTCACCGCATCCGATGAATCCCCATCCGATAATTATATTATTTTGCATACGGCAAAGTTAACAATAATCCCCCGGACAACCAAATATGATTTGTAGAACCCGATGAAAAGGTACGGACAGCGTTTCATCTTCAGCGTCGATAAGCAAAATGGAGGAGTGAGACTGACTCTAAATATAAGTTAATTAACATTTGCTTTTCGCCTGTGGGTGTTGTATATTTGCGTCAGCAAAGTAGAAGTGTTCTGAAAAGCCGCATTTTGGCGGCTTTTTTTCGGCACTAAACGTGAAAACAAGATTCAAAAAAGGTCCTATCTTGTTTTTACAAGGCCTATTCTTGTAAAAAATAGGTCTATTCGATTCAAAAATCACTCCAACTATAAAGTTAAACTTTCAGGAGGTGTGTTAAATTACGTGTACAGTTTTTTGCTAAAATTTTCTTTGAGCTGTCTTTTCTTCTTCACTGTTGTAATAAGGAAAATGGGTGTCTTCGGACTTTTTTCTGATCAGACGGATACATAAATCGTAATTTATATCTAATTTTGTCTGCATATAAATCAGCTGTTATAGAAATGTCACAGAAACCAAATGCTTCAGGCCGCTTAAGTGCGGTGCGTTGTCGGGGATTGAGGGCCAGTTTGTCCGATGCCTGGAAAATTTATGTAGTCAATTATAAAGTCTTTTCTCTTTTTTTATTGCCCTATCTGCTATTGGCGGGTTTGGGAGCGGCTTTGCTGTCATATATTTTTATGAATGTGGTGTGTGGATATTTTCTTCCTGCCAGTTATCTGGATTTGACGGCTTCCGTGTCTGGCATGGTTGTGGTGTTTTCTTCCATAAAGTATTCTGACTGGATTCAGCTGTTTATGTCTGCCATTACATTTGGGGTTGCTTTTTATTTGCTGGAAGGAGCTGCCGCCGTTCAATTGCGCTTTTATAAAGCGATTGATTCGATGCCCTGTCAGCAAAAAGGATTTTCTATGTGGAGTGATGCCCGTCGGGTGGCCATGCGTCTCTTTATGTATGATGTCCGGACGTTCTTTCCCTGGCACCTTATTTGCCTGTTGGCCGGTTATTTTTGTGCCCGCGCATCATTCTGGCTGGTATGCCTTCCTTTCTTGGTGTGGCTGACGGGATGCTTGTTTTTGTATGTAGGTCGGATTGCATTGTCTGTCGGAAGTTTCTCTGCTTTGAGTTTACGCAAGGGCATGGTTCGGAATCATAAGTTCAGGAGCGAATGTTTACTTGCTCTGATCTTTTCTTTATTGCCTGCATGGGGAGTTGTTGTAATAGCGTCTCTTCCCGTCGGTGTGTTGTGTCTCACTTTTATCGAGGAGGCACGGGGAGGACTTGCTGCTGATATAGCCCTTGTTCCGTCCTATATCCGATGGCTCTATTTCCCGTTGGCAACCATTTCTTTCTCCGTCATGTTTTATGCGTTGGCCATGCGGAAGTGGCCTGTTGCTTTGAGGATATGGGCGGTGGAAGCTGAGGCGGGTTCAATGGAATCTACCGATGCGCCGGCCGTCAACAGCTAAAAAGGAAGACCCACGGCAAAGTGGAATGTGAAGTCGCGGTGGAAGTCAGGATTCCACAGAGGATAATGTTCCGGGCCGCTTTTGACAGCCGGATTAACAGCTTTCATTCCGCCGTCGAATCGCAGGATGAAGTAGTCTAAATTGAAGCGGATGCCCAGGCCGTAGGATACGGCTATTTGTGTGGGAAAGGTATCAAAATGAAACGTTCCTCCCGGTTGATCCGGATAGTTGCGTGTGTTCCATATATTTCCAGCGTCAACAAAAAAAGCTCCGTGAAACTTCCAGAACAGTTGGGTACGGTATTCCATGCTGAGATCCAGTTTTAGATTTCCCGTCTGATTGATGAAATCCACCTTCCCGTCCCGTCCGACATAGCTACCCGGTCCCAGTTCGCGGACACTCCAGCCCCTGACGCTGTTGGCTCCCCCTGCAAAATATCTTTTTTCGTAAGGAATGATCGTGGAGTTTCCGTATGGCAAGGCTATGCCAAAAGCCACGTGCAGAGCCAATGAGTTTCGTTCGTTGATAAGAAAACTTTTGGCATAGTCAAAGTCAAATTTGGCATACTGGGAGTAGGCTATGTTGAAAATATTGTATTGCCGGTTTTCATCTTTGGAGGCGTTGAAGAGACGGGACATACCGTACAGGATATTTCCGGCAGTTTCAATATTCATACGGATCTGGAAGTCATTGGTCTGATATAATCCGTTGCTCCCTCCGCCATGCTGTGAGTTATAAATAAATCCATAGCCGAATTTCATGATGAACAGGTTCTCATAGCTGTATCTCAGGATGGAGTATCGGGGATCCTCGCCTTCCAGATATTCCTGTCTGAAGGTATTTGATATCCAAGGCATGAAAACATAGTTCAGACTGAGCATGTCCAGCCGGTGCTGTAATTTGTTATGGCCGTTCCGGTTCCATCGGTAAAGCCATGAACCGGTTAGGACACGGCGGTGAAACTCTGGCCTGTTTTGCGAGTTGTACAAAAGGCTTATTTCAGAGCTGGCATTCAGCCGCTGTTTGATTTTGAATGGCAGGAGGGGGAACATAAAGGTCGGGAAGCGAAGACTGGCTTCGGCACTATATTCCACATAATTGGCATTGGAATACCCCTCGAGTCCGGTGATTGCCTCGTAGGCACCGCGCACTTTCAGTGATAGGTTCTCGGCTCCTCTGAAGATGTTCCGGTTGTTGTACGAAAAAGCTACGGCGGCTCCGAGATCGCCGGAAGTGTTGGTTCCTTCCAGTTCCGCGCTGACAGAATGGGGCTTGTTCAGGCGCACAGAGATGTCGCAGTCCAGCAACGCGTTTTGTCCTGGTACTTCATAGAAACGAATGTTGGAATAATTAATGGCCGAGAGGCTCCCCAAAGCTCCGTATGTGTTTTGGGTGTTTGCTTCACGGAACAGACTGTCCGGGCGGATGGAAACGTGTGTGTGGTAGACACGACGTTGCATCCGAAGTTTTCTGTCATAGCAAATCCGCAAGCCCCGATATAACGATGTGTCAGATTTTTCGTGTGGCGATACCTCTTCGTGGATGGTGACATTGCGCAGGCGGTGGGGAGTATAGACATCGGAGGAGTCGGATCCCGAGGGACGGACGAGCCGCATGGTCAGTTCTATGCCGTAGTCGTTATCCATGGTGTCTGCCCGGAAGGAAATGAACTCTTTGTGCAGACGATAGTAGCCGCGATTTCTCAGATTCCTTATGATGCGGTTCCGCTCGGAGTTCAGCACAGACAGATCCATGGGCATTCCTTTGTATAGCAGACTGGAGGAAGAGGAACCGGTGACTTCCTTTTCTATTTCCGGATCATCGAATTCATAATGAATGGCGGTCACGAAAAAACGTTTTCCCGGATGCATCCTGTAGGTCAGTTTGGTCCGTTTTTTCTTTGTTATTGTATCGGCAGTGACGGAAGCGTGCAAAAATCCCTTGCTTTGCAGGGCTGAAGTCAAGGCTGTCCGGGAGTGTTCCTTCATTTTTTCGGAATATACAACCGGCGGTTCGCCTATTCTTCTGAAAAAACGGTTCATGGCTTTCGTGCTGTCTTGTCCGGAGATGCAATAAAAGCCCAGCGGAACCTTTACCAAATTGAACCATTTGGCGTTTTCGTTTTGTCGAATATAGGAACGGAACTCCGATGCACGGACCTGTTTGTTGTCTGAGGTTATTTTTACGGAAGACAACAGGCTCTCGGTCTCCGGAACAAATCGGGTGGCATTGCATCCGGATAGCATGAATACGATTGACAGCAGTCGGAGCATGAGACCGATAGAGGGGGATATGTGGAATATGCGTGGCATAGTATGTGCAAAGATATGAACATTTATTAAACAATGAAACCTTCCACATATAAATCATTTCATAAATAGACATCTCCGAAGTGACCGTCGAGAATTGTAACGGATTCTTCGTGAACATTTTGTAATATTTTACAATTTAAAATTTGAAGAATGAATTGAAAAATGTAAATTTGCGCTGAATAATATTTACTCCTATGAATTTACATATCTATAGCATAACGGCTCTGCTGGTGCTTTTTTTTACGTTTCCGTCTTCTGCCGATGCCCGAAAGAAAGACAAAAATGCCAGGAATATATATGAAACCAGTATTGTGGAACCTGACATGTTGGCGGTAAAAGCGAGGAAGGACAGGAAACTCGTTCAGGCTTTGGCATTGCAGAGCCATTCAGAGGCCAATATCAATTCAAAATACAGGGAAGGAATAGACGTGTCGCACTATCAGGGCAGTATAGATTGGGACCAGGTGGCTGGTTCTTCCAAAATATCCTACGTTTATCTGAAAGCCACAGAAGGGGCCTCCTTGGTAGACAATACTTACAAACGTAATCTGGCAGAGGCACGCAGGGTGGGCCTTAGTGTGGGGAGCTATCATTTTTACAGGCCCAACATCAGTTGGAGACAACAATTTGAGAATCTTACTTCGGTCGTAAAGCGGGATGATCAGGATTTGGTACCGATTATTGACATCGAGCACAAAGGCTCCTGCACAGACGAGAAATTCATAAGCGACTTGAAAAGTTTCATCAATGAGGTGACTCGTTATTATGGAAAGAAACCTCTGTTATACACGTTTCATAATTTCTACAACCGCCATCTTTCCGGACACTTCATGGATTATCATTGGATGATTGCACGTTATCGCAGTGACATGCCGACATTGGACGATGGAAAAGACTATGTGATATGGCAATACACTTCCAGTGGCAGCATTCCCGGCATCAAGGGTAATGTAGACCGTAGTCGGTTGATGGGAGATTATTCTCTCCATCATGTGCAATTGTAGAGCTTTCCGGCTATGAAAGTGAAGGGCCTGTTGGTGTTGCTCATATATGGTTTGCTGGGGTGTACGGACGGTTCGTCGCGTGAGAAGATGCACCCAACGGGAACGGTTCAGCCGGTTTCCGTGCCGCAGACGTATCCTGATTTTTTGCAGAAAGTTGTTTATACGAGAGAGGATTCAGCTGAGGTCGTAAGATTGTTGCGCCTTTCTCCGGAGGGTAGTGATGTGCTTTTTTACGCCCGTCGCTTTTTGAATGTTCCATACGT
>VSQE01000056.1:0-7414 GCA_009775705.1 Prevotellamassilia sp.
GGTGCCACCAGGAATCGAACCGGGGACACAAGGATTTTCAGTCCTTTGCTCTACCAACTGAGCTATGGCACCTTTTTTAATTCAGGTGCAAAAATAGGAAGAGTTTTTGGATTGACAAAATTTTGGGCCGTTTTTTATTCAGAAAAGTTTTCCGGTTCTTTTATAATGAAAGATGTAGTATGGGATACGGCCTCCCGGCCTCATCGGTCTCATCCCGGCCGATGATACTGAAACCTTTTGCCCGGTAGAAGTTCAGAGCAGCGGGGTTCTGTTCGTTTACATCCACTTTTGTAACTCCCCGCTGCCGGGCAAAATCCACCAACTCGGTTCCATAGCCACAGCCCTGTTTTCCACTGTCAATGAATAGCATTTCTATACTATTTCCCGACAATCCGATAAAGCCGACGGGAGAGCCATTGTCAACAGCCACGTATAGGTCTACGTTCGGGAAGTAATCTGACAACAGCGCCTTTCCGATCTCTTTTATCGAATCTTCCGACAGAAAATCATGGGTGGCACGAACCGACCGCTCCCAAATTCCGGCAAGCGCCGCATAGTCGGCTTTGCCGCATTGCATGATCCGCATACCCTCCCAAAAAGCTATAATCCCTGAAACCACCGGCCTCAACTCAGGCCAACAATCTCGCCGTTCACATAATCTATATGATTGGCCTGCGGGTCCTTGGGAAGTCCGGGCATACGCAAGATGTCACCAGCAATGGCAACGATCATTTCCGCACCGGCATTCACCACAATGTCGCGTATCTGGAAGTCAAAACCTTCCACCGCCCCATAGCGGCGTGCATCGGCCGAGAAAGAGAACTGTGTCTTAGCGATACAGACCGGGAAACGGGCCATTCCGTGCTCCTCGGCCTGACGGATGCGTTTCATGGCAGCCGGCGCAAAGCTGACCTTGCCTGCACGGTATATGCGGCAGGCCACCTTCTCTATCTTCTCGCAGATACTGTCATCCTCATTGTATGCAAACCGCAGGGGCTCGGAAGGCCGGTTCTCTATGGTATCCACCACCAGACGGGCCATCTCTATCGCTCCCTCGCCGCCACGCACATACGCATCGTTGACGACAAAGGGGGCTTTCAGCACCTCTTCGCAATGACTGCGCAACAGCTGCATTTCCTCTTCCGTATCGCCCGAGAAACGGTTGAACACCACCACTACCGTCTGTCCAAAAGAACGCAGGTTCTCCACATGACGGTCCAGATTGGCAAGCCCAACCCGCAATCCTTCCAGATCGGGTTCCTTGATTCGCTCCAACGGTACCCCGCCGTGCATTTTCAATCCCTGCGCAGTCGCCACAATCACCGTCAGGTCCGGCTGCAGTCCGCTTTTCCGACAAAGGATGTCATAGAATTTCTCGGCGCCCAGATCCGCTCCGAATCCGGCTTCCGTAATAGTATACTCACTGTGCGCGAGGGCCATGCGGGTTGCAAAAATCGAATTACATCCGTGTGCGATGTTGGCGAACGGACCGCCGTGTACAATGGCGGGCGTGTTCTCCGTTGTCTGCACCAGGTTGGGAGCTATGGCATCCTTCAGAAGCACCATGATCGCCCCTGCCACGCCGAGATCGCGTACCGTAAACGGCTTGCCTTCATAGGTGTAGCCCAGCAGGATATTCTCAATGCGGCGACGCAAATCGTCCTCACTCGTCGCCAGGCAGAGAATAGCCATCAGTTCGGAGGCCGGAGTGATGTCGAAGCCACCCTGGGTTGTCAGACCGTTGGAGGCCGGCCCCAGTCCCGTCACGACGGAACGGAGCGAACGGTCGTTCACGTCTAGCACACGGCGCCAGAGAACCTCGCGCAAACCGAAACCTTCGGCCCGATGCTGATACAGATAATTGTCGAGCAAAGCGGAAATCATGTTATGGGCCGACGTAACGGCATGGAAATCGCCCGTGAAATGCAAATTAATGCGCTCCATCGGCAACACCTGAGCATACCCGCCTCCGGCGGCTCCGCCTTTCATCCCGAAACAGGGACCCAGCGAAGGCTCGCGCAAACAGGCTACGGCACAGCGGCCGATCTTGTTCAGCCCCAACGCCAATCCGATAGACACCGTGGTCTTTCCGATTCCCGCCCGCGTGGCGGTGATGGCCGTGACGAGAACAAGTTTGCCGGGTTTCTTGCCTTCGGCCAGCGAAAGAGGCAGTTTGGCGATATACTTCCCGTAACGTTCAAGCGCATCGGCAGGAATGTCCATTCGGGCCGCCACTTCCTCAATGGGAAGCAGGGGGGTGGAGTGAGCGATTTCGATATCCTTCTTCATGTGACTGATAAATGTATTAATATGTTTAGACAGGTGCAAAAATACACATTTTTTGCCTTTCTTTCGGCTGCCGCCGCCTCTGAATGGCAAATCGGCAACATTCTTTTCACAGAGTCCTGTTATTTCCGATTTAAGTAGTACCTTTGCCTGATAATAGGCCGCACGGCCGGAATCTCATAAAATCAACAAGTTGAAAGCACACTGCATATCATGAAAAGAATTATTATTTGGGCTGCCTGCCTTCTCCTGATGACCGCAGGCGGCGCGTCTGCACAAAGCGACGCCCTGAAGCTGAAAGACATCACCAACGGAACCTATTCCCCCGAGTATGTCTACGGCGTGAACCCCATGAACGACGGCGAGACCTATACGCAGCTCTCGTCCGACCGCAAACGCATCATCCGCCGCTCCTTCAAGACCGGAAAGGAAACAGGCGTAGTGTTCGACACGGAAACGGCACGGGGACCTTTGAAACTGAACGGCATTGACGGCTATATCATGTCGCCGGACGAGAGCCGCATCCTTCTACAGACGCAGACGAAAGGCATCTACCGCCGTTCCTACACTGCCATCTACTACATCTTCGATGTCAAGAACAACAAGTTTGAGCCGCTCTCCGACGGAGGGCCCCAGCAGGTACCTCTGTTCTCGCCCGACGGAACGATGATCGCCTTTGCCCGCGAAGGAAACCTGTTTCTGGTGAAACTGCTTTTCGGCAACTCGGAAAGCCAGATCACGAAGGACGGCAAGCGCAACGAGGTGCTGAACGGCATTCCCGACTGGGTCTACGAAGAGGAATTCGCCACCAACCGCTCGTTCGACTTTTCCGCCGACTCGAAGATGCTGGCATGGGTGCGTTACGACGAAAGCCAGGTACCCGTCTATCGGATACAGGAATTCAAAGGCGCAGCACCGGCCCTGACGCAATATGACGAATATCCCGGTGAATACGCCTATAAATACCCTGTTGCCGGAGCACGGAATTCCGATGTTTCCGTCCTCTCCTTCGACATCAAGAACCGCGTGACGCGTACCCTCAAGGTTCCTTTGGACAGCGACGGGTATATCCCCCGAATCAAGTTCACGAGCGATGCGGAAAAGCTCGCCGTCGTCACCCTCAACCGCCACCAGAACCGTATGGACATCTATATGGCCAATCCCCGTTCCACAGAGTGCAAACTGGCCCTGCGGGAAAACAACGACAAATATATCCGCGAAACAGCCTATACGTCCTTGAAATTCTATGACGGACATTTCGCCCTGATGTCAGACCGCACGGGCTATCAGCACCTGTACTGGTACAATCTGGCGGGACAGCTCGAACAACAAGTCACCCAAGGAAATTTCGAGGTGACGGACTTCTACGGCTACGATGCCGCCAACCGGAAATTCTACTTCGCCAGCCTAGCCGAAGGCCCCCTGCGCAAAGCCGTCTACGTTGCAGACAAAAACGGGAAAATCCGCAAGTTGTCTGAACAGGCGGGCACCAATTCCGCCACGTTCTCCCGCTCCATGAAATATTTCCTGAACGTGTATTCTTCCGCCACCCAGCCGCCGGTCACTACTCTTTGCTCCGCTGACGGAAAAACTCTCTCCACCCTGATTGACAACGCAGAGCTGAAAGCGAAGACCGATCCCTTGCTGGGCACCAAAGAGTTTTTCAGCTTCAAGACCGGAGAGGGAGTTTCCCTGAACGGCTGGATGGTGAAACCGCGCGACTTCGATGCCTCAAAAAAATATCCCGTCATCATGTACCAGTACAGCGGCCCCGGCTCGCAGCAGGTAACCGACTCCTGGGATCTGGGCTTCTACGGCGGCGGAGTGTTTGAGAGCTATATGGCCCAGCAGGGCTTCATCTACGTTTGCGTGGACGGGCGCGGAACGGGCGGACGCGGTTCCGACTTCGAGAAATGCACCTACCTGCGCCTGGGCGATCTGGAATCGAAAGACCAGGTGGAGACCGCACTTTATCTCTCTTCGCTGCCCTACGTGGACAAGGACAACATCGCCATCTGGGGATGGAGCTTCGGCGGCTTCAATACGCTCATGTCTATGAGCGAGGGACGCCCCGTCTTCAAAGCCGGCGTCGCCGTTGCCGCCCCGAGCAACTGGAAATACTACGACACGGTCTACACGGAACGCTACATGCGCACCCCGCGCGAAAACGCCGACGGCTATGCCGTCAATCCCATCGAGCGCGCCGGACGGCTCAGCGGTTCCCTGCTCCTGATCCACGGAACGGCCGATGACAACGTACACTTCCGCAATGCCGTGGAATACAGCGAAGCGCTGGTGCAGGCCGACAAGCAGTTCGAGATGCAGGTCTACACCAACCGGAACCACAACATCTACGGAGGCAACACGCGCTATCACCTTATGCGCCGCCTTACGGACTTCTTCAACCGGGAGCTGAAATAACAAGTCGGACTAATAGGGTCGGGATTGGACCCTATTAGTCCCATAAGACCTATCAGAGAATATGGCAGAACACGATCTGAAAGAAAAAACAGCAAAAGGACTTTTCTGGGGAGGTATCAACAACGGGGGACAGCAACTGCTGAACCTGATTTTCGGTATCTTCCTGGCCCGTCTGCTCTCACCGGCCGACTACGGTATCGTCGGCATGCTTACCATATTCTCACTCATTGCCGGAGCCTTGCAGGAAAGCGGCTTCATCTCAGGGCTGAACCGGAAAAAGAACATCACGCAGGCCGACTACAACGCGGTCTTCTGGTTCAACGTGCTGTGCAGCCTCACCGTATATATAATATTGTATGCCGCCGCTCCCCTCATTGCCGACTGGTTCAAACAACCGGTGCTCAAACCGCTGGCACGCCTCTCCTTCCTCAGTTTCGTCATCTCCAGTTTCGGCACCACGCCGCGGGCTTACCTGTTCCGCAACCTGCAAGTCAAGGAAACGGCCACACTGTCCATCGCCGCCCTCTTCATAGCGGGCATCACCGGCATCGCGCTGGCCTGGAACGGATTCGCCTATTGGGGCATCGCCATCCAGACGCTCGTGTTCTGCTTCTGCACCACCGTGCTGAGCTGGTATATCTCAGGGTGGAGACCATCACCGCACATTGACCTGCGGCCGCTGCGCGGCATGGTAGGCTTCAGCTCCCGGCTGCTCATCACGAACATCTTCACCCACATCAACAACAATCTCTTCTCCATCTTCTTCGGCCGCTTCTACGGCGAACGGATGGTGGGTTATTACAACCAGGCCAACAAATGGACCGGCATCGGCTACAGCACCCTGACGGGCATGGTGTGGAACGTCACGCAACCGGTATTCGCCCGCCTGGAGGATGACGCCGAGCGCCGATGCAGGGCTTTCCGGAAAATGCTCCGCTTCACGGCATTCATCTCCTGTCCCGCCATGTTCGGCCTGGCACTCACCGCGCCCGAATTCATCATCATCACCATCACGGAAAAATGGCTGCCCAGCGCCGGACTGATGCAGATTCTCTGCGTAGGCGGAGCCTTCATCCCCATCACGTCGCTCTACTCCAACTTCGTCATCAGCCAGGGGCGCAGCAATGTCTTCATGTACAGCACCGTCGCCCTTTGCCTGCTCCAGACGGGATCCCTCTTCCTGCTCCATCCCTACGGCGTGCGGATCATGGTGGTGACATACGTCTTCATCAACCTGCTGTGGCTGCCCGTATGGCATTTCACGGCCCGCCGCCTCATCCTTCTGTCCTTCCGCCAGGCCCTGCTGGACATGCTGCCCTTCGCCCTCATGGCAGGCGCAGCCATGGGCGGCGCCTGGATAGCCGCCTGGCCGTTAGAGAGCATCTGGCTGCGTATCACAGTCAAGATTGCAGTCGCCGCCTTCCTCTATCTGGGAGCCATGAGGCTACTGGAAGCGGCCGTGCTGACAGAAAGCATAGAATTTCTGCGCGGAAAGTTGCGCGACAAAAAAACAGAACTGAACAAAAGAAGAAAGAACCCATAAACAACACATTTTTTAAATTCATTGAAACCATGTACCTAATCCTATTCATCGGCATCGCACTGGTAAGCTATCTGGTGCAGGCCAATCTTCAGAGAAAATTCAAGACCTATTCGCGCATCCCCTTGACAAGCGGCCTGACCGGCCGGGAGGTAGCAGAGAAAATGCTGCGCGACAACGGCATCTACAACGTCCGTGTAACGTCCGTTCCAGGCCATCTGACCGACCATTACGATCCCACGGCCCAGACCGTCAACCTGAGCGAAGGCGTCTACAGCGGGCGCTCTGTGGCAGCCGCCGCAGTGGCAGCCCACGAATGCGGCCATGCCGTGCAGCATGCCGTGGCCTACGGGCCTCTGCAAATGCGCTCCGCCCTTGTTCCGGCAGTATCGTTCGCTTCCCAGTGGGTTCAATGGATACTGCTGGCCGGCATCCTGACCGTCGAGGTATTCCCCTCGCTCCTGCTCATCGGGATCGGCCTTTTCGCGCTCACCACGCTGTTCAGCTTCGTCACCCTCCCGGTGGAGATCGATGCAAGCCGCCGCGCCACGGCATGGCTGCAACAGGCCGGCATCACAGACCGCTCCACCCAGCCACAGGCCACCGGCGCCCTGCGCGCCGCCGCCTACACTTACGTTGTGGCGGCACTGGGTTCGCTGGCCACACTGGTCTACTACATCCTGATGTTCCTCGGCGGATCGCGCGACGACTGAAAGGAAAGGCGGCATCCGCCGTGTCCTCCTCCAACAAATATATTTTAAACACAGAGACGGGAAGCAATACATTGCCCGTCTCTGTTTTTTTCGTAACTTTGCCTTCCCGCAGCAGAAAAGAAAACAACGGGCTGCACTCTGCAAGGCAGCATCAAAACAACCAATACAAAGCTACAACTATGGGAGGATTCTTTGGAACCGTATCACGCGGAAAATGTGTCGCCGATCTCTTTTATGGCACCGACTACAACTCACATCTGGGCACCCGTCGCGGCGGCATGGCCGGTTATGACAAGGAAGGCGGCTTCACCCGTTCCATCCACAATCTGGAAAATTCCTATTTCCGTACAAAATTCGAGCCCACGCTGGACCGTTTCAAAAACTGCACCTCGGGAATCGGCATCATCAGCGACACCGACGCACAGCCCCTTGTGTTCAATTCACATCTTGGACG
>VSQE01000056.1:7424-16635 GCA_009775705.1 Prevotellamassilia sp.
GCCAAAATCTGCAACATTGAAGAACTGACCCATCGGCTGCTGGAACAGAACATGCACTTTGCCGAACTCTCCTCCGGCAAGACCAACCAGACAGAACTGGTGGCACTGCTCATCACACAGGGAAAAACGTTTGTCGAAGGAATTGAGAACGTCTACGACAACATCAAAGGCTCATGCTCCCTGCTGCTCCTCACCGAAGACGGCATCATCGCCGCACGCGACAAATGGGGGCGCACCCCCATCGTCATCGGACGCAAGGAAAACGCCTACGCCGTCACCAGCGAATCCTCCGCCTTTGCCAACCTCGACTTCGAGACCGAACACTACCTCGGCCCGGGCGAGATCGTGCATTTGCGGGCAGACGGGACGGAAACGCTGCGTGAAGCCGAACAGCAGATGCAGATCTGTTCCTTCCTGTGGGTTTACTACGGGTTTCCCACCTCCTCCTACGAGGACCGCAACGTGGAACAAGTGCGTTTCGAAAGCGGCCGCCTGATGGGAACCGACGACACGACTGACGTAGACTGCGTATGCGGCATCCCCGACTCCGGGGTTGGCATGGCACTCGGCTACGCCGCCGGCATGGGCCGCCCCTACCAGCGGGCCATCGCGAAATATACCCCCACCTGGCCCCGCAGCTTCACCCCTGTCAACCAGGAGATGCGCTCGCTCGTAGCAAAAATGAAGCTCATTCCCAACCGCGCCGTGCTGCGCGACAAGCGCATCCTCTTCTGCGACGACTCCATCGTGCGGGGAACCCAGCTGCACGACAACGTAAAGATCCTTTTCGACGACGGAGCCCGCGAGGTACACATGCGCATCGCCTGCCCGCCCCTTATCTACGGCTGCCCGTTCATCGGCTTCACTTCCTCCAAGAGCGATATGGAACTCATCACGCGCCGCATCATCAAGGAGCTGGAGGGAGATGAAAACAAGAATCTGGAAAAATATGCCCGTACAGACTCACCCGAATACACACGGATGGTGGAAATCATCCGGCAACGTCTGGGACTGACCAGCCTGCGCTTCAACAAACTCGAAACGCTGGTCCAAGCCATCGGACTGCCCAAATGCCGTCTCTGCACACACTGTTTCGACGGCACGGGCTGCTTCTGAACCAAACCGTCCCAAAGGCCCCCACATACTCCTGTTGAAAACAGCGTCCGGAAAGCATCGCGATAATGATCCGGACGTTGCTTTCATCATACCGCCCCTCGAGGCGGAAAAAAAGAAATACGCCACGGCGGAAAAACACCATGGCAAATACCCTGCCAAAATTTTTTTGAAAATTTTCATGTACGTATTTTAACGTTCCTCTTCAAAGTTTAACTCGGAAGTTTTTCGGAAAAACACCGGAAACGGACCTATTTTTCACAACATAGTATCTTTTTTGAAAAAGATAGGACCTTTTTTCAACAAGATCCTATGTTTTTTCACGTTAAGCGACGAAAAAAGCCGCCCATTAGGCGGCTTTTCAGGGATCTTCTACTTTGCTGGTGCAAATATAGCACCTCAGAGAGCGAAATCCAAATGTTAATTAACCTCCATTTACATTCAGCTCCAGACGCACGTTTTTCCTATCGACGCTAAACGTGAAACGGTAAAAGCGGTATCTGAAAGGATTCTCCCTTTCGCGCGTACAGGCCCCAATGCTCGATGACGCCACTCTAATACATGACGCAGGCTATGGTTTCGTTGGGTGGTTCTGACGTATGGGAGGCGAGTATCAGGGTACCGTATATCAGTTGATTCGCCGGCATTTCGGCTCCCCCCTGTTATCGGAACTTCCGCCTAATGAAAAAAGAAAATCCTCTGAAAATATTGATTTTCAGAGGATTTTATCGGTCCGACAGACTTTTCTGTGACCCCGTTGGGATTCAAACCCAAGACCTTCAGAACCGGAATCTGACGCTCTATTCAGCTAAGCTACGGGGCCTGATTTCGGATGCAAAGATAAACATTTTATTTGAAACCACCACCCCTCCACCTTAATTTTTAAAACCCGGCCCTTTTCTTCCTCCACTTTTTGTCATGCAAAAAAGACTCCGGACAGCAACAAACCCTTTTCCGCATGGCCCTTCCGCCGTACGGAACGACAGGTCAGATCAGATGAATGTTCAACTCCGCACACTCCTTCCGCATTTCCTCCGGCCAGATGCTGGCCTGTATTTCCCCGATATGCGCTTTCCGGAGATAGAGCATGCACAGACGCGACTGCCCGATACCGCCACCCACGCTCAAGGGGAGGTCACCCTCCAGCAGGCGCCGGTGGAAATAAAGCCCGGCCCGCTCCTCCTTACCGCTGTCGCGCAACTGGCGTAACAGAGCCTCGCGGTCAACACGGATGCCCATCGAAGATAGCTCGAAGGCCCTGCCCAGCACCTCGTTCCACACCAGCAGGTCACCATTCAGTCCGGACAAGCCGTTCTCGGCAACGGTGGAATAATCATCATAGTCGGGTGCCCGCAAATCATGAGGAAGCCCGTCGCCCAAAGGCCCTCCGATGCCAACGACAAAAACAGCCCCCCACTCCCGCACAATGGCATCTTCTCTTTCCTTGGGAGAGAGAGAGGGATAACGCCGGCGCAACTCCTCTGCATGAATGAAATAGACATCCTCAGGCAAAGAGGGTTTCAATTGGGGAAAACGTTCGCACACCATGAATTCCGTGCGCAACAAAGCCGAATAAATGCACCGCACGATACGCTTCAGGAAATCCAGCGTACGGTCCTCGGGACGGATCACCCGCTCCCAATCCCACTGATCCACATAAAGCGAATGCAGATTACCCAACTCCTCGTCGGCCCGGATAGCATTCATATCCGTATAGATTCCATATCCGGGCTTCACATGATAGTCCGCCAGCGTCAACCGTTTCCATTTGGCCAACGAATGCACCACCTCGGCCTGGGCATCCCCCAGGTCCTTAACAGGAAACGAGACCGGACGCTCCGCCCCGCTCAAATCATCATTGATTCCTAATCCCCTAAGCACGAAAAGCGGCCCTGTAACGCGCCGCAGACGCAGTCCCGTAGCCAGATTCTGCTGAAAGAATTCCTTGATCACTTTTATGCCTTGCTCCGTTTCCGAAATATTCAGCAACGGGCAATAACCCTCTGGTTTGATTAAATAGCTCATTTTTAATTGTCATTTTGTAATCCGCAGTGCAAATATACAAATTATCTGTAAGAAAACATACAATAAAATATTTTTTTGTAAATTAAAACAACAGAATAAATATCTAAATGAAAATACCAGAGGACGAGAACGGAAAGATTTGAAACCCAGATTTTATTCTGACACAGCAAGTTCCGCGTCATCACATAAAACATCCATTTCAGGGAAGCGAATCTCACATTTTCCAGAAGTCCATTCACTACAACCACTATTTTCCACATAATCCTCTAAAAACAGATTGATTCGAAAACGTTAAACGACAAAAAATTAAACAAAAACTCTCAATTATAAAAAATTATGTCTACCTTTGTAGCGCAATCATTCGTGTTCCTCCAAACATAGGACCATAATTTTTCAATGAAAAAAGAGGTTCAGACACACGTATTTTGCATTATGGCCCCCCCCTAATACATTGAGGCAGAGAATTTTACAACCGCTTCAATGACCCCAGGAATTATTATAAAGGAATATGGTCACAAAAGCGAGCCATACCTATATCCGATCATTTGAGTCCGGTGTAGTGCAACATGACACAGATGTTCACTGGTACGTATTGCGGGTCACCTACCAGAGGGAACTGAGTACACAGGAACAACTGAACAAGATGGGGATCAATAATTTTGTCCCTACACTGAAAATCAGGAAACGAAACAGCCAAGGCCGTTTTTACTGGATACGCGAAGTTGCCGTACACAATTACGTATTCGTACAAACGTCCAAACAAATGATAGACAGACTTAAGCACCAGACGCTGCCTCATCTGCGCTACATCATGCGTAACGTCAACGGAGAGCGACGCATCATGACTGTACCCGAACGCGAAATGCAGAACTTCATAGCTGTAGCGGGCAATGCTGAAGAGCACATCCGCTTCCTACCGCCAGAAGAGGTCATGCTTGCCGAGGGAGACCGTGTCCGCATTTTGGGCGGTCCCTTTGAAGGAGTTGAAGGCAATCTGATCAAGACCTCGAAAGGGAAAAGAACGGCAGTAGTGATCCGCATAGAAGGCATTGCGGCCGTAGTCACCACTTCGCTCCCCATGCGCCTGATCGAAAAGATTTGAATACCATACACCAACACCGCAAACATCATGGATGTCAGACTTATTATCGAAACTTTATATGTATTTATCCTATCCCTGCTGCTTGGGATGATCGTCATTCCCCGCATCCTGCTGATCTCGTTCAAAAAAAGACTTTTTGACGAGCCTGACAGCCGGAAGGTACACCACGGAAAGGTACCGCGTTTAGGGGGTACGGCATTCTTTCCGAGCATCGCGCTTGCCGTTTTCTCGGTCATTGTAATTCATGACAAACTATTCCGGGGAGACCTGCTGACAGTGCCTCTGACCATACAGCTGATGACAACCTGCTGCTCTCTGTTCCTGCTGTATGTGACGGGCATCATGGATGACCTGATAGGCGTAAGATACTCTTCCAAGTTTCTGATTCAGGGAATCTGCGGCATTTTGATTGTTTCTTCCGATCTGTATATCAACAACTTTTATGGTCTGTTCGGAATTTATGAAATTCCCACCTGGATCGGAGCACCTTTTACGGTCCTGATCACCATCTATATTCTGAATGCCATTAATCTGATAGACGGCATTGACGGTCTGGCCTCAGGCCTGAGCGGCATTACACTGCTTTCCTTAGGATGTATATTTGTCTATCTGCATGAATATCTTTATTCTTTCTTTGCATTTGCCTCTCTCGGCGTGCTGATCCCGTTTTTTTATTATAATGTGTTCGGACGCGTTGAAAGAAAACGGAAAATCTTCATGGGAGACACCGGTTCCCTCACCATAGGCCTGGTGCTCAGTATCCTGACCATAAAGTTAAGCATGTATGAGCCGGAAAAGGAAATGCAAATACCCGGAGCTATTGTCATTGCGTTTTCGTTCTTACTGGTTCCGATGTTAGACGTAGTACGCGTGTTCCTTCACCGCCTTCGTGAAGGCAACAATCCCTTCCAGCCGGACAATAATCACATTCACCACAAGTTCATAGCCCTGGGATTCCCGAAACGTCGCGTCATGATCACCATCATCGGCATTTCTGCCATGTACTCCCTCATTAATGTCTGCGCGATTCACTTCATCCCCATTACACCCCTCTTTATGCTGAACATCATAACTTGGACCGTCATGCATATTTTACTGACCCGTCAAATAAACAGAATCAAGGAATCAAAGAAAGACGCTATATGAAAAAAGTATTTTGGGGCATCGCCTTTTCGCTGGCACTGGCTTCATGCAACACCTCTGAGAAAATTGTATATCTACAGGATCTCAATGTAAACCATAGTGAAAAAATTGCAGAAGTCAAGGATCTGACCTTGCAACCCAAAGATCAGATCTCCATTATTGTTTCGTGCCGTGAGCCCAAACTGACAGCCTTATTCAACCTTTTGGAAGCAAGCAACAAAATCGGACAGGAAAGCAACGGAAGCAACAACGGCGGGCGTACAAGCGGATATACCGTCGACACGCACGGCAACATAGACTTCCCGGTTTTCGGGAAACTGCACGTGGCAGGCATGACCCGCGAACAGGTGCAGACGATGATCAAGCAAAAACTGATCAGCGAACAGCAGATCCAAGACCCCATCGTCACGGTGGACTTCATGAACCTGCATTTCTCCACACTCGGGGAAGTGGGATCCCCCGGCACTTATTCCATCAACCGAGACAAGCTCACCTTGCTGGAAGCCATCAGCATGTCCGGAGACCTGACCATCCACGGGAAACGCGATGCCGTGGTCGTCATACGCGAAGAGAATGGGAAGCGGATCAATTATTTCGTAGACCTACGCTCCAAAAACCTCTTCGACTCACCGGCCTACAACATCCAGCAGAACGACATCATCTACGTTCAACCCAACAAGATACGTGCCGGACAGTCCACAGTCAACGACAACAATCTGAAATCCGTATCTTTCTGGATCTCCATCGCTTCTTTCCTCACAACCATCGGAGTACTGATCTTCAAATAAAGAAATACACATATACCACAGATTATGGAACTTATCAACGACAATAACACTCCGGCCAACACGGCACCTGCCAGAAACACTTCTCATACAAAAGCGGAGAATACCCTTAACATAAAAGACTTCCTGTTCCAATTCATCAACAAATGGTACTGGTTTGTCATTTCACTGGCCATAACCATATCCGCGGCAGTATTTCATTTATTGTCCACTCCCTCCGTCTATACCCGTAGCGCGACCATTCTGATCAAAGACGACTCCAAAAGCGGCTCATCCAAAGGCGGCGACATGGTGGACAAGAGTTTCTTCCGCTCCAACACGAACATCAACAACGAATTGCAGACCTTGAAATCATCGGCTTTGATGAACAATGTCGTAGAGCGCCTGAAACTGAACGAAACCTATACTGTAAAATCCGGCCTGAGAACGCAGGAACTGTACAACACCTCTCCTGTTGTCGTCACCACCGGAAGCCGTACCGACAAAAACACACTGATAGCTTTCACCATCACTTTGGACTCCGATAAAGAGTTCACCTTGTCCGACTTTATCGGAAACAACGGCAAGGTTTCCGGCAGCGTGAAAGGAAAGATAGGCATCCCGGTCCACACCCCGACAGGTACCGTCACACTTTCCAAAACGAAGAATTACGCTTCCTCCTACCTGAACACCCCGATCCGGTTTGTCAGAAGTTCCATTCAGGGAATGGGCGAAGCATACGCCGCCCGTCTGAACGCCATATTAGGCAGCGACAAGACTACCATCATCAATCTCACCATATCCGACTACTCACCGGCCAAAGCCGAAGACATCCTGAACACCTTGATTCAGGTGTATAACGAGAACTGGATTCTGGACAAGAACCAGACAGCCGTCAGCACTTCACAGTTTATCAACGAGCGCCTGAACGTAATTGAAAAAGAATTGGGCAATGTAGACGAAAGCATCTCTAACTACAAGAGCGAGCACCTGCTGACCGATGTGAACAGCACGTCTAATCTGTACATGAACCAGTCCGTAGAAAGCAAACGCGAACTGACCCAGCTGAACGACCAACTGACCATGGCCCGCCACATCCGCAAAGAACTGGGCAAGAAATCACTGACCTACACTCTGCCCTCGGGAACAGGTCTGGAAAACGACAACATACAGGGACTAATCGGAGAATACAACACCCTGGTGCTCGACCGCAACCAACTGCTCACCAGCAGCGGTGAGAACAACCCGCTGGTGCGCGATATGGAGAACTCCCTGCGCTCCCTGCAAAACAGCATCCTCCAGTCCATAGACAACCTCATCACCAGTCTCACCACCCGCCAGCAGAGCCTCCAGCAACAGGAACTCGCCTCCACCCGCCAGTTGGCCTCCACTCCGGGACAAGCCAAATATCTGCTCTCCGTCGAACGCAAACAGAAAGTCAAGGAGGAACTCTATCTGACTCTGCTCCAGAAACGCGAAGAGAACGAACTGTCACAGGCCTTCACCGCCTATAACACGCGCATCCTTACGGCACCCCACGGTTCTATGGCGCCTACGGCTCCCAACAAAAGTTTCATCCTCATAATAGCAGTGGCGATAGGTCTGCTGATCCCGGCTGTCATCATCATCATCACCATCATGATGAATGACAAAGTACGCGGTCGTCAGGACATCACCCATCTGCAAATACCTTTTGCCGGAGAAATACCCTTGGCCGTCAAAAAAGGAGAGAAAAAACCGAAAACCGATGATTTCCGCATCATGGTCAAAGACAAGAGCAAAAACATCATCAATGAGGCATTCCGCGTGATACGTACCAATCTGGAATTCATGATCGGACAGGACGAACACAAAGTCATCATGGTTTCTTCCCTCAATCCGGGAAGCGGAAAAACGTTCACCACCATCAACCTGACGATCTCTCTTGCCATCAAGCAGAAAAAGGTAATGGTCATAGACCTTGACTTGCGCCGCGGAAGCCTGAGCAAATACATCGGCAAACCCCATCTCGGTATCTCCAACTACCTGAGCGGACAAGTGGATGACTGGCGCAGCCTGATCAAACACGCCGATACGGAAATCAGTCCGGATATTCTCCCGGTTGGAACCATCCCTCCCAACCCGACGGAACTCTTGTTCAGCCCACGGATGGAAAAAATCATTCAGGAGCTCCGCCAGGAATACGACTACATCTTCTTCGACTGTCCTCCGGTGGAAATTGTGGCAGATGCCTCCATCATCAACAAATGGACGGACCTCACCCTGTTCGTTGTCCGGGCCGGCCTGTTAGAGCGCGACAAACTGTCCGTCATTGAAGGTTTCTACGAAGAGCGCAAATACGGTAGCATGGCTCTCTTGCTCAACGGCACCGAGTCCTCCTACGGAAAATACGGTTACCGCTACGGTTACAACAGGTATGGATATAACTACGGATACGGGCATTATGCCAGTGAATAACGAATAGCACAATCCCATCTATATGGCACAACAGGAATCGCGTGTAAAGAAAAGTCTGCTCAATGCCCGGGTAAATCTTATATTTTACTTCCTGACGCTGGCACTCTCTTTCTTTTCACGCAAGATATTTCTCAATACTTTAGGAGCAGATTTTGTAGGCCTCACCGGAACCCTGCAAAATCTGCTGGGCTTTCTTAACCTTGCGGAATTAGGCATAGGAAGTGCCATCGGTTATGTTTTATACAAACCTCTGTTTGACCACGACGAGACAAAAATCAATGAGATCATTTCCGTATTCGGTTACATATACCGTTGGATAGGCATGATTATCCTGGGAGCCGGTCTCATCATGGCCTGCTTCCTTCCGCTGATTTTTCCACATACGAAATTCGAAATGGGCATCATCTTCTTTGCCTATTTTTCTTTCCTCGTATCGTCATTGCTTGGGTATTTCATAAACTACAAACAAACACTGCTTGGTGCCGACCAGAAAAACTATGTAGTGACAGCTTATTTCCAAAGCGCCAACATCATCAAGACGATAGTACAGATGGCCAGCGCTTACTACACCGGCAGTTACTACATGTGGGGGACGATTGAAATCGTC
>VSQE01000057.1 GCA_009775705.1 Prevotellamassilia sp.
ATTGATGAGTGATTGTACCCGGATACAACGGATAGCCTCTGCCTGTTCAACATGTCGTTGTTGAACTCCCGTTCCATCTCGTTCTTAGGATAGGCATAGATGTAGATGCCGAGGTATTCCCTGCGACTCATCTGCATCGTTTCGGGGTTACGAACTGCCGGATAATAATCTAGATACAAGGAGATGCGATTGTTACGAATCGCTCTCTGACGAACTGTTACTTTTGTACACGTGTGTGTCATACTGATTAATATTTAGAGTTTTACATTTGTTTGGTGCAAAGGAATAGAGTGATTCAATGGTGGCAACATTCACCGATAAATAACTTATTCAATCTTTGGGGCTGCAAGTAGCTTATCTAATTCGGGCTTGGAGATAAGCGTGTATTTGCCCTTCTTGACCTTTGGGATATTATGATACTTCGCATAATGATAGAGCTGGTCACGGGTGAGATTGAACTTCTCCATTGCTTCGGCAACCGTATAATATTGCGGTTCTTCGGGTGCTGCCACGCCTTTGGCTATATCCACGTGTTTCTTGGAATAGTACACCATGATGCCTTCTTTCTTTTTGGGGATGGCATTCTTGGAAACGAAAGTGTAGATGGCAGATAAGGTCATGCCGAATTTTTCCTGCATTTCCTGTGTGCTGTACCATTCGGTAATGTCGGGATTCGGGGCTTTCTTGGCGAAGTAAGCGTCCATGTGCTTCTTGCTCCAATAGGTTTTGCCACGATTGAAAGTCCGAGGGATGTTATTCTTCTTGGCTACCACAAATATCCATGACTCGTTTACATGGTATTTCTCTTTGACTTCGGCTGTGGTGTAGAAGTCGGTGATGGGGGCTTTTTCTTTTGTTGGAGTATGGAACTCTGTTGGATTATTGAATAACTCATCAATATCCTCTTTCTTCAAAAGGTATTTGAAACCTAATCGAGTGACCTTTAATTCACCTCGTTTAATGTATCCGTAAACGGTAGGTCGGGTTACCCCGAGATAGATTGCAGTCTCGGTAATTGTGAGAAATGGCTTGTCTTTGATTTTTTCAATAGGCTTTTCATTAATCTTCTTTTCCACAAATTGATTGTTAGCCTTGATTACTTCGTCACGCTTCTTCTTTTTATAAAGAGCGTTGGCGCATTGTTTGGAACAACAAGCCGTTGTTGTTTTCTGGGCGATAAACTCTTTACCGCACCAAGCGCAAATTCGCTTAATTTTCAGGTTACTGCTCATTTTAATTCATCTTTATTTCTCCGTTATTACTGTAAATTCTCGTAAAACCGTGTAAAATGGCGTATAGTTTCTCTACTACCTTTCCGCTGGATTTTCGGTCTTCAACAAGCGAGCAACAAATACGGTACAAAAATGAGCTGAAAAAGCCCTATAAACGATAACTATCGCTTATAAGGCTAAAAAGAAAGGCGCTCAAAATGAACGCCTTAATAATCATTGATGATATATGCTGATCGTTGGTAATCACTACCTACTTGCCGATGCAGAAATGAGAAAAAATATTTGATAGAACGTCGTTGCTTGTGACTTCTCCCATTATATCGGACAGATGGAAGAGGCAGTTGCGCAGATCTTCTGCAATGAGATCACCAGGTGTCCCTTGGGTGATGGCATTTTGGACATTCTTTAGATTTGTAAGGGCTGTATGGAGGGCTTCCGCGTGTCGGGCATTATTTACTACTACAGAGGCTTCGGGAGAGTGGGAGAGAGAAACGTTGGATAGCAGGGCCGTAGTCAGGGAGGAAATACCTTCGCCACTTTTGGCAGAGAGAAATAGAAAGGGGATATTTAAGGTCTTGAGTTCCTGAAGAATTTCCGGTGAAACGGAAGAGAACGGAAGGTCAGACTTATTGAAAAGGACAATCAGAGATTTTTCTTTGCAAAGAGAGAACAGACGCGGGGAGAGGTGAGAAAACTGCTCTTTGGCAACGGTAGAGTCAAGAAGCCAGAGTATGATTTCGGCCTGATTGATTTTGTCAAAGGTACGGGCTATGCCTATTGATTCTATCGGGTCGGTAGTGTTGCGAATGCCTGCCGTGTCTATGAAACGGAAAGGAGTTCCCGATAGGATAACAACGTCTTCAATGATGTCCCGTGTCGTACCATGAATATCACTCACTATGGCACGTTCTTCTCCCAGCAGATGGTTCAGTAACGTGGATTTTCCTGCGTTTGTCTCTCCAATTATCACTACCGGGATGCCGTTCTTTAGAGCATTACCCATCCGGAAAGATTCGAGAAGGCGGGAGATGTGTTCCACTGTCTCCGCTGTCAGGCGCTGCAATTCACTGCGATCTGCAAATTCCAGATCTTCGTGATCCGAAAAGTCCAGTTCCAATTCAATGAGTGAAGTGATATGCAGAAGGCGGTCGCGCAGTGTTCGCAGTTCCCCGCTGAACTTTCCCCGCATCTGGTTCATTGCCATACGATGCGTTGCGGCGGATGTTGAGGAGATGAGATCAGCGACAGCTTCGGCCTGGCAGAGGTCCATCTTTCCGTTCAGAAAGGCCCGTTGTGTGTATTCGCCCGGATTGGCAGTTCGGCATCCGGCCTCTACGAGCAAGTCAAGAATGCGTCTGATAATATAAGATGACCCGTGACAGGATATTTCCGTACTGTCCTCTCCGGTATAGCTGTGTGGGGCGCGGAACAGGCTGACAAGAACTTCGTCTATTATTTCTCCTGTTGTATCAGCTATATGTCCGAAGGTAACGGTATTTGCTTTACGTTCGGATAGCGGAATCTCTGTTCGAGGAGTGAAGATTCTGTCGGTAATGGTAATGGCATCGGGGCCAGATACTCTGATCAGGCAGATGGCTCCACCCAGTGAGGTTGCGGGAGCGCAGATTGTGTCTTGTTGCGGTATTTGCATGGCTGGGATTAAAAAGTTCAGCCGACGATATTCCCTTTGAGGGTGGCCGAAGAGGACTCTGTTATAAGGATGTTCACATATTCTCCAAGTCGATGATTTCCTCGATCGAAGATAACAACCTTGTTCTGTTCCGTACGACCGTAAAACTGTTCCCGCGACCGTTTGGATATGCCTTCTATCAGTACTTCAAAGATTTTCCCGATGCAGCGGCGATTGGCTTCTGCCGATAATTCGTTTTGCAGGGCAATGAGTTCTTCCAGACGTTTGATTTTGATATCTTCCGGAATGTCGTCCGGCAAATGTTGCGAGGCATAGGTACCTGGGCGTTCGCTGTATTTGAACATGAAAGCCGAATCATAACCGCACTCGCGCATGAGCGAAAGCGAGTGCTTATGGTCTTCTTCCGTTTCGGTGCAATATCCGGCAAAAATGTCCGTTGACAGGCCGCAGTCGGGAATGATGCGGCGGATGGCTTTGACGCGGTCCATGTACCATTCGCGGGTATATTTGCGGTTCATCAGTTTCAGGATGCGGTCCGATCCACTTTGTACCGGAAGATGGATGTGGCGGCATACGTTGGGTTCTTCCGCTATCACGCGCAACGTTTCGTCACTCATGTCTTTGGGGTGAGAGGTCGTGAAGCGCACACGCATTCCCGGTACGGTGCGGGCCACACTGCGCAGCAGTTCCGGGAATGTTATGGCATGTCCGTTGCCGGATGCTCCATCCGGCAAGGCCCGGTAGCTGTTGACGTTCTGCCCCAGCAGTGTTACTTCCTTATATCCTCGGTTCGCCAGATCTCTGACTTCCGTCAAGATGCTGTCTATGTCGCGGCTGCGTTCGCGTCCACGGGTATAGGGCACAATGCAGTAGTGGCAAAAGTTGTTACATCCGCGCATGATGCTGACGAACCCGGACAACCTATTGCCACAGATGCGTTCGGGCACTACGTCGCGGTAGGTCTCCGTAACGGACAGATCAATGTTCATAGCCTTGCGGCCTGTTTCCGCCTGTGCCATAAGATCCGGCAATGTCAGATAAGCGTCAGGACCTGCTACCAGATCGGCATGGTGTTTTTCCAGCAGCTCTTCCTTCACGCGTTCGGCCATGCACCCCAATACCCCTATAATGAGACTGCGGCCCTTTTTGCGCATCGCATGAAGAGCTTCCAAGCGGTGGATGATCTTCAGTTCGGCATTATCGCGTACGGAACATGTGTTCAGAAATACAGCATCGGCCTCGTCCAAAGTCTCGGCCGGCTCATATCCGGCCATTTTCATTACGGAGGCTACTACTTCGCTGTCCGCCGTATTCATCTGGCAGCCGTATGTTTCGATATAGAGTTTCTTCATTATTGTCGATGCTAAAATATATTTGTGAGTATGCAAAATTACGGAATTTCTACGGACGGGCCGAACAAAAAGAGACAAAAGTCAGTGACGAGTCTCTTCGTAAAGTGTTTGTGGGGGACAAACGGCAGTTCCGCAAAATATACGGCCTATTCTATTAATGGTTGTTAATCCTATGGTATTTTGCACATAAAAAACTATCTTTGTCCGTAATAATTTAATTCTCACTACCATGATGAAACGAATTTTGATTATTGCAGCATTTATCCTGACCTCTGCTCTTTCCGCATTGTCCATCGGCTATGAGGAAGCGCGACAGCAGGCGTGGTTTCTTACGGACAAGATGGCATACGAATTGAATCTTACTCCCGACCAGTACGACAGGGCATATCAGACGAATCTGGATTATTTCCTGAGTATCTCCGGCAGCGCCGACCAGTATGGCAGATACTGGGATTACCGGAATGCCGATTTACGCTGTATCCTGTTTGACTGGCAGTATAGCCTTTTCTGCACGCTCGATTACTTTTTCCGTCCGGTGCGTTGGGTGCGGGTAGGGTGGTACTATCCCATATTCAACCGCTACCGCAGAGGGTATTACTATTTTGACCGTCCCACCGTTTATGTCAGCTATCGCGGAGGTTTGTGGCATCGGCGTGGGCATAATGATGCCAGCCCTTACTATGGCATGAAATTCCGCCCGGGTGGCGGATTGCGTGATAGGTACCATGCCGGTCACGGAAACGGCCGTCCGGTTCACAAGCCCGAATATGGTCGTCCGCCCCGTCCCGGTGACAAGCGCCCACACAAGCCGGATGCCGACCGTAAACATCCCAATTACGGAAACGGAAATGCGCACCGGCCCGGAGTGGGAAGCGGAACAGGTGGAAGTAAGCGTCCTGGAAATGACGGTTATACTCCCGGAAGGCGGAAATCTCCGTTGCCTGCGAGTTTGCGGAATCCAGGCGGCAAGGATAGCAATAAAGGCAATGGCGGAAGACATGAGGGTGGACGTCCTTCTTCACGATCGTCCCATAGTCGGTCTCAAGGAAGATAACTGAACTGTATTCTTGTTCGGGCGTGTTACGGTTTGCAAGCCGTAACACGCCCGAAATTTATGCATCCATAGAGAAGGTGACGTCGGATTGGGACGGTGTTGGGACAAGCCCACCACTATTTATTCTGCAACGGGGCGAACGCTATGACCGTTGTAGCGGCTGCCGTCGCCGCAGAACCAACCCCCAGCCGTTCGAATAGAAGTACAGGCCGTAGGCGTTGTACTCGCTGCCCGAACCGAGCGCACCCGACCAGTAGTAACCGAACGAGCCGTCGCTGCCGAGATGCTCATCCCAGCGGTTGCCTGCCGCGGGCAAGAAAACAGAATTACCATTCGGACCGGTCACGCGAATACCGTTGATACCGTTTTGCTGAGCCCATAAACGAGAACAGTTTTCCCGCAATTCCTGCATCTCCTTTAGAGTAGGCATACGCCACGGAGCACCCCACTTCACACGGGCAACATCATACTGCGTACCGCTGATTTCATCGCCAATATGGACACCACCGTTCTCTTTGTACAAATAGGTGTCCCAATCATAATCGGACTTTTCCTCAGTCTCACCCCAAGCGTAATAACCGCCATACCCCTCGGGAGAGGAAGCGCCCACGTTGCATCAGGACCATTTCGTGCCGCTGGGCAAGCCCAGATCTATCAGGTGGGGATGATGGCCGTCGGGACATTTCGCATACGCTTTAAGACCTCCGGTCTCGCCGTCTCCTATGCCGCCTTTGTCGTTTTCGTTGTCATCATCGTCACCGCAGGCGGCAAGGCCCGCTACCATAAACACTGACATCAGGGCGATGCCTACTCTACGGAATGTTTTCATTGTCTGTTGATTTTGATTGTTATAAATGTTGATTCACAAAAAGTCGAGGAAGAGTTTTCCGCTGCGGATCATTCGGGCCCACAGCTTTACCCTACCGTGCCGGAAGGTGCTGCAAATACAGGAAGTTTATATACATTAACGAAATTGGGGGGGGTAAATTTAATAATTTAAAGTTTATTAAGTTTGTGTATTCCCGATGCTGTTGCCGCGAACATCATTCTCTTCTGTCTTTTTACTCATATCTTTGATCATTAGTCCACTTGCAAAGAAAGATTATAACTTCGCGCCGGCTTAGCTCTACACAAAAGGGTTCGTAAAAACAAGAGAAGTGAAGAAATCGCAGTTCGAAAGTGCATCAATTTATTTTCGGATTCGTCTGCTTTTGGGGGCGAATTATTTCAAATCTCAGGCCCGAACTCTTATTTTCGGTTCGGTGATACGGAGACACGGGTCAATTCTACCGAAAACATGCACAGGGGACTTGACTGTCATCTTTTGCAAAACAGGATAAAGCGAAAAATAACGGAAGTCCGCGCGAAATCTTGAAACTCTCCAGAGAAAGGTGCTGGCCGTCTTTTTGATGCGGATCAGACTGCGCACGAAACGTGTGGAAAAAGCTGAAGGGAACGCGAAATGAATGAGATACGTATCAATGAACTTTACAATCCTGATCTGTTTTATGGCTCTACAAAATGAAAGAGCTGTGCGCGACCTTGATAAAATACGGTTGAAATCTTCTCTCTCCCGAAAAAAAGCAGTATTTTTGCATGCAATAAATATATAAATGCCTTACTATGACTGCTGATTTTATTGCCGACAAAATCGTAATGGATGGTCTTACGTATGATGACGTCCTTCTTGTTCCTGCTTATTCCGAAGTTCTTCCCCGAACGGTGGACCTTAGTACAAAGTTCAGCCGCAACATCGAGCTGCAGATTCCGTTTGTTACCGCGGCCATGGATACGGTGACAGAGGCTCCTATGGCTATCGCCATCGCTCGCGAGGGGGGTATCGGAGTCATCCATAAGAATATGAGTATCGAGGACCAGGCCCGTCAGGTGGCAATCGTGAAACGTGCGGAGAATGGAATGATTTATGATCCCGTTACCATCGAGCGGGGGCGCACCGTGCGCGATGCCTTGCAGTTGATGGCAGAGTATCATATCGGAGGTATTCCCGTTGTGGATGAAAATTTGCATCTTGTGGGCATTGTCACCAATCGTGACCTGCGTTTTGAGCGTAATCTCGATAAACGGATTGATGATGTCATGACAACCGAAAATCTTGTGACTACCACCCAGCAGACCGATCTGAGCGGTGCCAGTCAGATTTTGCAGGAGAATAAGATCGAGAAACTTCCTGTAGTTGATAAGGACGGAAAACTCGTGGGGTTGATTACTTATAAGGATATTACGAAGGCAAAAGATAAGCCGATGGCCTGCAAGGACAGCAAGGGACGTCTGCGCGTGGCAGCCGGTGTAGGAGTTACGGCCGATACGCTGGAGCGTATGGAGGCCCTGGTGCAGGCCGGAGCCGATGCGATAGTCATAGATACGGCTCACGGACATTCCAAATATGTTATTGAGAAATTGCGTGAGGCCAAGGCCTCTTTCTCGGGAGTGGATATTGTAGTAGGTAATGTCGCTACGGGCGAAGCTGCTCGTATGTTGGCCGATGCCGGTGCGGATTGTGTGAAAGTCGGTATCGGACCTGGTTCTATCTGTACCACACGTGTTGTGGCTGGTGTCGGGGTTCCTCAGCTCTCAGCTGTTTATGATGTTGCTTGCGCTCTGCAGGGAACTGGAGTACCTCTTATTGCCGATGGCGGATTGCGCTATTCGGGTGATGTGGTTAAAGCCTTGGCAGCCGGTGGCTGGAGCGTTATGATCGGCAGTTTGGTTGCCGGAACGGAGGAAAGTCCGGGAGAGACTGTTATCTTCAATGGTCGTAAATTCAAGACATACCGCGGAATGGGCAGCCTGGAGGCTATGGAGAATGGGTCTAAGGATCGCTATTTCCAGTCAGGAGTGCAGGAGGTGAAGAAGCTGGTGCCCGAGGGTATTGCCGGACGTGTTCCTTATAAAGGTTCCGTACAGGAGGTGATTTATCAGATGGTGGGCGGATTGCGTTCCGGCATGGGTTATTGTGGAGCGGCAACGATTGAGCAGTTGCACAATGCAAAGTTCACCCGCATCACGGGAGCCGGTGTGCTCGAAAGCCATCCGCACGACATCACCATTACAAGCGAGGCTCCCAATTACAGTCGTTCGGAATAAATAATAATCAATGTAGCAGATATTTGAAATGAAAAAGATATTCATAGCAATATTTTCCTTTCTCTCTTTGTCGGCCGCGGCTCAGACAAATGACGATCCGGTTCTCATGACGATCAACGGAAAGCCCGTGACGCGGGCGGAGTTCGAGTATTCGTATAACAAGAACGGTAGTGTGGATGGTGCCGTAGAGAAGAAAACCGTAGGTGAATATGTCGATATGTTCATCAATTACAAACTCAAGGTGGCCGCTGCTGAAGAGGCAAGGATGGACACGCTTTCCTCGTTTTTGGATGAGTTCCGTCAATACCGCGATTTGCAACTGACACCGGCTATGGTGGATACTGTTTTCATTGACTCTGTGGCCCGTTCCCTGTATGACCGTTCCAAAGCACAACTCGGTGGAAAGGATCTTTTGCGTCCGGCACACATTCTGCTGATGGTAAAACAGAATCAGGGTGAGGCTGAGAAGAATGCGGCTGCACAGAAGGCCGACAGTATCTGGAATCTTTTGCAGGGAGGAGCTGATTTTGAAGAACTGGCCCGTAAATTCTCACAGGATCCCGGCTCCGCTTCGAAAGGTGGCTTGTTGCCGTGGATAGGTCCCGGTTCTGTTTTGAAGGAATTCGAGGATGCCGCATATGCCCTCCAGGTTGGTCAGTATTCCAAGCCTTTCCTGTCGCCTGTGGGTTATCACATTGTATGGATGAAAGAGCGGAAACAGTTGGAACCGTATGAGATACTACGCCCTGAGATTATGAAAGGCCTGAGCCGGCAGGGGATTGAGGAAGTTTCTGCTGAGAACAAGATCAAGAAAGTGATCGATGCTTCCGGCGGTCGTCTGACACGGGAGGCTGTCATGGATAGTCTGTTGCAGTCGCAATTGACAACCAACCCAGACCTTAAATACTTGGTGATGGAATACCACGACGGGCTTTTGCTCTATGAGGTAAGCAAGCGTCAGGTGTGGGATGTTGCGGCTACGGACGAGGCTGGATTGGAACAGCAGTTCAAGAAGAACAAGAAGAAATATGCTTGGAGCGAACCGCGTTTCAAAGGATTCGTTTATCACTGTCGGGACGGGAAGCAGGCAAAGGCTGTCAAAGCCTTGCTGAAAAAATACGCTGACGGAGATTGGAAAAAAGCTGTGAAGGAAGCGTTTAATAAGGATTCTGTTTCCGTAAAAGTATCAGGACCTTATCTCTGCAAGAAAGGCGAGAATGCCTACGTGGATTATTCTGTGTTTGGAGGCGAGGAGCCGGGTGCCGTAACAGGATATCCGGTAAGCGGAGTGGCCGGAAAGAAATTTTCCCAGCCGAAAAACTATAAGGATGTGAGATCCCAGGTGGTCAACGACTGGCAGGAACATTTGGAGAAAGAATGGGTGGCAGGTCTGCGTTCGAAATATAAGTTCACGTTGGATTCCGAAGTTCTGAAAACTGTAAATAATCATTAAATACTTCCATGAATAAGAAAATCATATTCATTCTGGTCGCGCTTTTGTTTGCGCCGGTTCTTCGGGCACAGAAAAATATAGTGGATGAAGTCGTGTGGGTTGTGGGGGATGATCCTATCCTCTTGTCGGATGTAGAAGGGTTCCGGATTAGCGCGGAGTTGAACAACGAACCGATTGAAAATCCGTATTGCGTGATTCCCGAGATGTTGGCTGTGCAGAAATTGTTCTTGCATCAGGCGGATCTGGACAGTGTGGACGTGGACGAATCGCTGGTGCTCCGTGCAACCGAAGAGGAGTTGAATATGTATTTGCAGAATTATGGCTCCCGGGAAAATATGGAGACGATGATCCGGAAGTCTACGGCACAGATACGCGAGCAGATCAAGACCCGGCAGCGCGACAGCTGGCGAGTGGAGCAGGTACAGCAGAAGTTGAAAGAGAATATCAAGGTTACTCCGGCCGAGGTGCGTGAATACTTTAAGGGTATGCCCGAGGACAGTTTGCCTTTTATTCCCACGCAGGTCGAGGTGCAGATTATAACTTCCGTGCCCGAATCTTCGCGGGCTGAGATTGAAAGGGTTGAGGAACAACTTAGGGAATACGCCCGCCGTGTGAATTCAGGGGAGGCGGATTTTGCCACACTGGCCAAGCTATATTCGCAGGACGGTTCGGCACGATTTGGTGGCGAACTGGGATATACGGGAAAGAACAAGTGGGTGCCCGAGTTCGCAAACGTGGCATTCAGTCTGAACGATCCCAAGAAGGTATCGAAGATTGTACGTACTGAATATGGCTTTCATATTATCCAGCTGATCGGGAAACAGGGCGACAAGGTCAACGTGCGGCATATTTTGCTGAAGCCGGAGATAGATGAGGAGGAGTACGTCAAAGGGCTGGCTCGGCTGGATTCCATTGCTCAGGATATACGTGACGAAAAGTTTACTTTTGAAAACGGTGTGGCGGTTTTGTCGGAAGATAAGGACACCCGTAACAACAGAGGTCTGATGGCTTATCTGAATCCCGAGACAAGAGAGGTGACATCCCGTTTCCAGATGAAACAGCTTCCTCAGGATGTAGCGAAAGTTGTAGATACACTGAAAGTGGGAGAGATATCGCAGGCTTTCAGAATGACGAATGAGAAGGGGCAGACAGTTTGTGCGATTGTGAAATTGAAAAACAGGATAGAAGGACATCGGGCCAGCATGACAGAGGATTTTCAGAAACTGAAGGATGTGGTCTTTGCCAGACGCAGTGAAGAAAAAATAGAAAAATGGATTCGGGAAAAGCAGAAAAACACGTATGTCCGCATTAATGCGGACTGGCGCAACTGCAAATTCAAATATCCCGGTTGGATCAAATAATTTTTCCTGTTTTGAGAACTAATTTGAATTGCCGTGTATTTGTTTGGGTCGGACTGCTTTTTTTTGTACTGGCTCAAACAAATGCTGTTTATTATACCAGCGAAAATAAAAAGTCTCGGAAGAAAACAGACGAGCGCATCCATCTGGTACATGCGGACAATCTGACGTATGACCAGTTTACAAGGCCCGAGGCGCAGTGCTTGAGCGGTAAGGTGGAATTTCTGCATGGTGGATTGCGGATGTATTGTGACAGTGCCGTGCTTTTGCAGGCAGCCAATTCATTTGAGGCTTTTGGTCATGTGAAGATGATACAGGGCGATACGCTGACATTGGTCGGAGAGTATCTTTTCTATGACGGTGAGTCGCAGATAGCCCAGATCCGGCGCAATGTGAAGATGACGCACCGTGCGCAGGTACTGCTTACAGATAGCCTGAACTATGACCGTTTGTATGATGTGGGCTATTTTTTTGACGGAGGCCAATTGATTGACGGGGAGAACACGCTGACTTCGGATTGGGGAGAATATTATACATCTACGAAGAAAGCGACATTCAACTATAAGGTGAAACTTACGAACCCCAAGTTTACGCTGACTTCGGACACGTTGCATTATGACATGAATACCAAATGGGCTGAGGTTGAGGGACCTTCCAATATTTTGAGCGGAGACAATCATATTTATACGGAACGAGGTTTCTACAATACGCAGACGCAGAAGGCGGAGTTGTTTGACAAGACTGTTTTGTTCAATCAGGGAAGAAGGATGACCGGTGACAGTCTTTTCTATGACAAGAATGCGGGTATCATGAAGGCTTTCCGGAATATCGTTTATGAGGACAAGAAGAACAGGAATATCCTGATCGGACATTATTGCTGGTATAATGAACTTACAGGCGAGGCATTGGCAACGGACAGCGCGTTGGCCAAGGACTATTCCAGTTCGGAAGATACGCTGTTTGTCCATGCCGATACGCTGAGGCTTTACACCTATAATATGGAGACGGATTCCGTGTATAGGGTGATGCACGGTTATTTCCATGTGCGGGCTTACCGGACAGACGTGCAGGCCGTGTGCGACTCTCTGGTGTTCAATTCACGTGAGAAGAAGATGACCCTTTTCCGCGATCCTATTGTCTGGAGCGAAGGCCGGCAGGTTTTGGGAGAGGAGATCAATGTTTACAGCAACGATTCTACGATAGACAGTATCTATGTGGAAAGGCAGGCCCTGCTGGTTGAGAACCTGGATTCGTTGCATTACAACCAGATTGCGGGCCAGCTCATGAAATCATACTATGAAGGGGGAGAGATGCGGGAGAATGAGGTAGAGGGGAATGTGTATGTCGTGTGGTTTCCGTTGGAGAAGGACAGCACGATATTGTACCAGAACTATACGGAAACAAGCCGGCTGAGGATGTTTATGCAGGATCGTAAGTTCCGTCGGTTGTGGTCACCTTCGGCAGAAGGGTATATTTATCCAGTCGGATTGGCTCCACAGGAGCAGACACGTCTGGAAGGATTTGCTTGGTTTGATTATATCCGTCCTCTTGACAAGTATGACCTGTTTGAATGGAGAGGGAAGCGAAAAGGCACGGAACTGAAGCCTTCGATACGCCGTGAACCTCCCTTGCAGAAAATCACATCGAAATAGTATGAGTGACATCATTCATCTTTTACCGGATTCCGTTGCCAATCAGATTGCGGCGGGAGAAGTTATACAGCGTCCTTCATCCGTCATAAAGGAATTGGTGGAAAATTCCATAGATGCAGGTGCTACTCTGATTAAAGTGTATATTACCGATGCCGGAAAATCACGCATACAGGTGATCGATAACGGAAAAGGAATGAGCGAGACGGATGCCCGTCTTGCTTTTGAACGGCATGCCACTTCGAAGATTAAAGAGGCTGCCGACCTTTTTGCATTGCATACGATGGGATTTCGAGGCGAAGCTCTGGCTTCCATTGCGGCAGTCGCTCAGGTGGAACTTCGTACCAGAATGGAAGGGGAGGAATTGGGTGTTTCCATCATTATTGAAGGCTGTCGTGTCAAGGAACAGCAGCCGGTGGCTTGTCCTGTCGGAGCGAATTTCATTGTGAACAATCTGTTTTATAATATTCCTGCCCGTCGGAAGTTCCTAAAATCCAACCAGACGGAAACCACCAATATCCTGAATGAGTTTGAGCGTATCGCATTGGCCCATCCCGAACTTTCTTTCCAACTGTACAGTAATGACAATCTGTTGTTGGACTTACCCGGGGGAAATTTCAGACAGAGAATTCTGAATATTTTCGGAAAAAGGACGGACGCCCAGCTGGTACCTGTTCAGGTTGAGACTTCTCTGGCTCGGATTACGGGATTTGTTGGTATCCCAGATAGTGCCCGCAAGAAAGGAACGCACCAATATTTCTTTGTAAACGGAAGGTATATGCGCCATCCTTATTTTGCCAAATCCGTGATGACTGCATACGAACGTCTGATTCCCGAGGGAGAGCAGGTATCGTTTTTTCTTTCGTTCGAGATAGATCCTTCGAAAATAGATGTCAACATTCATCCTACCAAGACCGAAATAAAGTTTCAGGACGAGCAGGCTCTCTGGCAGATTTTGTTGGCCGCTGTGCGTGAGGCGTTGGGCAAGTATAATGCGGTTCCTACGATAGATTTTGACATGGAAAACCGGCCCGAAATACCGCTTTTCAATTCGGAGGATACAGATATACGGCCTCCTGAACTGCATATCAATGCTTCGTATAATCCTTTCGACCATCAGACGGGGAGTGCGATGGGGGGCAGGAGTGGCCGTAAGGCGCGTAGCGAAGATTGGAGGAGTCTGTATAACTCTCTGTATGAGGAGCGGGCGAAGTCTACAGAAGAGTCGGAAACTTTTGCTCCCTTATTTGAGGAGGAATCGGAAACTGCGAAGTGGACCCGTGAAGCTGCTGTCTGTTTCCAATATAAAGGAGGATATATTGTATCTCCCGTTGCAGACGGATTGATGATAGTAGATCAGCATAGAGCGCATGCGCGTATTCTGTATGAGCGTTATCTTCGTCAACTTTCTGAGAAGAAAGGTGTCTCTCAGGGATTGCTGTTCCCGCAGATCGTGGAGTTCCCTCCTTCCTTGTCTGTGGTAATGGAAAAAATGCAGGGCAATCTTTTGGCTATAGGCTTTGACATCTCAAATTTGGGTGGAGGTAGTTACTCTATTCTTGGAATACCCGCTGGAACGGAAGGTTTGGATCCGGTCCGTTTGTTGCAGGCCATTGTGGAAGAGGCGCAGGAAGGAAAGCCGAATGCGGAGAACGAAATACAGCATCATATTGCTTTGGTTTTGTCCAAGAAGGCTGCCATCCCGGTAGGGCAAGTACTTTCGGAAGAGGAGATGAAGGATCTGCTGGAGAATCTCATGCGTCAGGAAACGATGACTTATACGCCTGAGGGAAAAATCATCTATACGGTGATAGGTAGCGACAAAATAGAGGGACTCTTTAGCTGAAGAAAAAAACTTCGTGTAAGATTCTGTAAGAATATTGCTCTTGGATATAAATCAAAAAAGAGATGCAATCCGCAACGGATTGCATCTCTTTTTTGATTTATATTACTCTCGATGAAGGGGAGATGTTTACTGCAATTGAACGGTTGCACGACGGTTGTAAGAGAAGGGAGAAATGGTATTTACACCACCCTTGCCTTCAACAATGATGTTGTCGCGGTTTACACCCATCTTAACAAGTTCGTTAGCAACGGCATTTGCACGTTTTTCGCTAAGAGTTTTGTTGAATGCAGATGATCCAGTCTTGCTGTCGGCATAGCCGGTAACAACAATCTTGCGGTTGTTGGCTTTTGCATATTCTGCAACTTCCTTCACATTTACGAGGTCCTTGCGGCTGGCAATGCGGGAAGAACCGATGTTGAAGAATACGGACTGGGGAGTAGAAACGATAATTTCTTTCTTACCGCTCTCGTCCTTAACAACCTGAGGTTTCTGGTTGGCGAGCATGTCGCGCAGACGTGCGTTTTCATCCTGCTGCTCTTTAAGAGAAGAGTTGAGGGCATCCATCTGTTCCTTGTTCATGGCCATCAGAGCATCTACGTCCGGAGCTTTTTCCCAGTTGGATTTTCCAAGGTTGTAGGTTAAACCAACAGATGCACCGAGGTTCTTGTCCCAGTGGCGAGGTTTGTTCTTCATATAAGAGGACCAACGATCGTTTTGAGAATTGTCGAAGGAACCTTCAATGGCATTGATGTAAATCTCGAAATAGATGTTCCATTTGTCGGCTACGCGGAAATTATTCAGCAAACCGGCATTATAGCTGATGTCATAGACATTATTGCACATGTTGCGTGCTACACCGATACCTACATAGGGAATGAAATTCCATACGCGTTTTTCGTTGTAACCGAACAGCATGTTGGAGAGGTTGAAGGTTACGTCTTCGTGCAGATTCCAATAGTCAAATGTGCTCTGATGATTGGGGTCAACGCGCTTCATTCCGATGCCCTGAAATTTTGTGCGGAGACCCAGACCCGGGGTGAACCATTTGCCGACAGCTACTTCAAAACCAAAGGTTCCGCGCTTGTCGCTGAAAGGATTTCTGCTTACTCCGAAATCCTGCGAACTGTAAGCTGCATTATAATTGGCACCGGCAGATACATACCAGTTGGCCCAAAAAGAATTAGTGGCAACACTGTACTTTTTGCTCGGAACTTCTGTTTCCTGAGCTGTTGCAGAGGTGGAAAGTCCTACCAATGCAAGTGCAAACATTAACTTTCTCATATTTTTATTTGTTTGTAAATGTATATTCATACGCATCGCTTTTATCGCAATATCAGAGAGAATCCGTTTCTTCGCGCAAAGATATATAAAATTCCCATATCAAAGAGATATTCTCGTTGAAAAATTAACAAATACCGTCTTTTTTACGGCTTTTGTGGTTTATATGAGTTGTCAGACCTGTAGTTTTTTGTTTGGCAGTGGTAGCGTGTACCTTATATTTGTTATTATTACTGTCCGCTAAACTTTTTTTGAGCGATTGAAAAATTAGGGCTGACACCTATTGCAGGAGTCAGCCCTA
>VSQE01000058.1 GCA_009775705.1 Prevotellamassilia sp.
ACAATACCATCCCCAACTACTTCATGGCACACGTCATCTACCGCCTGAACATCAAGCCCAAGAGGGACCGGCAATAAGTAAGACTGTATGGCCCGATTGAAATTTACCCGTCAGTTTGACCAGATGGACTGCGGGCCGGCCTGCATCCGCATGGTGGCCTCGGCCTATGGGAAGGATTATCCGCTGTCTTACCTGCGTTCGTTGTCCCATCTGACGCGCGAGGGAGTGAGCGTAGCGGGCATCCGCCATGCGCTCGAAGAGATAGGGATGGAGAGTGCGACATTTGAGATGACGCTGGAACAGCTGCGCGAAAAATGCCCGCTGCCCGCCATCCTGCACTGGGAGCAGAATCATTTTGTGGTGCTCTGCGAGACGCGCCGGAGTCGCTGGAGCGGGGAGTGGCACTACCGGGTGGCCAATCCCGCCTACGGGATGCACACCTTTTCGGAAAAGAGTTTCGGGAGCTACTGGCTGAACGGGGAAAAGGGGGTGGTGATAGCCCTGGAGCCTATGGCGGCTTTCTACGGGAAGAAGGCAGTGAAGGAAAAGCACAGCCTGGTGCGCTTCGCCCGCAAATACGTATGGCCGTTCAAATGGGAGATGGCGCAGATGTCCTTCGGGATGCTGGCGGGCATCGTACTCTCGTTAGTTACGCCTTTTCTGACGCAGGCACTGGTGGACGATGGCATCGGGATGCGTAACATGAGCCTGATCCTGAGCATCATGCTGGCGCAGGTGTTCCTGTTTGTAGGCTCTTTCTCCATGAATCTGATAGGCAGTTGGGTAAGTCTGTACATGGGTACACGTATCAGCATCCGCATCCTGAGCGACTACCTGACGAAGCTGCTGCGCCTGCCCATGACCTTCTTCGAGACCAAAAGCGTGGGCGATTACCAGCAACGTCTGGGCGACCACGGACGTTTGCAGGGCTTCGTGACGCAGAGCACGGTGCAGACTTTTTTCTCGCTCCTTTCGGCGCCGGTGTTGCTCGTGGTCATCGGGTGGTACAGTCCGGTCATTCTGCTGGCCTATCTGCTGCTTACTGCCGCCAGCACGTTGTGGATGACCTATTTCTTTCGTCGTCGCAAGGCACTTGACTACGAACAGTTCCGCTTGAGCGCCCTGACGCAGAACAAGCTGTATGAACTGATGTCGGGGATTACGGACATCAAGCTCAACGCTTATGAAGACTATAAGATAGGGGAGTGGCACGACATGCAGGAACGGCAGTATCGCATGAGCCAACGGTCGCTGCGTTTGGGGCAGATACAGGACACGGGTTTCACGGTCATAGGACAGCTGCGCAACATCTTCATCACCTGCTGGATTGCGGCAGAGGTGGTGGACGGCAATCTTACGCTGGGCATGATGATGAGCATCTCTAACATCATAGGGCAGGTGAACGGTCCCCTGTCGCAGCTGATAGGTTTCCTGCAACAGTTTCAGGATGCGAAGATCAGTCTGGAGCGTTCGGAGGAGGTGCACCTGTGCCAGGACGAGGACAGCCGCCGGCAGGCAGTGCTGGAACGGGATGCACCGCCCTTGGATTTCCACATCGAACACCTCACATTCAGCTATACCGGCAGTATCGGCAAACCGGCCCTTGACGATGTGACGTTCCGCATCCCGGCGGGCTGTATGACCGCGATAGTGGGGGAGAGCGGCAGTGGCAAGACCACCCTGATGAAACTGCTGCTGAAGTTCTACGTTCCCACATCGGGCACGATACGGTTAGGCGAAAGGTCCTTGTCGGAGTATACGGCCAAGTCGGTGCGCATGGCTTCCGGTATTGTGATGCAGGACAACTTCGTCTTCTCCGACACGATACGCAACAATATTCTGCTGGGTGAGCCGGAGGACGAAGGCCGCCTGCGGGAAGCAGTGGAAGCCGCCTGTCTGTCCGATTACGTGGACGGGTTGCCTTTGGGAGTGGAGACGAAGATAGGCAGTGAGGGCATAGGCGTGAGCGGCGGAGAGCGGCAGCGCATGATGATAGCGCGTGCCGTCTACAAGAACCCGCTCTACCTGATGCTGGACGAGGCGACGTCCTCGTTAGACGCGGAGAACGAGCGGCAGATTACGGACAACCTGGACCGGCTGTTCAGAGGGCGCACCCGCATTGTCATTGCCCACCGTCTGAGCACGGTGCGGAGTGCCGACAACATCATTGTGTTGCGTCACGGGCGTGTGGTGGAGAGCGGCACCCATGCGGAACTGGTGAAGAGAAAAGGATATTATTACGAACTTGTGAAGAACCAGCTGGAGCTGGCCGACTGAAATTGCCCGGACTTATGAAAAAATATCTGCTCCGTTTCGGTATTCCCACGATCCTGGCGGTCATGTTTGCGGGAACCTTGTACATTCTGAACAGTTTTGAGCTGAGGACAAAGGCAATGGCCACCCTCGTGCTTTCCGATGAGGGCGGGATGAAGGTGTATGTGCCCCGTAAGGAAAGCGTTGGCCTGCAAGCCGGAGACACCGTGGGGATTGACCAGACCATGGCCGGCAGCCTCGTTGTGGTTATCGACTCTGTGCGGGAGGAAACCGAAAACTTCGTGCTGTATGTGCATCTTTCCGACAGTGACGGCCGGTCTCTTCGGAACCGGTTAGACGGAAACTCGCTCTCGGGGGGCTATATCTATGCCCGCAGCGTGAAACTGAGAGATCTTTTCTTCAAGCGTATGGTGAAGTAACGTTAAACGTTGTACACATCCTTGTGAATGCGGGCTGCGACGGTACTGAAATCGCGCTCCGCTGACAGGTTGCCGTGTGCCATCAGGCAGAGGGGCAGCCATGTTTGTCCGGGCCGGTAGGGAGGCTGCCTGTATTCGTTCTTCCAAAGCCGGAATCCGAGTCGGCTGTAGAATCCGATGCGCCGGCACGCCAGTTCGCAGTCGGGCGGTTCCACTTCAAGGACAACGGGAGAACGGAGTTGGGAGAGGAGGTGGTTCATGGCCGATTGGCCGTGTCCCCGGTTGCGGCAGGAGGGAAGTGTGGCGAAATGTTCAATGTAATAGAAGGCTCCGAAATCCCAGAATGTGAGCAGTCCGACGCGCTCCGCTCCGTCGAGAATGATGTTGTTGTGGAAAATCTCCGTCTTTTCGGTCACGCGGCGTAACTCATGCAATTCGCGGTATTCCTCTACTGGAAAGGACTGGACGATGAGGGATTCCATGAAGCGGTAATCCTCTGTGCGGGAATCCCGGATGCGTTGTAGACTTATCATGGCAGTTTTGTGTTTGGGGATTTAAAGGAAACAATTGGGTCGGCTATTCAAAGATGACTCCAGCCAATCGTCAATCAGTCTGCGGGCCAGGCTCACTTTTCCCGGAATGGCCGGCATGGTCTCTCGGGTAAACCATCCGCCTTTTTTCAATTCCGAACGTTGCAGGCATAGTTCTCCTCCGTCGTACTCGGCCTTGAAACCTATCATGAGACCGCAGGGGTAGGGCCAGGGCTGGCTGTCGAAGTAGCGTATATTGCGGACCCTGATGCCGGTTTCCTCCATCACTTCCCGATGGACGCACTCTTCCAGAGTTTCGCCGGTTTCGACGAAGCCGGCCACCAGTCCGTAATAGTCGCCGCGGAATTTGAGGCTTTGAACCATCAGAATTTCCGGGCCGCGTGTTACGGCTACAATAATGGCTGTTGCCAGCTGCGGCCATACTTCTTTGCCGCAGTTGATACATCTTTTGGAGATGTCGGTGTGCAGTTTCATGGGGGCACCGCATACTCCGCAGAAGCGGGTACACGAATCCCAATAGAGAATTTCCTGAGCCTTGCCTGCTATTGCGTACAGCCGGGAAGGCAGAACATCGAAGGCCGGACGCAGGCCGGTCATCTTGTATTCCGTCCCCGTATAAGGGCTGTCCATCCGGGCGGCCAGACATTGTTTCCCTTCTACGGTGCAGATACGGTGGACCGTATGCCATGCTTCGAGCGGTACGGGAGATTGTGCGCCGCGCGGTATCGTGTTTTCCATAGTCAGCAAGAGATCTCCCTTGCAGAATAAGAACCACAGATTCTCCATTCCCTTTCTTTTTTTATGGGGAAAGGATGGCGACACCTGGGGGCCGTCATCCTTTTCCCGGTAATAAGAACTATGTTACTTTTTGAGTTTTTCGATGATAAGGTCGGCCACCTTTTTGCCGCTGAGCAGCATTCCTCCGAAGATCGGTCCCATACGCGGAGTTCCGCTTACGGCACTGGCCGCCATGCCGCAGACATACAGTCCGGGGTAGATTTCTTTGGTTCCGTTGACCACTTCCGCTTCGCCCACCTGTACGTCCAATGAGCGTTCGCCGATGACTTCTCCGGTTTCGGTGTTGAGGCGGGCACCGTTCTTGCGGGCCACCGTCCGGCAGATTTCAGAGTCGTGTCCCGTTCCGTCTATCACGCATTTGGCCATGATGTTAAGCGGATCTACGTGCAGCCCCTCGCGCAGCACCGGGGTCCAGTTTACCACCACGCCACTGACAACATGGTTCTTGTAGACAACGTCTTCCACGGAGTAGCAGTTGAATACCACGGCTCCGGCATGGACGGCGTGATAGAGCAGGGAAGCCGTACTCTCCACGGAGTCCATTGTGTACAGGCCGTTCTGCCATTCCTTATAATTGATGCCGAAATCCTTGACAATAGGCAGGGCTTCTTCCTGAATGACAATCTGGTTGAACATCATGGCACCGCCCCACATGCCTCCGCCCGGCGATAGCTTGCGGTCGAATTGGGCTACTTTCAGACCGGCTTTTGCCAGATAGTAGGCGGCTACTATTCCCGACGGACCGCCGCCGACGATGGCGACATCCAGATCCAGGCAGTCCTGCATTTTCTCAAAATAGGTGCTGATTATTCCAGCCGACACTTGTGTTTCAATCATTTTTCCGTATGCTTATGTTGTGAATGTTTGTTTTTGTCTAAAAAGATATGTGCCTTTATTCGGTGCAGTCCTTCAGCCGGTGCGAAATGCGCATGGCACAGAAGTTGGGCCCGCACATGGTGCAGAATTCCCCGTTTTCGTAATGTGCCTCCTTATAGTATTGAAGGGCGCGGTCGGGGTCAAGGCTCAGGTTGAACTGGTCTTTCCATCGGAATTCGTAGCGGGCTTTCGACAGGGCATTGTCGCGGATTTGCGCTCCGGGATGCCCTTTGGCCAGGTCTGCGGCGTGTGCCGCCAGTTTGTAGGTGACGACACCGGTGCGTACGTCTTCCCGGTCGGGCAGGGCAAGATGTTCTTTGGGTGTGACATAACAGAGCATGGCCGTCCCGAGCCAGCCGATTTGCGCGGCACCGATGGCGCTTGTTATATGGTCGTAGCCCGGAGCGATGTCCGTGACGAGCGGCCCGAGCGTATAGAACGGGGCACCGTGGCATTTCTCGATCTGCCGTTCCATGTTTTCGCGGATCTTGTGCATCGGTACATGTCCGGGGCCTTCGATGAAGGCTTGCACGTCCTTTGCCCAGGCGCGTTCAACCAGTTCGCCCATGGTGTCCAGTTCGGCAAACTGGGCCGCGTCGTTCGCGTCATAAATGGAGCCGGGCCGCAGGCCGTCGCCTAAGGAGATGGCAACGTCATAGCGGGCGCAGATGTCGCAGATGTCGTCGAAATGCTCATAGAGGAAACTCTCTTTGTCATTTTGCAGACACCATTCCGAGATGATGCTTCCGCCGCGGCTCACCATGCCGGTCATGCGTCCTTGTGAGAGGTGGATGTTGCACCTGCGGATGCCGCAATGGATGGTGAAATAGTCCACTCCCTGTTCGCATTGCTCGATGAGCGTGTCGCGATAGAGTTCCCACGTCAGGTTTTTGGCTATGCCCCGGACTTTTTCCATTGCCTGATACATGGGCACGGTTCCGACGGGAACGGGACTGTTTCGGACAATCCATTCGCGGGTCTCGTGTATGTTGGCGCCTGTTGACAGGTCCATGATGGTGTCTCCTCCCCACTTGCAGCTCCATACGGCTTTCTCCACTTCCTCCTCAATGCCGGAGGTGGTGGCGGAATTGCCGATGTTCGTATTTATCTTGACCTGGAAATTGCGGCCGATAATCATGGGCTCCGCTTCCGGATGGTTGATGTTGGCTGGGATGACGGCTCTGCCTTCCGCTATCTCATTTCTCACAAATTCCGGAGTGATGTGCGAGAGGATGCCCAGTTCTTTGCAGTTCATGTTCTCGCGGATGGCCACATATTCCATTTCCGGCGTGATGATTCCCTGTTTTGCCAGTGCCATCTGGGTGATGCGTGCGCCGGCTTTCGCCCTGTAGGGAAGGGTGGTGTGTTGGAAGCGAAGGGAATCCAACCGATGATCTGCCATGCGTTCGCGACAGTATTCCGAAGAGTATTCCGTGAGTTTTTCTACGCCTCCGCGGGCCAGAATCCATGCCTCGCGCAGGCGGGGCAGTCCTTTGTGCAGGTCGATTTCGACGGAGGGGTCGCTGAAGGGGCCGCTTGTGTCGTAGACCATGACCGGAGCATTCTCCTGAAAGTGTTTTGTTCCGTTCTCGTCTTTCGCGACGGTTGGGGTCAGGTTGACACGCCGCATACCCACACGAATGTCCGGAAAGAGCTGGCCCGGAAGATAGACCTTTTCGCTGCCCGGATATTTTATACGCATTTGCTGTTCCATATTTTCTTGAATTTATTCTCTGTATCTTAGATGTTTTACGAATCGGCTGCGATGAAATCGCGCATGGCCTGTATGGGATCCGCAGCGTTCAGGATGCTGCCGCTTACGGCTATGCCTCGCACGCCTGTTGCCAGAATTTCGGGGATGTCTGCCAGCGTGATTCCGCCGATGGCGCAGACGGGAATGGACAGGTTCTCTACGGCCAGACGGTGCATGAGGGTCCGGTAGCCTTCGAGACCGAGAATCGGCGCAAGTTTCTGTTTGGTCGTTGTGAAACGGAACGGTCCGCAGCCCACGTAGTCGGCGCTTTCCCGTTTCAGGCGGAGCACGTCATCGGCCGTATTGGCCGTGCCGCCGATCAGAAATTCTTCTCCCAGAAAGCGGCGGGCTTCGGCCACGGGCATGTCCTCTTTCCCGAGGTGTACTCCGTCTGCCTTTATTTTTTTCACCAGCCGGACGCGGTCGTCAATGATGAAGGTGGCACCGGCCTCCCGGCAGGCCTTTTGCAGGCGCAGGGCTATCGGCTCTACCGTTTCGTCCGGTTCGTTCTTCATGCGCAGCTGAATCCAGCGGCAACCGCCCTGAAGGGCCAGCAGGGCCGATTCCTCATAGGATATGCGCTCTGTGAAATGTGTGATAAACTGTATTGGAACCATTTCTACATGCTATAAAAATTCTTGTTTTCACAAGCATCCCTTCGCCGGCATTACCCGTTGCAGGTTCGCGGAGTATGATCTCAGCACGGACGAATGTCCGGCACCCCCAGCTTGCTATGTCTATGGGACAAAGTTAGCAAAAAACTATGAGACAACATTGTTTTTTTCGAAAAACAGAGAAATATGTTTTCTTCATATCATGTCTGTAGAGTCTTGTTTTTTACAGTTACAAAAAAGGCTGCGCCTGTTTTGACGCAGCCCTATAGTGTAATTTAAGGATAATCTTTCATTCAAGGTACCAGATACTTGTCGCCGGTTTCGCGGATGATGATTTCCTTGTATCGCTCATCGAAGCCCGGGCGCAACGGGCGCTCTCCCAGGTTGTCGGGTGTACACAGGAAATGGCCGTTCTCTTCGGGTTTCACGGTCTGGTCGTTGTATTTCACAATCAGGTATTCACCCAGTTCTTTCCAAAGATTCAGCATGCTCTGCGCACATTCCACGGAGTAGTCTGTCAGGTATTTCCGGACTTGTTCGGGGGCCTCTGCACTGTATAGCTCGCCGGCTTTCTTTTCAATTTCAGACTGGCGGGCCGAATAGGAGTCCTGCAATTCGTCGCGCACTGCTTTCAGGCTTGGGAATAGTTGTGAATAGCGCGGGTAGACCATATTGGCCACCCAGTTGCATACCCAGAAAGCCGATTTCCAGGAGAAAGTGACGGCATCGGCCGTTCCGTCCGCATAGCACTCGGGAACGCGGTCGGCACAGCAATAGACAGGGGTATAGGCCACCATGTTGGGATCGTCGTTGCCAAACCACAGGACACCGCCGATCTGGCGGGGCAGGGAGGCGCGCATCTGTGCCACGACCGTGAAGCCGGTCTGCTGGGTGGAAATAGGGCGTTCGTTGAAATATTTTTTTCCTTTGTATTCCCATACCAGCGGTGTGGGGCGATAGGGGGCTCCATATACGCCGGCTCCGGCATCGTGCGTGATGTCGAAAGGAGTTCCCTCGTAATGATCCCGATTGCTGTCTATCACGTCGCGCAGCGAAAGGCGCTGCTTGGGTTTGAAGTAGAGGGGCATGGGCTCGGCGGAGCCTATGTGCTTCCCGTCTACGGAGTCAAGGTATTTGTCCATGCCTTCCACCCATTTGTTATAGAAACTCCATACGCGTGCCTCGCAAAAACGCACGGCGGAAAAATCTGCCGGAGCATAGGCGTCGGCGAAAGAGAAGTCGGCGTCCTTTCCGTTGAAATAGCCTTTTTTCCGGGCAAAACTGATGACATCTTTCGAGTACATGACGTTTTGCTTGTCCTTCATGTTGAAGCGGTGGATCCGGCTTTGGTTGGCGTGGGCCGCTATGCAGTCGTCTGGGATGCGGACCGCAACCCAGACGGCTCCTTTCTCGTTGCCTTTTCCGATCATTTCCATGATCCATACCTCCTCGGGATCGGCTATTGAGAAGGATTCACCTTCGCTGGCATACCCGTACTTCTCCACCAAAGAGGTCATGACGCGGATGGCCTCGCGCGCCGTTCGGGCCCGTTGCAGCCCCAGTGCCATGAGACTTACGTAGTCTATCGTTCCGGTGGTGTCCGCCAGTTCGTGCCGTCCTCCGAAGGTGGTTTCGGTGATGGCCACCTGATACTCATTGATATTACCTATCACGGAATAGGTCTCTTCCGCTTCGGGTATTTCTCCGAGATAATGGTTGGTGTCGCCGTCCACGATGCGCCGCATGGCTCCTTTGGGATGGCGGGCTGCCGGATAATAGAGCAGACGGCCGTACATGCCGTAGTCGTCTGCGTTGTAGGTGATGAACGTGGAGCCGTCGGACGAAGCGTTCTTTCCTACGAGAAAACTGGTGCAGGCGTCGGCATCCGTCATAGCGGCTGTCCATGCCGACAGGGTCAGAAGGGCCGCCGCGATTTTGTTTGTTAATGTATTCTTCATATTGTCCTTTTTGCTTAGCAGGCCTTGAAAGACATGTCCAGTCCTTTTACGGAATGGGTCAGGGCACCGACAGAGATATAGTCTACGCCGCATTCCGCATATTCCCGCATGGTGTCGATGGTAATGCCTCCGCTGGATTCGATTTCAAATTTCCCGCCGATCATTTCCACAGCTTTGCGTGTATTCTCTACGGAGAAGTTGTCCAGCATGATGCGGTCCGCTCCCCCATGTTCCATTACCTGGCGTATCTCGTCGAAGGACCGGACTTCTATTTCCACTTTCAGGTTCAGGTTTTTCTCTTTCTGGTAGGCGGCGCAGCGGTCAAGAGCGTTGGCGATGCCTCCGCAGAAGTCCACGTGGTTGTCCTTCAGCAGAATCATGTCGAACAGGCCGATGCGATGGTTCACGCCGCCACCTATCTTGACGGCTTCCTTTTCGAGCATTCTCATGCCGGGAGTAGTCTTCCGGGTATCCAGCACGCGCGTGCGGGTTCCTTGCAAACGTTCCACATATCGTGCGGTCATGGTAGCAATGCCGCTCATGCGCTGCATCACGTTGAGCATCAGACGCTCCGTCTGCAAAAGGCTTCTGACTTTTCCGCTGACTACCATTGCCACATCTCCGGGCTTTACGCGGGTACCGTCCTCAATGAGGACTTCAACCTGCATCGAGGGGTCGAAACGGTGGAATATCTCTTTGGCGATACGGATGCCGGCCAGGATTCCGTCTTCCTTGATGAGCAGTCTGGATTTTCCCATGACATCCTCGGGGATGCAACAAAGGGTGGTATGGTCGCCGTCGCCGATGTCTTCGGAAAAAGCCAGGTCTATCAGTTGGTCGTTCAGTTCGTCTACTGTGTACATATTTGTCTTGTCGTTGAATGTTAATACTATCGGTCATATATGGAAACGGCTCTCGGTGTTTCAGCGAGAACCGTTTGAATCTTGTCCGGGTGCTCCGTTCTCTCAGAAAATCCGGGTCATCGAATCATGTCGCATCCCATGTACGGCTGCAAGGCTTTGGGAATGCGTATTCCTTCGGGAGTCTGGAAATCTTCGAGCAGGGCGGCCACGATGCGCGGCAGGGCCAGCGCGGAACCGTTGAGCGTGTGGCACAACTGGATCTTTTTGTCGGCGTTCTTGTAACGGCATTGCAGGCGGTTGGCCTGATAGCTGTCGAAATTGGAGACCGAAGACACCTCCAGCCAGCGGTGCTGTGCCTCGCTGTATACTTCAAAGTCATAGCACAAGGCTGCGGTGAAGCTCATGTCGCCGCCGCAGAGACGGAGTATGCGGTAGGGCAGTTCAAGTTTCTGAAGCAGTCCTTCCACATGGGCCAGCATCTCCTCGTGTGATTCGCGGGAATGTTCGGGAGTGTCGATGCGTACGATCTCGATTTTTGAAAATTCGTGCAGACGGTTCAGGCCGCGCACATCCTTGCCGTAGGAGCCGGCTTCGCGGCGGAAGCATTGTGTGTAGGCACAGTTCTTGACGGGCAGGTCTTTTTCGTTAAGGATGACATCGCGATAGATGTTGGTTACAGGAACTTCGGCCGTGGGGATCAGATAAAGATCGTCCGCCTCGGCATGGTACATCTGTCCTTCCTTGTCCGGCAACTGGCCCGTTCCGTATCCCGAAGCGGCATTCACTACCGTGGGAGGCATGATCTCGGTATAGCCGGCCGCACGGGCTTCGTCCAGGAAGAAATTGATGAGGGCCCGTTGCAGGCGGGCACCCATGCCAATGTATACAGGGAATCCGGCTCCGCTGATTTTTACGCCCAAATCAAAGTCTATCAGATTGTATTTCTTAGCCAGTTCCCAGTGGGGCAATGCTTCCGAGGGGAGATCCTCGGCGGCAGGTCCTCCGGTTTTCACGACCTGATTCTCCTCGGCAGTTCTTCCTTCGGGAACGAGGTCGTAGGGAACATTGGGGATGGTATAGAGCAGTTGCTTGCGTTCTTCCTCGGCATTCTTCACCTCTTCTTCAAGCACTTTCGTCTGTTCCTTTATCTCAGACACGCGTTTCTTTACTGTCTCGGCCTCTTCCTGTCGCTTTTCCTTCATCAATGCACCGATGCTTTTGGAGAGGGAGTTGATTTCTGAAAGCAGTCTGTCGCGTTCGGCCTGGGCGGCTTTGCGTTTATTGTCAATGGCAAGTACGCTTTCGATGGCTTTGCGCGCACCTTCAAAATGTTTTTTTTCCAAGCCGCGGATAACGGCTTCTTTGTCATCTGTGATTTGTTTGATTGTCAGCATGTCAGTCTTGCTTTTTAATGATAGGGACAAAAGTACACATTTATTTTCAGAATTTACTAATTTTGTTGCCGAAAGTACCTGATCTGATTTATTCTTGAAAAAATATGTATTCCGACCGATTGATCATCAACGACCCTGTATATGGCTTTATCCCGGTACCCCGCGGTTTGCTGGCAGACATTCTTGCGCATCCCTTTTTTCAACGTATGGACCGTATCCGTCAGCTCGGAATGTCCGCTACGGTCTATCCGGGCGCTCAACACACCCGCAAGCAGCATTCCCTGGGGGCTTTCCATCTGATGCAGGAGGCTTTTATCACATTGACGGAAAAGGGCGTTTTTCTGTTTGATTCCGAGAAGGAAGGTGCCTTGGCGTCAATCCTTCTTCACGATGTGGGGCACGGACCCTATTCCCATGTCTTGGAGAAGGTCCTGATCCGGGACATCTCGCACGAGGATATTTCTCTTCTGATGATGGAACGCATCAACGCCGAGATGCGTGGAGCATTGAATCTGGCGATAAAGATTTTTACGGACGGATACCATAAGCGTTTCATACACGATCTGATTTGCAGCCAGCTGGATGTAGACCGGCTGGACTATCTCTGCCGGGACAGTTTCTATACGGGTGTCCGCGAGGGAAACATCGGTGCGGCAAGGCTCATCCGCACCATGAATGTCGCGGACGACCGCATCGTCATTGATGCCAAAGGCCTTTATTCGGTGGAGAATTACCTGATGGCCCGTCGATTGATGTACTGGCAGGTTTATCTGCACAAGACGGTAGTCTCGGCCGAAGAGGTGCTGAGATCAGCCCTGAAAAGGGCCAAATATCTGTCCTCTCAGGGCGAGACGGTATTCTGTTCGCCGGCTTTGCGTTATTTCCTGTACAATGATGTTGACTCTTTTTCTTTCCGTGAAAGTACCGGACTGGATTATTACGCTCAGTTGGATGACAGTGATATTCTCTGTGCCCTGAAAGTATGGCAGCGGCATCCGGACAAGATATTGAGTACGTTGTCATCCGGTTTCATCAACCGCCGTCTGTTCAAAGTGGACATTTATGACAGTGACATTCCGGAGGAACTGATGGGGGAACACAAGTCTGAGATTGCCCGGGAGATGGGTATTCCGGTAGAAGATGCAGACTATTTTGTTACTACCCGGACTGTGAAGAATGAAATGTATAGTGTTTCGAGTGAAGGTATCGGAATTCTTGCGCCGGATGGCAGTGTACACGACATTGCCGGTCTTTCCCATATCGTGCGTGAGGAAGTTCGGGATCTGCCGGACAAGAAAGTATATGTGTTCCGGCAAAGAGTCTGATTTGTTCTTCCTGTTTTTGATATCCAGTCAATCCCAACGAGGGATAACCTGAACTGGGGAAACTTTCGGCAGGGTGGGATATTCTCCGGGCAGTCAATCGAAGTCGGGGCGATACAGTCAGGATTTTTTACAAGGCGTGTAAAAAGTTTTACAAGGCATGTAAAAACTTTTACAACGGGTGTAAAAAACGGGCAATGAATTGCTTCTTTGTTGCAGGAGAATCTTTCATTGAAAAATCCGGCAGTCCTTTCTTGTTGAAAGAACTGCCGGACCATTTGGTGTGTGCTTTGCAATTATCGGTTGTTATTGTTTGGAGCCGCCTCCCGTATGCTGACGGTTGGAGGTTGCTACGGCGATGGTAACGTCACCGTATTGTGTTCCGCTGACACTTTTCTCGCCGACAGATGCGGTGACTGTATTGATCTGCTGGACACCGGAAATCTGGAGTTTGGTACCGACGGGAAGCGTTACATTCATGGGATAGTTTCCGGTAGTGGTATAGGAAGCGGCACCGAAGCGGCGTGCCAATGTTTCAATAAGCAGGGCGGTGAATACTGTCGTGCCTTCGGTGCTGACGTTCATACCTATCTGATACTCATAGGAAGCTGTGCCCACATACATGTCATTGTTTCCGTAAAGGTTGTCCCATACATTCTGGCGGAAGGCTATGGGGGCGTTACTGCTTTTGATTTCGAAGTTGATGGTGGCGAACAGTCCGTAGGACGTAAATTCATCGGCCGAAACAATAACCTTGCCCTCTTCCATGCGGACGGGAACATCCACCCATTGTCCGTTGGAATACTTCTGGGCTTTCACTTCGGTAGTGGTTGCTTCATCCACATTGAATGTGAGGTCCATGGGGTGGTCAATTCTGACTGTCGGGTCCGAACAACTCAGTTTAGCACCCAATACGAGAGTTTTCTCCGTGGCGGACGAAGCCCTGAAGAGGCCTTTGACGGCCCGGACGGCTTCGGATTCAGAGTAGATGGGAGAAACCTCGATGGTGGCCTCTTTGTTCAAAGAGGTGGCGGGAACTTCCACTTCCACGGGGATTTCCGCCAGTTTGTTGGTGGCAAGTGCCTCGGTCACAACTTCTCCTTCACCGCCTTCGGTGCCTACTTCAATATTGGTTACGGACTCCTCGCTGGCAAGCATTACGTTCCATACCACATTTTTTCCGTTGCCGGCCTCAGTTACTTCTACCGAAGTTTCCTGAGATATCTTGCCTTCGGCGGTTACTTTGAGGCTGTAAGTGCCCACTGCCACATTTTCAAAAACAAAATATCCGTTTTCATCCGTTGTGGCTGTTGCGTCGGCGGTACCGCCCATGGTCACGGTTGCTCCGGATATACCCAGACCGTCAATGCCGGCAATTGAACCGCTGATGTTGTGGACAGCAGCTACAACGGGAGGGGTTACATTCCCGTAATCCGGATCTTCGTCACAGCAAGAACTTACGCCGAATGTCAGCGCAGCTCCAAGGAGCGCAGATGCTCCGATTCTCAAGTAATTTTTCATTCTTTATAAATTTTAATAAAACATAAATAGTTATCTGTTCTAAAATAGATTCATCTGGAAGCAGATTCCTCCTGACATATATGTCCCGTTCTGTAGGATTGTTTGCAAAAACAGGTGTTTCCACAGCAGACAGTCAGCTCCTACATTTATTTCGTTGCCGGTATATTCTGCGATGGCGCGCAAGAAGGGCACCCATTTGGGTTGCCAGGTCACACCGCCTGTCATCCCTCCCCATTTCTCACTGAAATACTCTACCGGGCTGTAACGGTAAGCCAGATGAACGCCTATGTCATGTCCCGAAGGTTTGAAATGTTTGGTAGCAGCAATGTAGTAGTTTCTGAAATAGGCGGCATTGGGAATGGATGCGGAGTAGCTCTGGGTGGGAGTTGTCAGGAAGTCGTTTGCCCCGATTGCAATGGCCGGCCACCAGGGTCCTTCGCGCAAAGGATTGATCTTGATGGAAAAATATCTGTCTTTCTGGTTGAATTTAGGCTGGTCGTGCCCTTCGGCCAAAGTCTTGAGCAATGTGAACGTATAGCCTATTTCTATCCAGCGGAAAGGAGTCGCCGACAGATAAAAGTCTGCCGTATGATACATCTTTCCCTCGTATTGAAACAAAGTGCTGCCGTTATGCTCCGGAAGAAAATGCTTGTTGAGGAAGTAGCTCCCGATTCTTACATCTCCTTCTTGCCCCATGTCTGCGCAGGGAGTATGGATTAGTCCGGACATACCGGTATATAGTTGTGCGGATGCCGGTATGGATAGAAGAAAGATACGGACAAATAGGAAAATAAGGATGCGGAGTTTCATTCTCTTTCTTCCTCCTTTCGTTCTTTGATGGAATAATCCGAGGGCATGGTTTCCGGGCCCCACGGCAGCAAGTCGCGGTCGAACCAGCCTTCGCGCTCGTTCTGTTCCGGATCCGTGCTGTAGGAGCTGGCCGCATAGTTGTCGGCCTCGATGCTGTAGGTCAGACGGAAGTTGCTGGCCGGACGCACTCTGACTTTGTGGTCCGAACGTTTGTAAGGAGGAAGCATGACAATGATTTTGAAGCCTGCATCTTCTTTTCCTTTGTTGCTGTACAAGGCGTAGCACCCGATACTGGCATGTCTGAAATGGCGGAAGCACTCGCCGGTTATGCCGTAATCCCCATAAATATAGCGGCCCGCGCGCACGGAGATACCCGTATTCCACGGATGAAGATATATTTCCGGACCAATTTGTGCCGTAAACCGTCGCATGGTATGGCTTGCCTGCCAGCCTGCTGTCATCGAACAGTAACCGGTCAGGCCCGCTTGTGCCGTTACGGCCAGCCAAGGGGAAATGATAAACATGTTTTTCCAATCCAGCCCATAGCGTTCCGCCCCGAACAGCCCTCCTGAGATTTTCATCTTCCAATGCTTCCCGACGGCCATCTGACGGGAAAGCACTGCCATGTTCAGGCGGACATTCTTATATCGGTCTCCATATTGGTTGACGATTGGCACATATACCTGTGCGGCAGTTTGCCAACGGTGGCCCATGTTCCAGCGGATGCCGGGTGTCAGATTGACCAGCACGTCATATACGCGATTGTTGAGCCAGATGTCTCTGTAATTAAAGTCTACACCCATGAATAAATCCACGGAGCCAGTTCTGTTCTGTGCAGGTAAGGAACCACAGACCAGAGTAGCGATAGATATAATTAATTATTACTGTCCGCTAAACCATAAAAAGGCGAGTCCAACTTCCTGAACGGCAGAAGTTGGGCTTACTTTTTGTAT